>JALXBP010000134.1 GCA_026991395.1 Anaerolineae bacterium | reverse complement strand
AGGCCACCCCGACCGCCGTCGCCGCCCCCTCCCAGCGGAGGAAGCGCGGCTCGGTCGCCGCCTCCTGCGCGGGCAGCTCGAAGCGAAGGCCCCGCCCGTCCGCCAGCCGTACCTGCGCCTCCCCCTCGCCTGCGTAGAGCAGCGCCAGCGCCGTCCCCTCCAGCGGCGGAACCTCCGCCACCGTCATCGCTTCCCCCGCCGCCAGGCGCGGGCGAAACTGGCAATCGTAGAAGACCCCCTCGATCCAGCGGTCGCCGGTCTTGTCGGTGATGAGGTAGCCCACATCCAGCAGATCGAGCCAGCGCTGGTCGGGGATGGCCTCGAGGTTCTCGCGCAGCCGTCCGTCCATCGTCCCTTGGGAGAGGAGGAGGCGGCTGAAGAGGCCGTAGTCCCGCGTGGGGAGCAGGCCGCCGTCGTAGCCGTCGGCGGCGGGGACGCGAAAGGCGAGGGGCAAGTTGGGAGCGAGCACCTCCCGCGCCTTGGCGGCGACGAGGTAGCTCCACATCGCCTCGTCGGAGAGGCTCCCGGCGTAGAGGCGGGTCAGTTCCGTCTCGTCGCCTGCATCGAAGAGCGTCTGCGAGAGACTGAGGAAGCGCGGTGGCGGTCTCCCCGCCTCGGCGGCGGCCCTGGCGGCGGCGACGAGGCGGGCGGTCGCCGGGCGGAGATCGGTGTAGGCGGAGGCCGCCGTCGCCCTCGACGCGGGCATCGCCCCTAAGGCGAGGTTGAGTTCGGCGAGGAGGAGCGCGGCGATCGCCGGTCGGGCCACGGTGGGCAGCCGCGAGGCTCCCCATCCGCCCAGTTCCGCCATCGCCAGCGCGTAGAGCGCCAGGTAACGCGCGGGAGCGCGGAACTGGATGACGCCGGGGAGGCGCGATCGTGCCGCCAGCAGGTAGAGCGGATCGTAGCCGCCCAACGCGAGCACCAGCCCCGTCGCGGCCAGGCCGCCCCAGAGGAGGAGAGGTCCGCTGCGCCGCCGCCATCCCCACCACAGCCCCCATCCGGCCAGCGCCAGCCCGCACAGACCGAGGTAGGCCACCCCCTCCGGCAGGAGCGGCGCGACGAGGGGCGGCGGGAGGAGCGCCCGGTGCAGTTGCCAGGGCGGCAGCGAAAAGGAGAGCGCCTCCCGCCACGGCAGCCCCGCCGCCCGCATCGAGCGGCGGCTCAGGGGAAGCGTCAGGGCCAGTTGCGGCGCGGCGACCGAGAGGGCTATGGCGAAGCCGAGGGCCGTGCTCACGACGGCCTGGCGGCCTGCCGTGCGGAGCCGCAGGAGGCGGGCGACGATCAGCCCCACCGCGGCGATGAAGGCCGTTTGCAGATGGCCGGCGAGGATGATCAGCCCCAGCGCCGCGCCTCCGATGACGGCGGAGCGGCGGGGTGCCTCCTCCGGAGGGAGGAAGAGGAGGGGGAGCCAGGCCAGCCCCTGAAGCTGGTTGAGGTGCTCGCCGTGGAGGGCGAGGAAGCCGCCGCCGCCGTAGAGCAGCCCGGCGACGACAGCGCCGCCGATGGGCATCCTCTGCGCCCGCCCCAGGGCGTAGGCCGTCCAGGCGGCGAGGACGAGGTGGAGCAGAAGGCTGAAGTGAAGCGTCCGCGCCGCCTCGCGCAGGGAGCCGTCGCCCGCCAGCCAGAAGGGCCAGTTGAGCGGGTAGAAGCTCCCCGCCTGCGAGTTGGCCGCCAGCGGCGCTCCGGCGAAGAGCCAGGGATTCCAGAAGAGGGCGTGCCAGGGATGCGAGCGATGAGCGATGCGGGTCAGCGCCGCCCAGTAGGGGAAGAAGTAGTTCTGGAGATCGCCCGCGGCCAGCACGCGGCCGACGGCGAGGGCGCGGTAGAGCCAGAGGATCGCCGCGGCGAGCAGGAGGAGGGCCGCCGCGTCGGGGAGGCTACGGCGCGTGGCAGAGCCGCGCCGTCTCCAGCGCATTGGCGTCCTCCGGATCGATACGCAGGGCGACCTGGATGTAGGGTTCGGCCTTGTCGCACTGGTCGAGGAAGTAGTAGCAGAGGGCCTCGGTGTAGTAGAACTCGATCGGCGGCCCTTTCACCGGGCCGGTTACGCCGTTGTAGCTCAGATGGCCGTCGGCGTCCGGCGTGAGCGCTTCGCTGTGGACGGGGCCTCGTTCCGGCGTGAGGAGGCCATCGAACCAGAGGACGTAGCCGCTGTTGGGAGGAAGCGGCTCCAGCCCCTCCACGGCGATGGCGTAGTGGCCGTCCAGCGGATCGAGGCGGGCGATGCCCGTCGCCTTCTCGCCCTGGAGGACGGCCCGCAGCGGGGAGCGGTTGTCGCGCGGGAAGGTGAAGTTCCCTTCGGCGACCGTTTCGCCCGTCGGCTCATCGCCCATCGGCAGCGATTCCCGGGTCAGGCGCAGGGAAAGGGTGCGGCTGCGTTGGGCCGCTTCCCCCAAGCGGATGGCCTGCTGGAAGGCGGGGATGGCATCCTCGTAGTTGCGCCGCTGGAAGTAGAGCGTCCCCAGGTGGCCGCTTGCCTTCCAGTTGTCCGGGGCCACCTCCAGCGCGTGGAGGAGCATCTTCTCCGCCTGGCCGTAGTCGCCCTGCAGCAGGTAGGCCCAGCCGATGGCGTCGAGGATGGCCGGGTCGTCGGGCAGGCGCTGGAGGGCCTCCTCGTAAGTCTGGAGCGCCTTCTGGTAGAGGCCGAGCGCCTCCTGATTGCGGGCCAGCGCCAGGTAGATGTGAGGGAGGGGGACGTGCTGGGCCAAGGCCTGCCGATAGGCCGCAATCGCCCCCGTGTAGTTGCCCTGGACTTCGAGCACGTAGCCGTGATTGCGCAGGACATCGACGTTGCTGCCGTCCAGTTCCAGCGCCGTCTCGATCTCGTCGTTGGCGGCGATCCAGTTGCCCGCGTCCACGTAGGCTTCGGCCAGGTAGGCGTGGGCTTGCGCCAGCGTCGGGTCGAGGTCGATCGCCTTCTGGGTATTCCGGATTGCCTCTTCGGGGAAGCCGAGCCAGTCGTAGGCCATCCCCATCACCGCCCAGGCGAAGGCGTTGTCGGGCGCGAGGGCGGTCGCCTCGCGGGCAAGCTGCAGCCCGCGCTGGGGCCGCCCGGCGAAGATGGCCAGCCGCGCGGCCTGCGCGTAAAGCTCCGCCTGCTCCGGCTCCAGGTCGAGCGCCGCCTCGTAGTCGGCGACGGCCTCCTCCAGCCGTCCCTGCCAGTAGGCATCGTCGGCTGCGGCGGCCAGGGCCACGGAGGAGGGCGTCGGCGTGGGGAAGGGGGTGAGCGTTCCCTCCGCCGTCGTCGGCAGGTGCTCCCCCGTCCCGAAGTAGAGGTAGTAGAGCACCAGCAGCCCCGCCGCGATGAGGACGAACCAGAGGAAGAGCCGCCAGAAGGGGGTGCGGCGGCGCTCCCTGAAGGAAGGGTAGCGGCGTCTGCGCGGTCTGTAGGGATCGTACATAGCCACTCCTAAAGCAGATCGTGCAAGCGGTACCAGAGCCAGGCTTCGCGTATCGCGGCCTCGGCGCTGTGCGGCGGGAAGCCCAGTTCGCGCGCGGCCTTCCCGCCGTCGAAGTAGAGGTCGTAAGCGCTCAGGCGAATCTGCGTGGCATCGACGGGCAGCGACCGCCCCGCACGGGCGGCCCGTTCTGCCAGGCGGGCCAGGAGCGGCAGCAGCACCCTCGGCAGCGTGACGAGCGGCGGGCGTCCCCCGACGATGGCGGCGGCCAGCGTCATCAGTCGGCGGTGGGTGATGTTCTCGCCGACGAGGAGGTAGCGCTCGCCCGTGCGCCCCCGCTCGGCGGCCAGGCGGTGGCCCAGCCCGACGGCGTAGGCGGAAACGACGCCCATCCCGCCCGGCGGCGCGACGAGGCCCAGCCCCCGCTTCACCGTGCGCAGAACCTCGCCGCCGACGAAGCCGATGTCCCGCTGCCCGATGACGGCGACGGGGTTGACGATGACCGCGTCCAGCCCTTGGGCGACGGCTTCCTGCACCGCCGCTTCCGCCAGGAGCTTGCTGTGGGCGTAGGGGAAGAGGTCGGGCGGGATGTTGAAGGGGTGCTGTTCGTCCAGCATCTCGCCGGGACGGGTGGGCAGTCCCAGCGTGGCGGCGGAACTGGTGTAGACGAAGCGGGCCACACCGGCATCCTGCGCGGCACGGAGGACGGTGCGTGTGCCCTCGACGTTGACGCGGTAGATGAGCGACGTATCGTTGCGCCAGTACTGGGAGATACCGGCGGCGTGGAAGACGAGGTCGCACCCCTCCATCGCCGCCCGCATCGAGGCCCCATCCAGCACATCGCCGACGACCGGCGTTACGGCGAGGCCGTCGAGGGCCGTCATTCGGGAGGTGCGCCGACGCAGGGCGCGGACTTCGTAACCGGCCCTCAGCAGCGCCTCGGCGATGTTTGCGCCCACACAGCCCGTCGCTCCGGTAACCAGTGCCCGCATCTTCGCTTCCTCCGTTCGACAGTTCGGTCTGTGCCGGATCAGTCTACGTGGCGCGGGGCGGATGTCAAACGAAAAGGGCGATCTCCAACGAGATCGCCCTTGGTCAGGTGCCCCAGAGAGGACTTGAACCTCTACGCCCTTTCGGGCACAGGTCCTCAACCTGCCGCGTATGCCAATTCCGCCACTGGGGCACTGACGCCCTCATTGTATGCAAAAGGATGATTTTGTCAACCTTGCCGCTCGCACCCGACGTGCTACACTGTGGCCTATCAGCAGCGAGGAGGTAACAACGATGACGCCCTTTGAGTACGCCCAAAGCCACGGCGAAGCCTTCGTCGAGGAGTTGAAGAGCTTCTTGCGCATCCCCAGCGTGAGCACCGACCCGGCCTATCGCGAGGGCATCCGCCGCGCCGCCGGGATGTTGCGGCAGCGCCTGCTGGAGGCGGGGTTCGAGCGGGCGGAGATCATCCCCACGGAGGGGCATCCCGTCGTCTATGCGGAATGGATGGCCGCCGGTGAGGAGGCCCCGACCGTCCTCGTCTACGGCCATTACGATGTCCAGCCGCCCGATCCGCTGGAACTGTGGGAGACGCCGCCCTTCGAGCCGACCGTCCGCGGCGACTACCTCTACGCCCGCGGCGTGGCCGATGACAAGGGGCAGCTCTACACCCACCTCAAGGCGGCGGAAGCCTGCTACCGGACGCGGGGACGACCGCCGGTCAACCTCAAGTGCCTCTTCGAGGGGGAAGAGGAGATCGGCAGCGTCCACCTGGAGCCGTTCATCCGCGAGCACCGCGATCTGCTGGCCGCCGACGTGGCCGTCATCTCCGATTCGCACATCCTCCGCCCCGACCTGCCCGCCATCCTCTACGGCCTGCGCGGCCTGGCCTACGTGGAGATCACCGTCTCCGGCCCGGCGCACGATCTCCACTCCGGAAGCTACGGCGGGGCCGTCCACAATCCGCTCCACGCGCTGGCAGCGATGATCGCCGCTCTGCACGACGAGGAAGGGCGGATCACCGTCCCCGGCTTCTACGACAAGGTGCGCCCGCTGACGGAGGAGGAGCGCGAGGAACTGGCCCGCATTCCCTTCGACCGCGAGGCGTGGCTGAAGGAGACCGGCGTCCCGACCGATTGGGGGGAGCCGGGCTACACGATCATCGAGCGCACCTCGGCGCGCCCGACGCTCGATCTCAACGGGATGTGGGGCGGCTACACCGGCGAGGGGGCGAAGACGATCATCCCGGCCAGGGCGCACGCGAAGATTTCGATGCGCCTCGTGCCCGACCAGGAGCCGGAGGAGATCGCCCGTTTGCTGCTCGACTACCTGCAGGCGATCGCCCCGCCCACGGTACGGGTCGAGGGGCGCGTGCTCCACGGCGCACCCCCCGCGCTCATCGAGCGGCACAGTCCGGCGATGGAGGCGGCCTCGCGGGCCTACGAGTTCGGCTTCGGGAAGCGCCCCGTCCTGATGCGGGAGGGTGGCAGCATCCCGGTGGTGACGACGTTCCAGCAAGAACTGGGGCTTCAGCCCGTGCTGATGGGCTTCGGCCTGCCCGACGACGGCATCCATGCGCCCAACGAGCGCTTCTACCTCCCGAACTTCTACCGCGGCATTCAGACGGTGCTGGCTTTCTGGGAGGCTCTGGCCGACGGCAAAGCGTGAAAGGAGGTCTTTGATGCGTATTCTGGTTACCGGCGGAGCCGGTTACATCGGCAGTATCGTGACGGAGGCCCTGATCGAGGCGGGAGAGGAGGTCGTCGTCTTCGACAATCTCTCGCAGGGGCACCGCGCCGCCGTCCACCCGCAGGCGCACTTCGTGGAAGGCGACCTGAAGGATGCCGCCGCCGTGGACGCGCTCTTCGACGAATTCGAGCCGGAGGCGGTGATGCACTTCGCCTCCAACACCCTCGTCGGGGAGTCGATGGCGCAGCCCTTCCTCTACATCGGGGACAACGTGACCAACGGGCTGAACCTCATCCGCAGCGCGGTGGAACACGGCGTGCGCCGCTTCATCCTCTCCTCGACGGCCAACCTCTTCGACCGACCGGAGCGCATTCCCATCGACGAGAAGGAGCGGATCGTCCCCGGCAGTCCCTACGGCGAGTCGAAGTTCATCCTGGAGCGCATCCTCCACTGGATGGACCGCATCTACGGACTACGCTATGCGGCGCTGCGCTATTTCAACGCCGCCGGGGCGACGAAAGAGCGCGGCGAGGACCATCATCCGGAAACGCACCTCATCCCCGTGGTGCTGCAGGTGGCGTTAGGGCAGCGGGAGTCGATTGCCATCTTCGGCGACGATTACCCGACCCGCGACGGGACGCCGGTGCGGGACTACATCCACGTCAGCGACCTGGCGCAGGCGCACATCCTGGCACTGCACGCACTGGATCGGGGGAGCCGCACCTACAACCTGGGCAGCGGTCAGGGCTTCTCCGTCAAGGAGGTGATCGAGACGGCGAGGGAGGTTACCGGCCACCCCATCCCGGCGAAGGTCGTCGCCCGGCGGCCCGGCGACCCCGCCGTGCTCATCGCCGGTAGCGAGACGATCCGCCGTGAGTTGGGCTGGCAGCCGCGCTTCCCCGACCTGCGGACGATCATCCAGACGGCCTGGGACTGGCACCGCACCCATCCTCACGGCTACGGCGACTGACGGAAAAGCGGCGACGGCGGAAGCGCAAGAAGGCTTCCGCCGTCGTGCCTTTCGGAAGGTCAGAGTTGGTAGCCGCCTTTGTAGGGAATGACCTTCTGCTCGTAGTTGTCCACGTATTCCAGCAGGCGGGCCTTGATCTGCCGCCAGGCCGGGGAGGCGATGAAGGTCTTGATCATCTCCAGGTTGGGCGCGAGGAAGCCCATCATCACTTCGGGACGGCGCGGGCCATAGATCGTGTACCACGCATCGGTGGCCTGCAACCCGGCTTTGAGCATCGCCTGCGTGAACTCCTGGGTGATGAACTGGAGGTAGTCCTCCTCGTGGCCGGGACGAATGTCCCACGTCATCAGCAGCTTGACAGGTTGTGCCATCGCATGCCTCGGCGGGGGGCTAAGGGCCGGCCTCGCCCAACTGCGCCAGCAGTGCCTGAGCTTGCTGTGCCCAGGGGGCAGGCGGGTTCGTCTCGAGGAAGCGGTGGAGCGTCGCCTTCGCCTCCTCGATCCGCCCGGCCTGCGCGTAGGCTTGCCCCAAGGTGAAGAGGGCTTCCGGCATCTCCGGGCTGATTTCGAGGGCGGCCTCGAGTTGGGCGATCGCCTCATCGGGCTGCTGACGCAGGAGGTAGGCGTTCCCCAGCCCGACCATCGCCTCGGCCTTCTGCGGGTCGATGCTCAGCGCCTTCTCGAATTCCGCCATCGCCGCCTCGACTTTGGCGTTGTCCACCGGCGCATCGGGGCTGTCCGGCAGCGCCTGGACGAGGTAGGCGGCCCCAAGCTGGTAGTGCGTGTCGGGGTCGTTCGGTTCGCTGCTCAGCGCTGTTTGGAAGGCGGCGATGGCCTCGTCGATCTTGCCCTCCTGGTAGGCGAGCACGCCCAGGTTGTGGTGCACTGCGGCGGCGCGGGAAGGGTCGAGTTCCAGCACGCGCTGGAAGGCGGTGCGGGCGACATCGTCGTGGCCGCTGCGCAGGGCGGCTATCCCCAACTGGAACTGGGCCTCGACGTTGTCCGGCTCGGCCTGGACGATGGCCTGCAGGTCGGCATAAGCGCCGTCGTAGTCGCCCTGCTCTATCTTGGCCTTGGCCTCCTCCAGCGAGGGCACGGCGTGGCTGCATCCGCCCGCCGTGATGAGGAGAACGGCGATCACCATCAGCCAAAGGTAGCGCGTCATAGTCTCACCTCCTCGATGGGCTTACCCTATGCCCTGTGGCCGGAGCAGGACGATTTGCGTCTCCTCCGGCAGGTCGCGGGCGTTGAATTTGAACGAGGGACGAGGCTCGACGTCTTGCCCGCCTATCTCCTTGAGGAAGGGGCGCAGTGGACGCCGGGCCACCTTGAAGGGCGCTCGTTCCACCTTGTACTCCATCGGAATGACGATGTTGGGTTCGATCATATTGACGACCTCTGCGGCCATCGCGGGCGTCAGGGCGTCGGGAAGGCCGACGGGCAGGAGCAGAACGTTGACGTTGCCCAGCTTCTCGACGGTGCTCTGCGAGGGGACGTGTCCCAGCCGCCCCAAGTGCGCGACGGTGATCGCCCCGTAGTTCAGCGCGTAGAGTACCGTCTCGCCTTGCTCCGCGCCGTTCTTGCGGTCGGCGAAGGCGGCGACGCCGGTGATGAAGAGGCCGCCGATCTCGTATTCCCCCGGAGCGGCTAAGGTTACGGGAGAGCCGCGCAGCCCCTTCCAGTGCTTCGTGCGCGGATCGTCGAGGATGTGGCTCGTCGTCACGATGTCGGCGCGGACCTTGGGGAGAGGGACGTCCGCCTCCCACGGCTCGGCTATCACTGCCGGGTAGCCGCGTTCGGTGATGCGGAACATCCCCAACCCGTACCAGGTGATTTCCATCGGTCGATGCCTCCCTTGCTTGATCTCGCGCCGTCCTTTCGACGGCGGATTGGCTAAGTCGATTATAGGCAGAAGGGATGGAATGCCAATGCGGGGCCGCGGCGTGTCAATGCGGCCATTTCGCCTATAATTTGCGCGGAGGATGACGAGCGAATCAGGGAGGCGCGATGGGAAACTTCTTCGAGAGCCTGCGCAAGACCCGCAAAGCCGTCTTCGGGCAGATTGCGGGGCTGCTGGGGGCCGGTGAGATCGACGAGGAGACGTGGGAGGAACTGGAGGCGCTGCTCATCCAGGGCGACGTGGGCGTGGAGACGACGTTAGCGCTCCTCGACGAACTGCGGGAGCGGGTGAAGGCGGAGGGGATCATCAAGCGGCGCGATCTGCGGCGGCTGCTGGAGGAGGCGCTGCGTGCGCTGCTCCCCCCCGACGGCGGCACGCTGAACCTCGACTGGCCGCTGGCCGTCATCCTCGTCGTCGGCGTCAACGGCTCCGGCAAGACGACGACGATCGGCAAGCTCGCCTACCGTCTGCGCCGCGAGGGGCGTTCGGTGATGCTGGCCGCCGCCGACACCTTCCGCGCTGCCGCCATCGAGCAACTGCGCCTCTGGGGAGAGCGGGCCGGCGTCCCCGTCGTGACCGGGCAGGAGGGGGGCGATCCGGCTGCCGTGGTGTACGACGCCATCGACATCGCCCGTTCGCGGAAGACCGACGTGCTCATCGTCGATACGGCGGGGCGGCTCCACACGCAGCACAACCTGATGGAGGAGTTGGCCAAGATTCGCCACATCCTCGCCAAGCGGATCGCCTGGTCGCCGCACGAGACGCTGCTCATCCTCGACGCGACGACGGGCCAGAACGGCCTGATGCAGGCGGAACGGTTTACGGAGGCGGTCAAGGTAACCGGCATCGTCCTCACCAAGCTGGACGGCAGCGCGAAGGGCGGGATGGTGCTTTCCATCGGCAAGAAGCTGGGGCTGCCCATCCGCTTCGTGGGCACGGGAGAGGGCATCGAGGACCTGGCTCCCTTCGATGCCGATGCCTTCATCGACGCCCTGCTGCACGAGGAGGGCGGGGAGTAGCGCGAAAATCACCGCAAGGAGGTGCTATGAGCGATTTGAGCGAGCGTTTGACATCTATGGCCGACCGTGTGGAGGCCATCTGGAGGCGTCTTTGACCTCCCTGCACGGGAGGCCGAAGTCGAGCGTCTGCGGGAGGAGGCTGCCGATCCCGCGCTGTGGAACCAGCCGGAGCGTGCCAGGCAACTGATGCAGCGCCTTTCCCGTATGGAAGAGGAGGTGGGCTTCTGGCGGCGGCTGCGTCAGCAGATCGCCGACGCCCGTGAGCTGGCCGAACTGGAAGACGAGGAGTTGCTCCCCGACCTGATGGCCGAGGCCGATGCGTTGGCACGGCAACTGGATGAGGGAGAGTTCCGCCTCCTCCTTTCCGGCCCTTACGACCGCGGCGACGCCATCCTCGCCATCCACGCGGGGGCCGGAGGCACCGATGCCCAGGATTGGGCGCAGATGTTGTTGCGGATGTTCCTCCGCTGGGCGGAACGGAAGGGATACCGCACGGAGATTCTCGATTCACTGGCGGGGGAGGAGGCAGGGATCAAGAGCGCGACCGTGGCTATCGGCGGCCCCTACGCATACGGCTACCTCAAGGCGGAGGCCGGTGTCCACCGCCTGGTGCGCCTTTCGCCCTTCGACGCGGCCCACCGGCGGCACACCTCCTTCGCCCTCGTGGAGATGTGGCCCGACCTCGGCGACGAGGTCGAGGTGGAGATCGACCCCAAGGAGATCGTTGTCGAGACCTTCCGCGCTTCGACGGCGGGAGGCCAGCATATGCAGAAGAATGAGACGGCGGTGCGCATCCACCATCTCCCCAGCGGGATTACCGTGGCCTGTCAGAATGAGCGCTCGCAGACCCAGAACCGCGCCACGGCGATGCGTATCCTCAAGGCGAGGCTCATCCGCCTGGAGGAGGAGAAGCGCCGCCGACAGATTGCTGAGCTGAAGGGGGAGCATACCGATGCCGGGTGGGGCAATCAGATTCGCTCCTACGTCCTTCATCCTTACCAGATGGTCAAGGATCACCGCACCGGCTACGAGACGGGCAACGTGCAGGCCGTGCTCGATGGCGATTTGGACGCCTTCATCTCTGCATACTTGCACAAGCAGATCGGCGAGTGATGATTGTGGTGCCTTCGTGAGCAGAAAGGAGCAACTATGGCTAAGTGGCGTAAGAAGAAACCTGTCCGCAACGGCGTCCCGTCCCATCGATCCTCCGTCAAGTCGAGCATCGGCGCAGATCCGGGTGCCCGTCCCCCAAAGCGCCGCCGACCCGTCGTCCGCCGTCCGGCTCCCCGACCGGCCA
>JALXBP010000133.1 GCA_026991395.1 Anaerolineae bacterium | reverse complement strand
TGGGCAGAAACTCCCTCAACGCCCGCAAAGTTACCGCAAACTCAGTTCTGTGACGATCAAGGCGCGTCCATTCTGCCTCCGGGTTCTGGTCATAGAACGCCTGTACGTTGGACATAATTGGGTTATCCTTCAGCATCCTCTCATAGACAGCCACCGAACGACATCAAGCTGAGTGGCGGATCGGTCCCGGGTTCCCCCATGCTCAGAGTTCCAATAGCGGCCCCAATCCTCCTTGCAACCCACACGATAGCCCAGTCCGCTCAAGTGAACCGTTAGGCGAGATGCGCATTTCCCTCACGCATTCTCTGCGCCCCTGGTGCAGCTCAACTCTCAACTCTTCCTCAACCCACCCTTTGGTCTCGATTCAGAATCCCCCTCTCTTCCGCTTCCTCGAATCCAACTCCCTCACCAAGATCTTCCCCACACCCCCGCACATCTCGCACAGCAACTTGCCCGTTCCTTGACAGGTGTGACACTCTTCCCTTAATGACCTCAACCCTATCTCCCCCACCACACCCCGCCGCTTCACAACAACGCCACTCCCACCACACACAGGACATTCGATGACTCCTTTGCCTCTACATCCGGGACAGATCCTCTCCATGCGCTCATCCCTCCTACTCTCTATGGTCTACAAAGATCATTTTCCTTCTACTCCAACGTGTAGCTCAGCAGCAGCGACCGCACAATCACTCTGTCCCTCTCGCGCCCGCTCTCGCGATTGGCGAAGCTGCTGTCCGCTGCGACCGGTGCTGGGCTGATTCGAACGCTCAAGCCGCAAAGGCATTGGACGCCATTAGGATAGCAAATTGGATGGCTTCGTAAAGCTCCGTGCTAATTTCTTCGTATTCCTCGATGATGTCCGGATCATTTGGCAAGCTCAGATCATTCCAGGAACCCATACCGCCAAAGACATAGGCCTGTGCAGCCGCAGCCAGCAATTGACGCGCTTCCAAAGGAAAACCGGAAGAAGGAAGCATATCCGGGAAGGGGAATACAGGCGCAGGAGATTCTAATGCTTCCAACGACCTCGTAAAATCTTTCGTCCAGTGCGTTCCTTGCGCGAACTCTTTAGCCCGCGAGACGGCCTCCCTGAGCCTCTCCTTGACCGCACGCATCTCTTGCATGGGTAAAGCACAAGAATCTGGAGACATAAAACCACGATATTCTACAGACCAGGGCTTGGATCTGTCTTCAAAGTCTGCCTCCCCCTTGCTTTTCGATACTGCAGGGGAGGCGTGGTTGCGGGACCCGCGGCATCGAAAAACCCTGCACAGAAGTAACGATAGCTTTTGCAAAGTTGCCTTGTGGTGATGTTCTCTCTCCTGTTTTACACTTTTTCTTCCGGCATTGATAAGTCCCGTTGTTTTCCATTTTGGAAACCATAGTTCAAAACCCTCGGGCAAATCGACTTGAATGGCTGCTGAAACACCCCCCGAAAAAGCACTGGCGATATGTGTCGGAATATCCTGCCTTTGGTGGTAAAAATCAACATGCCACAAACGAGTTGCTTTTGCCGAGCGCAAAAAAGCAAACCACTCGGAAACACTGCTGGCTACTTCCACGCCTTGTGTGTTCTGCCTGCTTTCATAGCGAACGAACCTGATCGAGGAAATGTACTGAAGTGTGGAATTTGTGGAAAGGTCAACATCCTTGCCACTCAGAAATAGATTCCCGTGCGCTACTAGGGCAACTATCTGAGCCACTTCGCCGTTCATTTCTACGCTCTCCCTTGGTTAATTAGCCCAACGAAAGATGTTAACGGCAGCGGCGAGTTTACCCAAGAGGGGCGACGCTATATCGCCTCAAAACCGCCAACGTTGCCCCACCGCGAAGCCGTGTCCGATGTACGCTAGGTTAGACACTTATCACAATCCCATCATCCTAAACATATACGCTGCCCATAATCCAATAAGCGCCGCCCCTAACGCTTTGAGCCAATCAAAAATCGGGGATTGATTACCAGGGAGCAAGGAGGCAACTACAATTACAAAGAACGTACCTACAAGCAGAAGCAAAACTTTTACAGCTTTACTCTGCCTATTGCGTATACGTTGATACTCCCCAATAATTGTGTCCATATACTGAAAAATATCCTTCGCCGTCGGAGCAGAAACCAATTGAGCAGGGATAGAACTTCTACAGAGAAGCATACGAGCAATTCGTTGTTTATCTCGCAGAGTTATAGGCCAAGGTGCCATGTTCCGAACTCCTATCCGCAAAACTTCAGGGGAAGACGCCCCCCAACCAGGATGGACTGTTGTAGAAATATGGGAAATCCCCTGCAAAGTTAAACGAGCTAGGGCATGAATAGTAGCACAAACATTTCGCATCAAAGAAAGCTTTTCATATGTCTCTGCGATAATAAACTCGTCCGGGCGCAAGACATATGAGCGCCCACCTTTTAAAGAAATCCACTTCCCTTCACGCCAGCTATATAGATTCCTGAGATGTAGCACATAACCATGCGCATCTAATCCTGAATCTGCAGATCTTGTTCCGGTACCAGCATCAATTAATGGGCGGCCATCAGGATCCACTATTTGTAACTCTCCATCACGAACCGCTTGCACTATCTGGGTGTCTATAAGAATCGAAGGGTAGTTTTCCTCTTGCATAGTCTATGCTCCTCTTTTAAAACGCATAGATAACGATTACCCCTGATACTCGATATAAACTGGTACTGAGGATCACATCAAATCACCTGTTTTTCATACTCCAACATAAACTCGCTAGGGAATTACACCCTGTTGATGAAGCCAGCACAACACTCTATCACACGCTCCGCATCTTCTTCTTCAATTCCACTCTTCAAATAAACTACCCGGTAAGAATTTTCCTGATCTGTGATAGCGCTTCTTCCTTAGAGGTAAATCGCACTTCGTCTATCAGTATACGTGAGGGAAGACCCCTCACCAATCTTGATACACGGGCGCCTTCAGGGTAAACCAAAATCACTGGAATGTCGTGCTCATCAGCATAGGCTATTTCCATCCCGACACCAAGCGAAGGGACCCCTACATAGGCAATCACCAGATCTGAGCTGAGGACACGCTTCTTGTCCTGCTCATAAACCTGCCTTGGAGAAAGATCAGGGTTGAGCTCCGGGTCTGAAAACTTGTGAGGCAGATAAGGTTCCATAGCAAGTTCGCGACAAAGTGCACCAATATCTTCATAGAAAGAACGTAGTTCTTTTAGGTTCGGAGCATTGGTCAATGCTCCTGAGATATACACCTTAACATCACTCATAAGTCGACCTCCTGCGGAAGGAAATTTTCCAAATACTTAACGCTGGGCTCTCCTGCCCGCCGGAACGGGCAATCTGAGAAACTTCGACTAGAATCACAGCGGGCAAATTTCGTGTCGCTTACCCGCCGCTGGAGGCGGGTCAGGCGAAGCCGTGGTTAGGCAAGTATTACAGCAAAGATAATTGTTTCACATCTGTATCGCCCTCAACAAATTCCAAGGTTTGGAAGTGCCATCCATCGCTTTGAAGGAAACACTCACTCAACCAAAAGGAACTGAACCACCTACTGTTTCTCATCCTGGCATAGCCCTTTTGGTAGTCTAAGATTAATTCTTTAGGTAGTCGAGCCAACTCTTTGTGAATATCTCTAGTTACAACCCCTAATGCAGTCCTGAAACTCCCTATCAACAGGTCCGTCAATTGCAACAACTGACAATCCTCATAACTTTGCGCGTCTTCTGCCCTGTGATCCGACGATCTATCATCAATAATATCCGGTCGTGACGAGATACTACAATATCTTCGTAACCCCTGCAATCGTCCTACAATGCGATTGCGGTCCAAATGCCTGAGATGATGCTTGTGACCATCAAAGTGCATTTTCTCAATGTGAATAGGTTGCTCGTCCGACCCCAAGAAGTGCAAACCACCTTTAATTCCAAAACGGAATGTTGTCTCAATCTTACTCGCCCTATCAGGGTAGCCTGTCATTGCTTTATGGTTATCACGTTCCCGAAACAATATAAATTTAGTTCCTATTGCGCCTTGCGGCAAGTTGATAAGAATTCGTTGCCTCCCTTGTTTTCCAAGTGACACGGAAAATGGCTGCGTTTTAGCACGAGAGCGCATGAAACCCAGCCCAAGTTGCACCCATGATGAAGCACAATCAAAAACTCGGTTATTTCTCTTCACCTTCTTTATGCCCAAGGGGTCACGATAACCAGTATTATGGCGCGCTTTCCCAAGGTATTCAAGCAATAATGGCTTTTTCTCCGCCGGAACCAGTAAGATGCCATGCCAGTATCCATTTTCCATAGATTCATCGTGGTAAAGCTCGTATACGGTCACTTTTGCATTCCTCTTGCTCGCCTAACTTATAATTAGAGGCAAATCTGATCCACCATCACACAGCACAACTACTGCCTTCCCCCTCTTCAGCCCCACAGACGACCTGTCCGCTGCATTCAGGCCACCCCCTCGCCACGTATGGCCCTCGACAAGGGAAAATTCCTGCCTTGCACCACGCCCCAAGTAAAATATAGCCCGCCTTCATAAGGTTGTCAAGCGCCACGCCATCTCCCCTCCTTGTCCTCCCTGCCGGGGAGGCTATAATGGGAAGGCGGCCCGTTGTCGGTCCGACTTCATTCGGGGGGGAGGGGTTGGAGCGCCGTCAAGTGCTCTTCGTCATCCGCCGACGCACGCCGGAAAGGACCCTGCTGTCGGCTCTGCAGGACGATTACGACGTCCACGTCGCCCGTGGACGCCGCGAGGCGTTGATGCAAGACCGCCCCCCCGACCTGATCATCCTGCACCTGCCCTCCGTCCGCTTCGATCTCCACCGCTTCGTCGAAGACAGCCGCGCCCGCTGGCCCGACGTACTCCTGCTCTACCTCCTCGGCAGGAAGGGGGAAGCGGACGGCCATCCGCCCCCCGATGAGATGCTCGCCCCCCCGCTGACGCCGCGGCGTCTGCGCAACGTGCTCACGAGGCTCTTTTCGCCGCACGACGCTTACGTCCTCCGATGGGAGGGCCTCTGCCTGGGAATGACCTCGCACACGCTGTGCTGGGACGGGCGCGAAGTCCGCCTCACCCCGCGGCAGGCGGCTTTGATGGCCGCCTTCCTCCGCGCGCCGGAGCGGCTTCTGCAGCGCGCCTGGCTGATGCAGGAAGTGTGGGGGACCGATTATGTGGGCAACACGCGCACGATGGATGTCCACATCCACTGGCTCCGCCGCGCCCTGCGCAAGCTGGAAGCGCCCTTCGTGCTGGAAACACGCCGACGGTACGGCTACCGCCTCTCGCGGCGCGAAGAGACGGAGCCGACAGCAGCCTCCCGATGACGAAGCCCCGCGTCGTGCTCGGGCTGAGCGGCGGCGTGGATAGCGCCGTAGCCGCCGTCCTCCTCCTCGAAGCCGGTTACGAGCCTTACGCCGTAACCTTGCGCCTGTGGCCACCCGCGGCGGAGACGGCGCTGAGCGCTGCACAGGCCGTGGCCGAGCACCTCCACCTGCCCTGGCGCACCGTCGATCTGAGCGAACGCTTCCGGCAGCGCATCGTCGAACCGTTCATCGAAGCCTACTCGACCGGACGCACGCCGAATCCCTGCGTCCTCTGCAACCCCCAGGTCAAGCTGTGGGCGCTGCTCGCCGAGGCCAACCGCCTCGGTGCCCAATGGATCGCGACCGGCCACTACGCGCGTCTCCGGCGGGAGGCGGACGGCACGGTCCACCTCCTCGCAGGCCGCGATCCGCGGCGCGACCAGAGCTACTTCCTCTACCGCCTCCCCCAATCGATGCTGCGCCGCCTCCTGCTCCCCTTGGGGGAGATGCGCTCGAAGGCCGAGGTGCGGGCGCTGGCCCGCGACCGCGCCCTCCCCCTCGTCGCCGAACGGCGCGACAGCCAGGACCTCTGCTTCATCGCCGAGGGGGATTACCGCCGCTTCCTGCGCGACCGCCGTCCGGACGCCTTCCGCCCCGGCCCCATCGTGACCACGGATGGCAGGGTGGTGGGAGAGCACCGCGGCCTGCCGGCCTACACCATCGGGCAGCGGAAAGGGCTGGGCGTCGGCAGCGACGAGCGGCTCTACGTCGTGGGGATGGAGCAGGCAACCCGCACGCTGATCGTGGGGCCGCTTTCCGCCCTCCTGCGCGAAACGGCGGCGCTGGAAGCGGTCGTCTTCACCGCCGGGGAGCCGGAAGCGCTGCCGCTACCGCTGCAGGTACGCATTCGCCACCGCGCGCCGCTGGCGGCGGCCACGCTCGAACGGGAGGAGGAGGGCTGGCGACTGCGCTTCGCGCGGCCACAACGCGGCCTCGCGCCGGGGCAGTCCGCCGTCTTCTACCGCGGCGAGGAGGTGATAGGCGGCGGCTTCTTCGCCGACTGACCGCCGCGGAGAGCCAGGTCCGTCTGCAGGGGGAGGGCCACGGTGAAGGTGGAGCCTTTGCCCGGCGCGCTCTTCACCCAAATGCGCCCGCCGTGGGCCTGGACGATCGCCCGCGTCAGGTAAAGCCCCAAGCCGGTACCCGCCACCGCCCGCGTCTCCGGACTTTCCACGCGGTAGAAACGCTGGAAGATGTTGTCCTGCTCCTCGAGGGGGATGCCGACGCCCTCATCGCTGACGGAGAGGCGCACTTCGGCGGGGTGGACTTCGCCGCGCACGACGATCGTCCCCCCGCGCGGCGAGTACTTGATGGCGTTGGAGAGGAGATTGTCGAAGACCTGCTCCAGCCGCCGCGCATCGCCGCGGATGATGGGGAAGTCCGCGGGGAGGTCGAGCACGATCGTGTGCCGATCCGTCTGCAGGCGGTAACGTTCGACGACACGGCGGACGATGGCCGCCAGATCGACCTCGCCGATCTCCTTGAGGGGAATGCCCCCCGCCTGCAGCCGCGAGGCATCGAGCAGATCGTCCACGAGCCGCGCCAGGCGGTCGGTCTCCTCGACGATGGCGGAGAGCATCTCCTCCGTCAGCGCCTCGTCGCGCCGCGCCTCCGGTCGGAGGAGCGTTTCGGCATAGCCGCGGATGATGGCGACGGGCGTCTTCAACTCGTGGGAGACGATGGAGATGAAGGTCTCCTTCAGCTTGTCCGCCTCGCGGAAGTGGCTGATGTCGCGGGCCACGGCGATGATGTTCATCAGCTTGCCGCGCCGCGTCAGGAGCGGGGCGTAGGTGATGCCGACGCCGACCAGGCTCCCGTTCCGTCGGCGCAGGTCGCCTTCCACGTAGAGACTGGGGTGATCGGGCGGCCAGCCTTCCGCGACCAGGTGGCGTAGCGTCTGCGGGGCGCTGCGCCGCGCCCAGACGACGACCTCATCGTAGGGGCGGCCCCTGGCCTCCGCAGCAGGCCACCCCGTCAGCGCGGCGAAGGCGGCGTTGAAGCGCTCGATGCGCAGGTCGGGACCCAAGATCATAATCCCGTCGGCGCTCACCTCCAGCAGCGCGTTGAGCCGCATCCGCTCCGCGTCAACGGCCTCGTAGAGACGGGCATTGTAGACGGCGATGGCCGCATAGTCGGCGAAGACGGCCAGGATCGCCTCGTCATCGGGCGTGAACCGCGCGCTGTGCGGACGGAAGACGAAGATGACCCCCAGCAGATTGCCCTCGACGAGCAGCGGCAAGGCGACCATCTGCCGGAGGAGCAGCCCCGTCTCGCGGGCGACCTCCTCCATCAACTCCGGGGGGATGTGCAAACGTCCCTCCCGATAGCTCAGCCCCTCCAGCATCGGGCGGAAGGATTCCGCGACGGCGGGCGGGATGCCGTAGGTGGCGGCGAAGGTGAAGAGATCGCCCTCGCGGCGCAGCGCGATCAGCCCGACGCTGCCGTAGAGCATCTCCACCGCGCTCTCCAACGTCATCCGCAGGACGGCCCGCAGGTTCAGCCGCGAGACCATCGCCTTGACGAGGCGGATGAGGTGATCCCGCTGGCGGACGCGGTAATCGACATAGAGCAGCGCCATCGCCCCCTCCCCCTACGGGCCGAAGAAGGTGTAGCCTTCGGCCAGATGGAGCGCCGTCCTGCCCAACGTCTGCGGGAAGAGGCCGAGGAGGACGGTCGCCACGATGAGCGCGACCACGAGCACGATGACGACGCGGTCCTCGGCAACGGTTACGGGACGCCCGCCGACGGGCTTTTCCGGCGTCAGCAGGGCGCGGATGGCCCCGACGACGCCCAACATCACCCCCGCACTGCCGAGCAGCGCCGCCGTGGTGAGGAAGAAGCTCCGGCGGGCGAGCAGGTGGTACAGTCCCCAGCGCGCCGCAAAGCCCGGCGAGACGGGGAAGCCCGCCATCGCCACCCCGCCGATGAGGAAGGCCGCCGCCCGCCAGGGGACGTGCCAGGCGGCCCCCATCAGCCGTTCGTGCGCATCGCTGCCCTGACCGAAGTCGCGCAGCCCCTGCAGGCCCAGCGTCATCAGCCCCAAGGCCAGGGGCCGCGCGAGGAGGATGAGCATCGCCAGCGCCATCCCCTCCGTCCGCTCACTGCCCAGGGCGAGGAGCATCGCGCCGTTGTCGGCCAGCATCGCGTAGCCGACGAGCCGCCCCAAGCGCCGCTGCGCCGCGGCCAGCAGGCCGCCCAGGACGATCATCACGATCCCCAAGTTGGTGAGCATCGTGCCCAGGGCCGCCTGCCGCTCCAGCCAGAGATAGGTCTGCAGGTAGTCGAGGAGCATGAACCAGACGGTGCCCAACTGGGCGGTGAAGATGAAGGTAACGACGGGCGGCGAACCGTCGGTGGCGACGGTGGAAAGCCAGCTTTGGAAGGGGACCGCGCCGAAGAGAATGGCGAAGGAGAGGCTGAGCAGCGCCGCCGAGGTAACCAGCAGCCCCTCGTCATTGGGGAAGACGGCGAAGAGATCGAGCAGCAGTTGCGTAACCATCAACCCCGGCAGGGCGAGCGTGGCGTAGGTCATATAGCGCAGGCCGCCGCTCCCGCCCGATTCCTGCAGCGGGAAGACGATGAGCAGCGCCGCCATCTCGATGAAGAGCGCCACGTAGACGACCTGCGAGGCCATCAGCGCCGCGGCCAGGAGCGCCGCCGTCGCCAGCGCCGCGGGGAAGAAGAGGGATTGGGGAAGCAGCCGCCAGGCGATGACGAGCAGCCCCGCCGTCGTGAAGAAGAGGAAGGCCAGCGCCCACGGATCGGAGCCGCCGATGACCAACTCGCGCCCGCGGAAGACGAGCGGTTCGTAGAGGGCCAGCGTCAAGCGCCCGAGGCCGATCTCCCCATCCGCCGGAGCGAAGACGAGCAGCGCCCCCATCGCCGCCGCGGTGAAGGCCCCCACCCAGGCGGCCACCGTCGTCCAGCGCCGCAGCACCTGGAGCGCGGCGGCGACGACCAGCGGCACGCCGACGATGACCCACGGCCCCGCGATGGTCATGGCTCCCCCTCCGGCACCTGCCGCACCGCCAGGTAGGAAATGGCCAGCCCGACGAGCAACTCGATGATCAGGATCATCCCCGTGACGAGAATGGCCGGGTCCTGCGCCGAGTAGAAGAGGTCCAGCGCCGTCAGCAGGTTCAGCAGCCCCACGCCGACGACGACGGCATCGGCCTCGGTGCCGATGAAGAGGAGGGCGAGGACGGCGAGCAGGTAGCAGGCCAGCGTCAGGTCGGGGGGGACGAAGGGCAGGGGGTAGTGCTGCGCCGCCATCGCCGCCGCCACCGTCAGCGTGAAGAGCGTGACGAGGCGGAAGGGAATCTCTGCCTTGCCGTGGCGTGGGGCCTCCCGCGGGTTGACCTCCTCGCGGATGCGGGCGCTCAGGTGCAGTGCCCCGCAGATCAGCCAGCCGACGAGCATCTTCACCAGCGCCATCTCCGGACGGTCGGCGAAGAGGCGGCTGAAGAGAATGCCGATGAGGAAATACTGCGCCAGGAGCGCGACCAGGCGCACGTGCCACTGGGAGACGATGTAGATGATCGCTCCCGTCACGAAAAGGCCCCAGACGGCCGGCGTCGAGGCCCAGGCGGAAAGCCGACCGACCCAGATCGAGATCATCGCTGCATCACCATCAATAGGGTTACGAGGACGATGAGGAGCGACCAGATCAGCGCCCCGCGTCCTTCGACGATCTCCGCCGCTGCCCGCACCACGCCCAACGTGTGCTCCCACCCGCGCCACAGCGCACGGTAGAACCAGCGCAGATCGAAGAGATCGAGGAGGGAGAGCCACGCCGGGCCGTCGAGACGGAGCCGCTGCCCGGCGAAGCGGACGAGCGCCGCCGCCATCCCCACCGCGGCCAGCCAGAAGAGCCACCCCGACCACGAGGCCCACGCCACCCTTCCCACGGCGAGGAGTGCCCCCGCCGCCATCGCCACCCCCACCTCCAACGCAAGCCACCGATGCGGCCAGGGCGGGCGCGTCGGTGCCGGGGCCTTCTCCCCCGCCTTGAGCAGCAGGGCCGCGAAGGGCAGCGCCACGAGCGGCACGAGCACCACCTTCCCCACCCAGGGCAGCCCGGCGAAGGCCGCGCGGTAGAGCGCCCCCGCCGGAGAGGGCGGCAGACCGAGCAGCCAGAGGGCGGCCAGCCAGCTCGGCCAGGCCGAAGCGGGTCTCCCCCGCTCCACCCCTCGATGGAGCAGCAGGAGGGCGACCGCCGCCACCCAGAGCGCCACCGCCGCGAGGAACAGCATCACATCGGCACGCCCGCCCATCCCGAGGACGAGCGCCCCCATCAGGCCGTAGAGCGCGTAGCGCCACCGCTCCGCACCGGCGGCAAGCCCGTACAGCCCCCCCCAGAGGAGCGTCGCGGCGGCCAGCCCCATCACCCAGCGCGGCAAGGTCGGCGCGGCGGGCAGGGCCAGCAGCCGGACGAGGAGCATCAAGCCGGGCAGCGGCTGGAGCATCGTGGCGAAATCGAGCATCAGATCGCCCCGCGGGCGGCGGTGGAGGGCGACGATGTGGAAGGGGTAAAGCCCCAAGCGGATCACCGCGGCGAGGAAGAAGATCGCCGTCATCGAGCCAATGGGCCACATCGTCCGCCAGAGCGTGCTGATCCCCTCCCGTCCGGCGATGAGCGCCGCGATCCACAGGAGGATCGTCGCAAAGCCGTTGAGCATCAGCGTGAAGGCGACGCGCTCCCCGTCGCCGCCGTTGATCAGCAGCGCCGCGGCGATGATGAGGTCGAAGATCGCCCACGTCGTCAGCGTCAGCAGCAGCGAACCGGCGCCGATCGTCAGCCAGAAGACGAGGAGCAGGAGGATCGCCAAGGCCCCGCCGACGGCGGAAGGCCGACGCCGCTCGGCGGCCCCGACCCAGGCGACGCCCGCCGTCGCCAGCCCGACGACCGCCCCCAGTGCCCACAGCGGCGGCGTCAGGTCGATGAGGAGCGCCCCGTCCAGCAAGCGCAGCGGTGCCCAGAGCGAGAAGAGCCAGTGGAGATAGCGGGGCAGGAGGAGCCAGAGGAGCGCGAGGAGCGTCATCCAGCCCGCCGTCAACGCCGCCTGCAGGCGTTTCAGGCGCGGAGTGGCGGCGGTGCCCAGCACGACGAGCGCCCCTGTCAGACCGGTGTAGAAAAGCAGCGGGTAGAGCTTGTACATTGCGGGCATTCTAACACGGTTGATGGGCCAGACAACCCCAGAAGGCCGCGCCTGCGGCGCGACCAGAGGGGGGCTTGGCCCCCCTCTGGACTCCCCCCGTCAGAGTTCCAGAGTCCAGAGAGTCAGAGACCAGAGCTAACGGGACACCACCGCCAGGCGGAACCCGACGCTCCTGAGGAGGAGGTACGGGTAGTTCCAGTTGCGATAGGCACAGCGGACGAACCTCTGATCGTCGTCGAACGACCCGCCGCGCAGCACCCGGGGGGCATTGCCCTCCAGAGCGTCATCGCCCCGGTAATCCCGGTAATCACCCTCCCACTTGGTGCGGCACCATTCCCACACGTTCCCGCTCATCTCCCCCACCTCGTAGGGGCTTTTCCCGCCGGGGAAGCAGCCCACCGCGCTGGTCGTACCGATGCCGCTCTCGTCGTAGTTGGCACAGTTGGGGTCCGGATCGTTCCCCCAAGGGTAACGCCACCCATCTTCCCCCCGCGCCGCCTTCTCCCACTCCGCCTCCGAGGGCAGCGTAATGCGCCAGGGCGGACGGCCATCCGCCCCGACCAGCCGCCTGCGCAGTTCATCCGGCGTCCCCTCCCACTCGCGCAGCCTCTCCGTCAGCCATTCGCAGTACGCCACCGCCTCGTACCACGTAACCCCCACCACCGGGTGGTTGGCCGGGTTGAATGGTTCGCCGTAATCCCGCGGCCCGGTTACCTGCTTCTTCTCCTTCCACCTCCACCCCGCCTCGGTCCAGTAGGCGCGGTTTTCATATCCCCCCGCCTCGACAAAGGCCCGGTACTGGGCATTGGTCACCGGGTAGCGGGCGATGTAGTACTCCGGCAAGGTCACCGGATGCTGGGGCTTCTCGTCGCCATAGGCCATCTCGTCATCGTCGCTGCTGCCCATCAGGAACGGCCCGGCGGGGATGCGCACGAAGCCCAGCAGGTCGTCGGCGGGCAAGTACCAGGCGTCGGGACGGAAGCGGGGGTCGCCCAGGCGGGCCAGGGTGCGGCCGGCGGCGGCACGCTCGATCGGCGGCAAGTAGGGGCGGCCTTCCAGCCCGTCGGCCCGCAGGACGTGCCAGGCCAGATGATGCCGCACCCGCTCCAGCTTGGGCCGGTTGCGCTCGCTGACCCGCTCCAGGTTCGCGCTTTCCACCAATGCCTGCCCCGCCAGAAGCGCGCCCCAGGCGTCCTCTGCGGGCAGGGTCTCCTTTTCCCCCGCGTCCCGGTAGCAGAGGGCCTCCACCAGCGACCAGATAGCGGAGGAGGTGCCCCTCGCCGCCTTGGCCCCCGCCAACAACGCCACCTCCCGCCAGCGGTTCGGCTCCTGCCGCGCCAACTCGGCCACCGCCTCGGGGTAGTCGTGGTCGGTCAGGTAACAGGCGGCCAGGTACTCCTGAAAGGTGCGGTGCGGGAAGGTGTAGACCCCCACACCGCGCGGCAGGAGCAGCCCGGCCCGCTGGCTCAGGTACCTGGTCAGCAAAGCCGGGTTGACCTCCGGATTCCGGCTCAGGTGCATCAGCCCGCTCAGCAATTTCCCCTCCGGCACATCGGCCGTCCCCACCAGGTCGGGCTGGGCCTTGTGGGCCTCGTAGGCCAGACTGTTCAACAGTTCCCGCACCTTTTCTCGGCCCACCCGCAGAAACTCGGCCAGGCTGGGCTGCTGCATCACCACCTGGCCCCGCGCGTCCCGCAGCACCTTGTGGCCCTCCCACCAGTCCAGCAGCAGGTCCACCGCGTCGTTGTACAGTTCCTCCCGCCGCTCCGGCAGATCACCGCCGCGCCAGGCGTGGAGGGAGGCCATCAGGGTCAGCAGCAGGGGCTGTTCTGCCAGACGGTGCAGCCGCTCCCTGTCGAAGATGGCCCGCTTGAGCCGTTCCGCCCGCCCCTGCGCATCATCGGGATCGAGGCCGCGCAGTTGGCCGATGTGGGCGTACCAGCGATCCACGAAGCGGCGAATCTGCCCGTTGCTGAAGGGGGCCAGCACCGCCACCTCGAACCCGCGCAGCCGCCAGTCCTGCCGCTGGTAGGCGTAGGTGCGGCTGGTGACCAGGATGCGGCAGCGGGGGAAGAGGGCGGCGAAGTCCTCCACCGCCTGCTTGATCTGCTCGCGGCGCTGATCGGCCTCCGGCACCTCGTCCAGCCCGTCCAGCAAGAGCAGGCCGCCTTGCTCCTGTAACTCGCGCTTCAGGTGGGGGGTGTACTCGTCCAGACCGTGGCCCTCCAGTCCGGCGGCGATGAAGGCCCACAGGTGCTTGGCGGTGGCCTCCTCCCCGGCCGGGGGCAGGCCGCGGGCGGCGAAGTCGCGCAGCACCACCCGCACCGGCAGCAGTGGACCGTGGGACCAAGGCTGGGGCTTCGGTTCCTCGTCCTCGTCCTCGACGGGCAGCGGCGCGGTAAGGCGTTTCAGGTTGGCCTCCTCCTTGCCCAAGGCCTCCCCCGCCAGGCAGAGGGCGACGAAGTTGACGAAGGTGGATTTGCCGGAGCCGGGGTCGCCTAACAGCACCAGGCGGCGGCTCCGGTCCAGGTGGGCCAGGGCGGAAAGCCGCCGCGATTGCTCACCTCGAAGGCGGGCTTCCGGCTTTTCGGCCCGCTCCTGCTCCTCCGGCGTCCGGGTGAACAGACCGGTGTAGACCGCGCTCAGGTTGAGGCGGGTTTCGGCCTCGCTGGCCGCCTTGGGGTCCACGCCGCTCAGGGAGAGAGCGCCGACCGTCTCGTAGATGTGGTTGAGGTAGGCGCGGCGCAACTCGGCGGGGGAAGGGGTGGGCGACGGGGCAAGGACGATCTTGTCCCGCCCAACGAAGTCGCCGTTCTGGACGTTGACGGCAGTACCGCCCCTGTCGGCCATCGCCGCGCTGCTCCCGTCGCCGGTGATGGCGGCGCTGTGATCCATATCTCTCCCCACGCCGACGCTGCGCCCTGTCGCCGTCACTTGGGGCTGGGCCGCCTTCAGCAATTCGGTCAGTTCGGCCAGGAAGTCGGCATCCTGCTTCAGCGCTTTTCTGATCTGCGCTTCCAGGGTCTGCCGGTTTTCCTCGTCGGCGGGGTCGGCCTCGAACTCCTCCAAAGCAGCCTCGGCGATTGTCCGACCGCTGAACCGGCGCTTGATGGCACCGAACAAGGCTTCTCCGGCCTTCCGGGCCGCCGCCTTGCCCCCCTCGGTCAGGTAAGGGACGAGGGCGGTCACGACCGCAGCGGCCACCTCGGCAATTCGTGGATCGACGGGCATCTCTCACCTCCTCATCGGGCTGCCAAAACTCTACCCCTCGCGGCCCGCTTTGTCAACTTCACGACGCATCGCTCCATCGAGACCATCTCACGAGCGGGAGAAGGGCGGCGGGCGGCTACGAGCGCAAGGCCTGCAAGAGCCGCCCGGCCTCTTGCAGGTCCGGCGTCTCCAGGCCCTCGGTGAACCAGGCGTAGAGGTCGCGCAGCATAGCCCGTGCCCTTCGACGCCTGGCCGTGCGACGCCACAATGCGGCCAGGCTCATCGTGGCCCGCATCTCCCACGATCTGGCCTGCTGCCGACGCGCCACCTCGATGGCCTCGAGAAAGCAGGCCTCCGCTTCGGCCTGCCGCCCCCGGAGCCGTTCGAGTTCCCCCCGGAGCCGATGGACCTCCGCCTCGACCAGGCGCTCATCGGTCTCTTCCATCCCTGCCAGCACCTGGGCGGCCAGCGAGAGGCCGTCCTCGACTCGTCCGCTCCGCGCGTATGCCTCTATCAGAAGGAGCGATTGGTAGGAAAGGCCGCTGACGGCCTTCATCGCCCGCCATGCCTCCATCCCCGCACGCAGGGCTTCGATCCCCTCCTCGACCTGCCCGCGCGTTACGCTCGCCCACCCCTGGAAGACCCGCCTCCAGGCTCGCATGCTGGCGATCTCGTCGTCCGTGAGCTGCGCCATCGCCCTCAGCGCCTCCTCCACCGCCTGAGGTCGGCGGCACAGATGGCCCAGGCCGCAACCGGCAAAGGTCAGGGCAAAGACCGTCGAGAGAGGGTGATCCAGATCGCGGGCCGCCGCCAGCGCCTGCTTGCTATAGGCCAGGGCCTGCTCCGGGTATCCCAGCATCCACAGCGTCCAGGCAAGCCAACTCGAAGAGGCCACCGTTGGATCGACGCCGGTCAAAGCCAGCAGCGCCCGATTTTGCCGCGCGTCGTAGAGGGCAACGACCCGTTCCATATGCCTGCGGGCCGCCGTCAGGTTTCCCATGAGGAAGTGCGTTTCGCCCAGGCTCCAGTGTGCCAGCCCGATCTGGGCGGGAGCCTGACTCGCCTGGGCCAGGTCCAGGTACTGCTCCGCAACGGGCAGGGCCTCCCTGTGGTGCCCGATCGCCCGCAGCATATCGGCCTGGAGGAACAAGGCACGCAGCAACTGGGTCTCGTTTCCGGCGCGTCGGCACAACTCGATGACCCGCGCGGCGGCGCGGGCGCGTTCGTCGGCCCCCCAGCCGCGCATGACCAGCAAGGGGCCGCTCAGCGCCAAGCGCAACTCCAGCTCCTGCTGCGCACGTTCGGGCGTATCGGGCAGCGCTTCGAGCAGCGCCAGCCCTCGGCTGAACAGCGTCATCGCCTCGCCGTAAGCCGACATTTGGGCGGCGCGCTCCCCGGCCTTGAGCAGATAGCCGACGGCCTTGTCCGGCACCCCCGCCGCCTCGAAATGATAGGCCAGCCGCGGCCAGATCTCCGTCGTTTCGAGGTTGGCGTCGGCGTACAGGTGCTCCAGCGCTTCGCCCACCGCCCGATGCAGCGCGGCCCGCTCCGGCTCGTCCAGCCGGTCATACAGGTACCGCTGAAAGAGGCTGTGCCGGAAGCGATAACGGGAAAGGCGCGGCACACCGTGCTCGGACCACTGCAGACGGGTGGGCCGCACCAACCGATGACGCCTGCCGAGGTCTTCGCTCAGCGTCTGGATGACCTTCTGCGGCGTTTCCCCCCGGACGCGGGCCACGACTTCGGCGGTAAATGCCTCCCCCTCGACCGCCGCGACGCGCAGCAGCGCCTGCCAGGCGGACGGCAGCCGTCCGATGCGCTCGGCGATGACGGCCTCGACCCGCGCCGGTAACCGCTGCCAGCGGATACTCCGGGCCTCGACCCAGCGGCCGCTCTCATCACGGACCAGGCTCCCCCCGGCCTGCAGGCTGCTCAGCAACTCGACCACGAAGAGGGGATTGCCGCCCGTATGCCGCAGGAAGGTCTCCCGGAACGTCGCCCCCAGGCGGTTGGGGATGGTGTCCAGGTAGGCTTCGACCAGTTGTCGGCCATCCGCCCGGTCCAGGTCGAGGCGGCAGTTGCCGAAGAGGCGCTCGATCTCGTGGACGACGGCCGGCAGGGGGGAGCGAGCATCGCCGCCCGACGCCACATCGGTGGAGCGGTAGGCCCCCAGCACGAGGATGCGGTGGCCGGTCAGCCCGCGGCTCAGATGGAAGAGGAGGTCGAGCGAGGTGTTGTCCGCCCATTGCAGATCGTCCAGCACCAGCACCAGCGGGCAATAGTCGGAGAGGGTCTGCAGCACACGCGCCACCTGCTGGAAGATATTCCTCTGAGGCGGCTGCACCCCGTCAGAAGCGGCGCGCTGCCTGGCGAGCGCGACCCGCCGACCGACCCAGTCGGCCATGCCGTCCGTCTGCAGGAACATCTCGGCGCGGTAGGCCAACACGTCCCCCGGCACGAAGAGGTCAACGAGGTCCGGCCCGGCCTCCAGCAGGACGCGGATGGCTTCCGGCCAGATGGACCACAGCCGCCGGGCGTGCTCCGCCTCGATCTCGCCTCCGGCCCGCCGGGTCTCGATGTCGCCGGTGAGCGTCTGCAGGATTTCGCGGAAGGGCAGGTAAGGGTCGCCCGCGCCGGTGAAGGCGTCGCACCGGCCGTAGGCTGCCACAAGCCCCGTATGCCGGGCCATCGCCTGCTCCACGAAGCGGCGGATGAGGGCCGTCTTGCCGCTCCCCGCCTCGCCGGTGACGAACATCACCCGCCCCTCGCCGCTCAGCACCTCTTCCAGGAGCCGATGCAGTCGATTCAGTTCATCGTCGCGGGCGACAAAGGGCTGGCTCGTCGCCGTCAGGCCGGGGGCCAGCCTCGCGATGGAGAAGGTTACCGGGGGACGGTGGAGCCTGGCCGCTTCTCCTTCCAGCGCTCCGGCGCGGATGCGCTCGTACAGGGCGACGGTTTCCGGCAGAGGCTCGACCCCCAGTTCCTCCGCCAGCACCCGGCGGCAGGTTTCGTACTGCGCCAGCGCCGCCGCCCGTTGCCCGTCCAGCGCCAGCAGGCGCATCAGGGCCTGGTGAACCTCCTCCTGCCAGGGTTCCAGTTGCAGCAAGCGGCGGGCGTGATTTTGGGCGGCCTGCAGATCGCCGCGCTGCTGCGCGCAGGCCATCAGGCGGCGCAGGGCATTCGCCGCCTTCCAGGCCAGGGCTTCGCGGGTGAAGAGCACCCATTCTTCGAAGAGCACACTGTGGCTCAGCGAAAAGCCGGCCATGAAGTCGCCCCGGTACAGGGCCACCGCCTCTTCCAGATGGGCCACGGATGCCGAATCCGGCGCTCCTTCTGCCAGGGAGAGGTGCCGGACGAAGGCGGCGACATCCACCCACGTGTCGCCCTCGGGGTTGAGCTGCAAGGTGTGGCGCGTGATGCGCAAAAAAGGCGGCGAGGCGGTGCGATCCCCGATCACACCCCGCAGGTTCGAGAGAGCATAACGCAGGTTGCTGCGGGCGACCTGCTCCGGCTGCTCCGGCCACAAAAGCCCGGCCAGCCTCTCGCGGCGATGAGGCCGGTCGGCCTCGACCGACAGGTAGGCCAGCAGTGCCCGCACGCGGTCGGAATCGAAGCCTTTCACAGGCCGACCGTCGAGGGTGGCCTGGAAGGTTCCCAGAAGGCACAAGGAGAGGCGGCTCATAGCTACACTTGCGTTGGCTCTCTTCGGAAGACTCGAAAAAGCGGTGCTCGGCAAATCCGATCGGGCAGGGGTTCCAGACGGCGCTTCCTTTCAAGCTCGTATCAAAGACCCGATCCTGTGAACATTATACCCCCTCGGCGTCTCCTTTTCAACCTCGACGACTTTGGGAAGCCGGTATCGAGGCAGGCCGCCCTTCCCCACGTTATCCCCACGTTCGTCCGTTATGATGAGCGAAATTCGATGCCTTGTGGACGAGTCGCAGGAGGCCGTATGACCGACAAGCCGCTCTACCTGGCCTATCTGCTGCGTTTGTGGCAGGTCAGGCGGGAAGGCCATCTCTTGTGGCGGGTCTCGCTGGAAAGCCCCCATACGGGCGAACGGTGGGGCTTTGCCGACATCGAGCAGTTGCTGGCCTTTTTGCGCATGAAGACAGAGGCCGAGATCACCGGCGATGTGCGGTCAGAGGGGGATCGTGAAGACGACGCCTGAGTCATCCATCGCGGCGCAGCGGGCGCGCCCTCTGCCGCGATGGACGAAACCGGCTATCCGCCGTGGCCCAAAGGATCGTTTCACGGAAAGGGAGCGGCCATGAAGACGAAGCAGCACAGGTATGGGACTCTATGCCTCGGCATCATCCTCTCGCTGATGCTGATTTTCGGCACCTCCTCGCGGGCTGCACCCACGCCGTTACCGGCGCAAGCGGTGCAAAACGCCTGGCGACGCGCTCAGGAGAGCGGGGCCTACCACTTCGCCACCGAGATCGTGCAGACCACCCACCCCGCTCCGACGCTGGTCAACGTGGGCCACAGCAGCCGCCGGGAGACGTTGCACCTCGAAGGGCAGGCCGATCTGCCCGACCGCACGCTGCTCCTGACCCTGTGGAAGGACGGCGGCAACGTCCTGACCGGGCGGGACGGCGTCGAGGTGCGCATCGAGGGCGACAGCGCCTACGGTCGCCCCATCGGCGGGACCTGGCAGGAGATCGACGACTTCACCGACGCCTTCGCCCCCGGCAGCGACCTGATGGCCTACCTGGCCGGTGCGGCCAACGTGCGCGAGGCGGGCACGGAGACCCGCGCGCTCCCCTCCCCCGAGGGAGGAGAGGCCAGGGACGGGGGTATCACCTTCACCCGCTACCGCTTCGACCTGGACGGCCCCGCCTTTGCCGACTACCTGCAGCGGCAGCTCGAGGACTACCTGCGGGAGGAAGGCGCACTGCCCGCCGGGGTCACGCTCTCCGCCTCGGACGAGTTCCGCCGGGCCACCGGCCACGGCGAGGTCTGGATCGACGGGCGGGGCCTGCCCCTGCGCCTGACCGTCCATCTGGCCTATCCGCCGCAGCGCAGCGGCGAGCGGATCGAGGCGGAGATCCGGACCGACTTCTGGGACTTCGGGCCGCTCCCCGAAGCCCGCAGCCCCCTCGCCCGGCTGACGGGCTTGCCGGGCCTGCCGCGCTCACCCCGCGAGCGGCAGCGGGCCGCCCGGCAGGGAAGCATGGCCGCGAGCATGGTCGGCCTGCTCTGGCTGCTCCTCACCCACCGCCGCTCGAAGCGGACCTACGCCCTCCTCGTGCTGGTGATCCTCTTCTCGATGGTCGTCGCGCCGCTGCTCCAGAGCCGGCAGGTCTATGCCTTCTCGCAGCGCCTGGCGGTCGAGCGGGAAGCGCAGGAACGGCGCGAAGAGGAGAGCCAGGCGGAAGACGATGTGCTCCGGGCACTCCGGGCACCGGACTGGGACCCCCATCGCAATCCCCTCGAGGAGCGGCCCTCGACGCCGCCCGCCGACCTCCCTCTCGCCGCTTCCCCCTCCTTCCTTTTAGAAGGTGCGTCCGCTCCCGACCCGGACGGCGACGCCGACCACGACGGCCTCACCTACGCCCAAGAGATGATCCTGGGCACCGACCCGGAGAGCGCCGACACCGACGGCGACTCCATCTCGGACGCCACCGAGGTCCGGGGGTTCGAGTACCCCGTCGGCAGCGGGCAGCGCTGGTACTCGGACCCCAACAATCCGGACAGCAACGGGGACGGCATCGCGGACACCTACGAGTGCTGGAGCACCTTCCCGCCCGCCGGTTCCCCGCCCTACACTACGCCCTGCGACAAGGACAGCGACGGCGACAGCACGCCCGATCTCTTCGACCGGGACGACGACGGCGACGGCGTCTCGGACCGGGTGGACCTTTCGCCCGCCGGGAAGGCGGGAAGCCCCGACGCTCCTTTCGACGCCGACCGCGCCCTCGAACTCCAGGTGGACGGCCTCCGACCAGGCTACCCCGTCATGGTGGACCTGCAACTCCGCCCCGTCGAGGCCGCCCACCTCACCTACGCGATGAACGTCCTGGACTGGCCCAGCGGCGACGAGGAGGGCCAGATTCAGCGCCGCAGGGGGAACGACGCCACCTTCGCCGATGTCGCCACAGCCAACGGCGACACGCCCTCTTCCGGCGACGAGAACGGCGATATGCGCCTGGTCCCCATGCTCGAAATCACCATCCCCTACGACGGCGGCTATGGCAACCTGCCCGTCAAGCCGGGCGCTCCCGCCATCCGGGACAAGGACGCCGAGGTGGACGACTGGCTCGACAAGGCGAGGACGGACGCCTACGGCATCTCGGTGCGCAAGAAGGACGACGAGGGCACCCTCCTCGTCTACGTCCCCCTGAACATCGTCGCCGACGAGACCGGCGGGGGGCGCGAAGCCTTCGCCGCCCGCATAGCCTACTGGCCCCGTTCGGATAGCTGGGGCGTGGCCCACCAGGTGCGCGTCGTCTGGCTGGTGATGATGCTCACCGACGCCTGCAAGCCCGTCCCTCCCGGCACGGGCGAGGAGGAGGCCGCCACCTGGTGCGATGACGCCGCCAACTGGGTGCTGAATCGGCAGCGGCCCGTCCATACCTACCCCGACGAATGGGTCCTCACCGGCCTGGAGGTGCGCGAGGATCACGGGATGGATGTCGCCATCGCCTTCGAAGACCCGCGCAGCGACGACAACCCGAACCTCGACGATCACCTGTGGCTGCTGGCGAACGGGCTGGAGACTGTCTTCCTCACCGGACGCGACCAGGACGGCAACGGTCTCCGCGACGTGAGCATCCTCCCTCAGCACGGCGACACGACCATCGCCGACCGCTTCGACGCCGACGAGATCGCCCCCGGCACCACCATCACCGACCGCTGGGGCATCCCCGTGACGGCGACGATGCAGGTCGAAAACTTCTCCTACCCCGACCGGGATCACATCGCCACCGTGATGATGACCGAGACGGTCAACGTCCTGCATACCTACTTTACGGACGGCGGTCAGCCGCTGGCGAGCGCCCCCACCCTGCTCTTCGCCCGCGAGGAGCGGTATCGCGGCGTCAACCTGGACGACGCCAGCCTGGTCACCCTCGATGGCGACCGTCTGGCCGTCGATGCGGAGCCGACCGGCGCGCCGGAGATGACGATGACCTTCCTGAGTTGGGCACCTTTCCGCTACCGCGACGGCCGCTGGGAGTCCTATCCCATCGACGAGTACTGGGACCTCCTCCAGGTGCGCCTCCAGGAGGTCTTCCCGGTGGGCGATCCCGCCGACGTGCAGGGCGTCCGCGTGGCCGCCGGGCAGACCGCGCTGGCCCGATCCTTCTATCTCGCCATGTTCATAGGCGTGACGAAGATGGTGCGCATCGGAGAACAGCACGTCTGGGACCTCGACGCCAGCGAGGCAGACCTCTCCCTGGCACGGGAAACGGGCCGACTGGCCAAAGAGGTCGGAAACGGCATCGGGATCGTCGTCAGTTTCCTGGCCGAGGACTATCTGCTGTACCTGGAAGACACATTGGGAGAATTGATGGATTCGGGCTTCCAGAGGCTGGCCGCCGACCTGAAGACGCCGATGGGGAGGATGATCGCCCTCTACGCCTACCTCGGCGAGGCGCTGCAGATGACGAGACACGCCCTGCGATGGAGCACCATCAGGGCCACGTTAGGCAACATCACCTCCAAGCTCTCCCGTATGAGCAAGGCCAGGATCGGCGGGCTGGCCGCAGGCGCGATCCTCACCGTGGGGGTAACGGTCGCGCTGGCCGCCCAAGGCAAGACGGCCGGGCGTGCGCTCGGCGTCGTCCTGTCCGTCGTCAGCGTGGGGATGGCGATCAAGGATGTCGTGGAGCACGGTCGGGTATTCCTCCAGAACGTGAGCCGCCTCGCCGTGGGCCTCGAGGCCATCGACACGGTCGGCGAGTCCAGTATGAAGGCCGGCATCATCGGGCTGATCGTCGGCGCGGTAGTGGCCGTGGGAGCGTTCATCACTATGTGGGCCGCGAGCGGCGTTACGATCGGCAGCCTGGCCTTCAACGCAATGGTGGCCGGGACCCTCGCCACCATCGTCACGGCCGTCGTCATGTTCGCCATCTCGCTGATTCCCGTCGTCGGGCAGATCATCGCCGCCGTCATCGCCGCGATAGACGCCGTGATCCTCGCCCTCTGCACCGCCTTCGGCTGGGAGGAGGGCAAGGTCGGCCGGTGGTTCTGCAAGGGCATCAGCGGGCTGATCTCCGAGGTCGTCAAGTGGTCCATCTACTCCAGCAACATCATGGTGGATATGGAAGCCGACGACCGCCTCGACATCCAGGAGTTCCGGCAGAACGTCCTCGATCCGGCGAAGGGCATCGCGGCGGGCAACGCCCTCGCCATTCAGGCTACCGTCACCACCACCATCGGCCTCGCCAGGCTCCCCTTCGATTGGAAGGCCGCCATCTACGCCTGGCAGTACAATCAGCGCACCTTGCGCTCATCGACCTTCCGCTACGCCTACCAGACCGAGGCATGGGACATCCACGAGAGCCTCTCCCGGCGGCAGGTTACGGACTGGACGCCCGCCGACGGCAAGAAGGTCTTCATCGTGCGCCGGGTCGCCACCGACGGCAGCGGCGTGCTGCTGGACGAGCCGGGCATCAACCGCACGGTGAGGCTCTATCTGGCCGAAGGGTATGCCATCCCCGCCCAGGAATGCTGGTCCCTCGGAACCCCTCCGATCTGCTACGTCCGCACGGAGAAGGCCACGAACCACATCGACCTGGGCCGGGACCTCGAGTACGACATCTTCCCCGCCACGTTGGACGACTTCTACACCCCCGTCCCCAAGGACGGCGGCTACAGTCTGGCCTGGGGCCAGGACGCCGACGTGGAGAACACCCTGGGCCTGCCCCTCGTCTTCCCGCGCCAGAAGGACTTCGACGGCGACGGCCTGCCCAACCCTGCCGACAACGGCTCCGATCCCAACGACAGCCGGTGGGACGACGACGGCGACGGCCTCTCGGATCGCTTCGAACTCGACGTGGGCAGCGACCCCACCCTCTTCGACACCGACGGCGACGGCCTCAGCGACGCCGAGGAGCTTCGGCTGGAGACCGACCCCCGCCGTCCGGACACCGACGGCGACGGCCTGACCGACGGGGAGGAAGTGGCAGGCTGGGAGATCGTGTACGGCTTCGCCGCCGACGGCTCCGCCCTCACCACCCGGGTTACCTCCGATCCCCTCGACGCCGACGCCGACGGGGACACGCTCTCCGACTTCCTGGAAAGGGCCTACGGCTTCAATCCCCGTGCCTATTCGAATCCCAACGTCCTCTCGCTCTCCTCGCAGGTCTCGGAGGCCGACGCCCCCCGCCTGCTGCTGCGCTTCGAGGAACCGGCTGGCGCGACCGTCTTCGCCGACTCGTCCGGCTACGGGAACGTCGGCTCGTGCGGCAGCGACGGCTGTCCCGCCGCAGGCGTGACGGGCAGGTACGGCCATGCCGTGCAGTTCGACGGCTCCGGCCCGCAGCCGGTGGAAGCCAACACCGCCATCTCCGGCCCCGGCCCCTTCTCCGTAGCCGCCTGGGTCAGGACCGACCATCACGGCAGCCTCCACATCCTGGACCAGTTCTCGCCCGACGGGCATTCGGGCTACGCGATGGAGATGCAGAACGACGGGCGCATCCTCTGGTACACCCGTGGCCCAGAAGGCTACGGCTTCCGCGTAACCTCGCGCCGGGCCGTCAACGACGGCACCTGGCATCACCTGGTCGGCGTCCGGGAAGCGGACGGGAGGGGAGAACTCTACATCGACGGCGTGCTGGACAACTCGGCGCAGGCTCCGGCGCAAGACCTCGCCGCCGGGGTCTTCGAGGTCGGCCTCTACTTCGTCGGCACCCTCGACGAGGTCGCCCTCTTCGACCACGCCCTCTCGCACGCCGAGGTCCAACGGCTTCGGGACGGCCTCTACAACCCCAACGACCTCATCGTCCGCCCCGGCGAGCAACTGGACTACCGCGCCACCGTCGAGAACAATCTGCCCGGTCGCTACGCCCAGGGCCTGCTGAGCACCGACTTCCCCGGCCTGCTCGCCGACGACGTACCGCTCACCACCTTCGTCCTCGAACCGCAGGGCCGGGCCACGATGGCGGGCAACGTCCAGGTGAGCGAGGAGGCCCCCTCGGCGCGGATGGACCTGACCCAGGTGGCCGGTGCGCTCGTCACCGACCGGCAGGAGCAATCGAACTTCGCCGAACTGTGGCTGCGCCTGGACGAAGCGGTAAGTGCCACCACCTTCCTCGACGACTCCGGGGCCTTGCCGCCCCGCAACGGCACGTGCAGCGCCAGCCACTGCCCGGCCCGCCAGCAATCCGGCATCTTCGGCTACGCCCTCCGCTTCGACGGCGGCGACAAGTACGTCATCCTCCCCGACGCCGAAACGCTGGGCCTCGACGACGGCAGCTTCACCCTCTCCGCCTGGGTCAAGGGGGACGACTTCACCGGCAGCAGGACGGTGATGGGCACGGACAGGCGGGCGACGAACGAGGGCCTGTTCCTCGGCGTCCGCAACGGTCATCCCCGTATGAACTTCTACAACAACGCGCTGAGCAGCGACACCACGCTGGCGAGCGGCGAGTGGTATCACCTCGTCTTCCGCTACGACGAGGCCACCGGCGAGATGGCCATCTTCGTCAACGGCGAACTCACGGCCGTCGAGACGGGGCACGCCCCCTTCCGGGGAAAGGACACGGTCCACTTGGGCCGCGCCTACGGCGGCAATCGCTTCGACGGCTACATCGACGACGTGCGCCTCTTCGCTCGGCCCCTCAGCCCGCAGGAGATCCGCGCCCTCTACCTCCGCCCCGTCTTCGAGATGCACTTCGAAGAGCCGCCCGGAGCGACGGCCTTCCTGGACGCCTCCGGCTTCGGCAGCGTGGGCGGCTGCACGGGGGCCTGTCCCGGTCGCGCCACGGGGATGAACGGCCAGGCCGCGCACTTCGACGGCCGCAGCTACATCTCGGTCGTGCCCAACGATACCCTCTCCCTGGACGACGGCCTGTTCACGCTGGCGCTCTGGCTCTATCCCGATTCCGGCAGCCACGATACCGGCAGCGACTACGCCCAGGGCATCTTTGGCCGCTACGAAGGTTACGGGAAGACCGACGGCAGCGACCCCGCCCATGCCGATCCCTACGCCTACCCCTCCCTGCTGCGCCTGGGCCGCAAACTCCGCTTCGGCTTCGGCACCGGCAGCGGATGGGTCCAGCGCACCAGCGGCGACGTCCTCACCCTCGACGCCTGGAATCACGTGGCAGTAACCTTCGGCCCCTCCTACGACTCGGACGGCAACTTCACCGGCAACGTCGCCACGCTCTACGTCAACGGTCAGCGAACCGACGAGTGGAACCTGGGCAACGACCGGCCCGCGCCGAACACGTTCCCGTACATCTTCTACATCGGCCGCACCACCGACCAGGCCCGCATCGACATCGACAGCATCGAGGTTACCAACGAGAACGACGGCGTCGGCACTGCCGAACTCTGTATGACCTGGAACGGGAGCGAGATATTCAACCAGGGGGACATAGACGACAATCACGGCGACGGCAGATGGTACGGCGTGCACGTGGAACGCACCATCTACGGCGATAGCACGTTGAGGATGTGGGAGGACGACGGCGGCGAGCGCTGCGGCTCGGCTCCCGACGACGGCGACGACCCGCTCGACGGCGGCGGCTGGCTCTTCGACACCAACGACACCCCGCAGGAATACAAGGACGGCACTCAATGGTACACGATGACCTTCTCCGGCGACTCGGAAGGCTCGGTCTGGGTGGATTACCGGAACCCCTCCATCCGCTTCCAGGGCCGGATCGATGAACTGAGCCTCTACAAGCGGACGCTGACCGCCGACGAGGTGCTGGAACTCTACCAGACCGGAGCTACCGGCCTGCACCTGCCCCTCGACGATGCCCCCGGCACGAGCAGTTTCGACAACGTCGCCGGTATGGGCGACGGCATCTGCGCCTGGAACAGCACCGACGGCGGAAGTTGCCCCACCGCAGGCGTGAGCGGGCGCATCAACCAGGCCGCCCTCTTCGACGGCGTGGACGACAACATCCAGGTCAACATCGACGTCTCCGAGCGGGCCTACGCCCTCTCCCTCTGGTTCCGGACCCGATGCCCCGACTGCGGCATCTTCTCCGCCTTCAGCGGCACGCCGGGCGGCGGGGACTACGACGACGACCGCGACATCTACCTGCGGAACGGCGACCTCTGCGCGCGGCTGTGGAGCCAGGAGAGAATCTGCTCCTCCGGTCGGAACTACGCCGACGGCGAGTGGCACCACCTGGTGCACACCTTCGGCGGCATCGCGGGAGGACAGCGGCTCTACGTGGACGGCACGCCGGTCGCCTCCGGCAGCAAGGCCTCCTCCGACTTCGACCGGCAGACCGGCGTCAACATCGGCTACGCCAGGGACGCCGGGCACGACTATTTCGAGGGCCGCATCGACGACGTGCGCCTCTTCCACCGCCCCCTGACCGACGTCGAAGTCCAGGTCCTCTTCCACGCCGCCCCCCGCTTCCAGATGCACTTGGACGAATCCACGCCCGCCTGCGCCTTCCGGAGCGAATACTACGCCAACGCCGACCTGAGCGGCGATCCGGCCTTCACCGGTTGCGACACCTGGCCCCTCGACCACGAGTGGGGCACCGGCGGCCCCGTCGGCGGCATCGGCCCCGACGACTTCTCCGCGCGCTGGAGCGGCGATTTCTACTTCGACGCCGGCACCTACACCTTCATCGCCCGCACCGACGACGGCATGCGCGTCCGGCTGGACGACGGCCTCATCATCGACCGCTGGTTCGACCAGACGCTCCACGAGTACCGGGCCACCCGCACCCTCTCCGAGGGCATCCACCACCTCGAGGTGGAGTACTACGACCGCACCGGCGACGCCGTGGCCCGGTTCTGGTGGGAGCCGTTCTTCAGGGACGATTCGGGCCACGACAATCACGGCGCGTGCGGCGACAGCGCCGCCTGCCCCGCCGTCGGCGCGCAGGGACGGGTCGGCCTGGCCCCCCGCTTCGACGGCGTGGACGACGTCATCACCGTCCCCGACGACCCGGCCCTGGACGTGACCACCTTCAGCGTCGGCGCGTGGGTTATGCCCACCCAACTCAAGAGCGGGCGGCAGGTCATCCTGGCCAAAGAGAACGACAACGGCGGTGAACGCAACTACAGCCTGATGCTGCTGCCCGACTCGACCCAGGTGCGCTTCTCCTTCCAGGCCGGCAACTGCAGCACCTGGCGGGCCTACGACAGCGTCGGCGAACTGCTCCTGAACCAGTGGAACCACCTGATGATGACCTACGACGGGCAGCAGGTCAACCTCTACATCAACGGCAGTCTGGATCGGAGCGTGGCGCTTACCAGCACCGTCTGCCAGAGCGACGCCCCGCTCAAGATCGGGCGGGAGTGGAATCCCTTCTTCACCGCCTTCGCCGGTCGCATCGACGAGGTTATGCTCTACGACTACGCCCTCTCGCCCCGCCAGGTGCGCGAGGTCTTCCTCTACCAGGGCAAGTGGGTCGAGGACCGCCAGAGCCATCCCGTCATCGTGGACGCCGACGACCCCACGCCGCTCCTGCGCTCCATCCGCACCGACGGCCCAGACTACCGCGCCGAGCGGGACGTGGTGATGCACGTCGAGGCCATCGACCCCACCTCCGAGGTGATGCAGGTGGGCCTGGGCTTCCGCCGCGAGGGCCAGAGCGCCTTCACCTGGGTCAGTGCCCCGCGCTGCCTGGATGCCCCGAACGGCACCGCCTGGTGCCCCACCTTCACCCCCTCCGGCGAGGGGCGCTACACCCTGCGCGCCAGCGCCGTGGACCGCGTCGGCCACCGGCAGCGCTCGCCGCAGGACTACACCCTCTACGTGGACGGCACGCCCCCCGCGCTGACGCTGGACGCAGCCGACGGCTCGCGCCTCGACGCCGTGCCGCACCCCGCCATCGAGCACGCCTGGATGGTGCGCCTGAGCGGCACGGTAAGCGATCCCTCCCTCCCCGGCGGGTACGACGGCAGCGGTCTGGCCGAGGGCAGCCTGCGGGTAACGCTGCTCACCCCCGACGGCACCCCCGCCGGTCTGGGGACGCAGGCCGCCACGGTAACGGGGAGCACTTGGAGCGTGGCCTACCTCTTCACCGGCGGCGCGCCCAACGGCCCCTACACCGTCCACGCCGAGGCTGCCGACCGGGTCGGCAACCGGACGGGCGTCGATCTGGCGACCCTCTACGTGGACGCGGACGCCCCCGCCGCCCACCTCGACCTGGCGGGCATCCCCACGGCCACCCTCACCGGCACGGTTACCCTGCGGGGCGACGTTACCGACCGGGCCGTGCCCCTCCTCGTCTCCTGGACGACCGACGACGCGGGCGACGAGACCGGCATCGAGATCAGGTGCCTGGAGACGACGCTCTACCGCGTCGAGCAGGGCACCTTCGCCTCGCGGACGACCTACACCTGGGACGGACGGGGCCACCAGGGCGCGGCCTGCCGGATCACCCTGAGCGACGGCGGCGGAGACGGCGGCGTAACCGGCACGGTGCAGGTCTGCGGCACGACGGTCGCCGCGTGGGACGGGAACTACGGGGCCGGGACGGCCGTCTCCTTCGTCGCCGATGCCGCCACCTGCCCCGATCTCTCCGTCGCCGGTCTCTCCCGCGTCGAGGCGGCCTTCGAGTCCACCCTGCCCGGCTCGCCCTTCTGCGACGAACCCGCGCCCGCCGGGGAACTGCTCCACCTCCCCTTCGAGGACGCCCCGGACCGCAACGGCAACGTTACCTTCCGCGACATCTCCGGCGAGGGGAACGACGGGTGGTGCTACGGCGCGCTCTGTCCGACCGTCGGCGCGACCGGCCACGAGGGCAGCGCGGCCCGCTTCGACGGGCTGGACGATTGGGTCTGGATCAGGAAGAGCGCCATCAACCGGCTGACCAACGACTTCACCGTGATGGCCTGGATCAACCCCGACCGGCTCACCGGCGTGCAGCGCATCATCGGCACCGAGCGCTGGCACAGCGCGGACGGGTTCGGCCTCTTCCTCGACGGGGCCGGTCTGCGCTTCGCCACCTTCGGCGTGCAGGATTACGAGGCCACGGACGTCGGGCTGACGCCGGGGAGGTGGCACCACGTCGCCGCCGTGATGGGTGCCGACAACAGCGTTACCTTCTACGTGGACGGCGAGGCCCGCGAGACCATCGCCGGAAGCGCCCCCGCCAACCCCGATGCCGACGACGACCTGCTCATCGGGCGGGACCTCTGGGGCGAGGAACCCTTTGCCGGGCGGATCGACGAGGTGCGCCTCTTCGACCGCGCCCTCTCCGCCGACGAGATCGAGGCTCTCTACTTGGGCGACGGCCCGCTGCTGCGGCTGCCCTTCGAGAGCGCTTGGGCCGCCGACGGCGCGCGCCTGGAGGACGTCTCCGGCTGGGAACACCACGGCACGCTGCACATCGGCGCGGACGACCCCGCCAAACAGGCCGTGCCCGGCCCGGTCGGAGCCTACGCGCTGCCCTTCGACGGCACGGACGACTACGTCGGCGTCGCCCCGGACGCCGGTCTCGACCTGAGCGGTGGCCGCTTCACCCAGATGGCCTGGGTCTACCCCGCGCCCGCCGATGACGGGGCCTACCCCATCTTGGGCAGCGGGGCCTACGGCGAGGCTCCCTACGCCTACCCCTTCCTGCGGGTCGTCAACCGCACCGCCTTGCAGGTCGGCTTCGGCGACGGCAGCAGCCGGGAGACCTTCACCACCGGCAGCATCCTCACCGAGCATGCGTGGCACCACGTGGCGGTTACCTTCGACGGCACCACCTGCCGAATCTACGTGGACGGCGTCGAGCGGGCGGCGACCGACCGGTTCGCCGGTCGCACCCCCTACCCCACGCAGCGGTTCGATGTGGGCCGCGACGCGGTCGCCAACACCTCCTGCGCCGTCCTCACCCTGCAGGGGATCATCCCCCATCCGGCCTGGACCCCGCTCTATCGGGTCAGCGTCGATGGCGCGGCGGCGTACATCACCCCGCCCTGGCCCGCGCCGAATCGGGAGCTTCCCATCGACCGCGCGATCACCCTCTGCGGCCCGGCCACCCTCGAGGTGGAGCGCGCGGGATGGGACCCGACGACGGGGCGCTTCGTCTGGTCTTCCCTGGGGACCCTCGCCCTCGACACCACGCTCGGCACCGGCAGCCACACCTTCGCCGATGCCCGCACCTCGGCCACGCTCCGCTGGGACGTAACCGCCGCCCCGGACGTCCTGGCGTACTGGCAGGGGCGGCTGGACGATGTGCGCATCTACCCGCGCGCCCTGTCGGAGCAGGAGATCAACGCCCTCTACCAGAGCCGCTGGCGCGAGACGACGCTCGTCCCCGCCGGTGGGGAAGTGGCCGAGTGGAGCGTTACGCCGCCCGCCGGGCTGGAAGGCTCCTACCGGCTCGACCTGCGGGGCCGGGATGCGGCGGGCCACGTGGACAACGCCGTGGAGAGCCGTGGCGTGTGGCGCGGCGAGGTGGATACCCTCGCCCCGCGCCTGACGATGACGCGCACCATCATCGGCCCCTACTGCCGCTACACCACCGTCGCCCAGGACTTCAGCCTGGACGCGGAGCGCTTCCGGACGCCGTGCGGCGTGGGCGTCGCCACCGAGCGCCGCCACGTCCGCTCCCCCTGGTACGCGGCCCTCTCCGGCGGCACCGCCGAGACGGCGCGCCCCCTCGACCGGCTGACCGCCGTCTGCGACCTCTTCCCCGCGACGCTGCGGGAGGTCGGCGCGCTGGACACCGTCGGCATCGCCCATGCCGTCGCCGTCTCCGGCACCCGCGCCTACGTCGCCGCCGGGGAGCGCGGCCTGCAGGTGGTGGACATCGCCGACCCCGGCCATCCGCGCCCACTGGGCCGCTTCGCCACGACGGGCAGGGCGCTGGACGTGGCGATCGTCGGCAGCCGCGCCTACCTGGCCGACGAGACGGACGGCCTGGTCATCGTGGATGTCTCGGACCCGGCGCACCCGGCCCTGCTCGGAGGGGCCGAGACGCCGGAGGCCCATGCCGTCGCCGTCGCGGGGAACTACGCCTACGTGGCCGACGGAGGCAACGGGCTGATAGTGCTGGACCTCTCGACCGGCTTCTACGCGGGGATCGTTCCGAGCCTCGCCCCCGCCTACGACGTCGCCGTCTCCGGCAACTACGCCTACGTGGTCGGCGATAGCGCGGGCCTGGCGCTCGTGGACGTAACCGATCCCGCATCGCCCGCCGTCGTCTCCTCCTTCGATACGCCGGGCGATGCCGTCGGCGTCGCCATCTCCGGCACCCTCGCCTGCGTGGCCGACGGCCCCGCCGGTCTGCGGGTCATCGACGTGTCGAACCCGCTCAGCCCGACCGAGGTCGGCTCCTACGAGACGCCGGGCTATGCCGAGGACGTGGCCATCCGCGGGCGTTACGCCTACCTGGCCGACGGCCTCAGCGGGATGCCCGTCATCGACATCGCCGACCCCGCCGACCCCCGGTTCACGGACGGCCTCTACACGCCGGGCTACGCCCGTGGCGTCGCCCTCTCCGGCGGCTACGCCTGCGTCGCCGCCTGGGACTACGGGCTGCGGGTGCTGAGCCTCTCGGGCGTCGGCGGGGGGACGGCGGCCTGCGACCCGACAGGCGGCGAGCAGGCCACGGCCTGCGACACGGCGGGCAACTGCACCACGGTTACCCTGACCGCCACCCGGCAGCCCCTCCCCGCGACGGCCCTGCCCCAGGCGCAGAGCCAACCCAGCCTCACCGTCTCCATCCTCAGCGTGCCGCCGGTGCTCGGCAGCCTGGCGCCGGTTAGCGTTACCGGCCAGGCCGAGGCGATCACCTCCTCGCTGCAGGCCCTGACCGTTACCGTGGATGCCGCCACCCTCTACACCGAGACGTGGAGCGGCATCGTTACCGGCACCTACTGGTCCACCGATTGGGCACCCTCCGGCGAGGGGGAGCACCGGCTCCGGGCGCTGATTACCGACCGGGAGGGGAACGTCGCCACCGACACCCTCACCGTCACCGTGGACGCTCAGCCGCCGAGCGTCGTCATCACCCCCACGCTGCTCACCACCACCCACTACCACCTGCCCAACACCCTCGACCTGAGCGGACGGGTTACCGACACCGTCGGTCGGCCCGGCGTGCGGGTCGTCGTCACCGGCGCGCGCCGCTTCGAGGGGAGCGTCGATTCCGCCAGCGGCCCGTGGGTCGTGCCCTGGTATCTGGGCGCGGGGCCGCTTCCCGACGGCGAGACCTACACCGTCACGGCGCAGGCCACCGACATCGCCGTGCACACGGCGCAGGCCACCGCGCTCGTCACCGTGGACGTGGTTCCGCCCGCCCCGGTTACCCTCACCCTGAGCAGCGGCGGCACCCCGCTCGCCCCCGGCGATACCCTGCGGGCCGTCTCGCCCACGCTGATTCTCACCTGGACCGCCAGCAGCGACGGCAGCGGCTTGGCCGACTACCTGGCCGAATGGACGATCCGGACGACCGGCACGGTAACGACGACCGCCGCCGCTTACGGTCCACCCGTGCGGCAGGCCCGGTACCAGGCCCGCGACGGTCAGAAGGTGTCGGTGCAGCTTACCTGCCGGGATGTGTACGGCCAGCAGCGGGCGCAGCGCATCGGCCCGGTCTACGTGGACGGCCCCGCCACGCCGGACTACGTGCTCTTAGACGATCCGGACGGCCTCTACGACGGCTGGATGGAGAGCGGCTGCACGCGGGTCGGCGTGGACCGGCGGGTCAGCCGCAACGCGACGGGCCGGGCCGCCATGAGCGCTGAGCAGACCTTCTACGTTACCTGGAACGAGGAAGCGCTGCGCCTGGCCTGGACCGGCGCTAACTGGTCCACCGACGGCGACCTCTTCATCTACCTGGATATCCGGGCCGGTGGCACCATCACCGCCTTCGACCCCTACAGCGCCACGATGACCGACACGCGCCTCTATCTGCCCGATGCCACGCCCCTCTCGCCGACGGTCGGCATGGCTGCCGACTATTTGGTCTGGGTGCGCGATTCCGAGACCGCCCTCCTGCTGCAGTGGGACGGGCGCGCCTGGGCCTTCGAACGCGCCCTCTCGACATCGCAGTACCGCTTCGACCCGGCCCTGCGCGACGGGCAGACCGACCTCTACCTCCCCTTCGACCTGCTGGGCATCGCCGATCCGGCCTCGACGCCGCTCAACCTGGTGGCCTTCGCCAGCGAGGAGGACGGCCTGCGCCTGTGGGCCGTGATGCCCAACGGCAACAGTGTGGACAGCCGCCGCGTGATCGAGAGGCCCTCCGACGGGGCGCACGAGTTCGCCCTCGACCACCGCTACCACTGGGACGGGCTGGGCGCGGGGGTCTGCCCCAACGGGAGCGACGGGATCACCGCCCCCTACCCGGACGCCGATCTCCGGCTCCGCCTCTCGGTCGAGCCGCCGGGGGCCGTCTATCATCACCTGGACGACGGACTGTTCGACCTGTGGGGGCTGCTGCCGGGCGAGCGGCCGAACGCCGACGTGCCGCCGCTGGGCGACGGCCAGGTCATCACCTACACCCTCCGCTACCGCAACGAGGGGACGGACCCCGCTACCGGCGTGCAGGTGGACCTTTCGGCCCACGACGCCCTGCGCCTGACGCCCGGCGACGACCACCGGCTGGTGAGCCTGGGCGACATCGCTCCGGGCGGGGAGGGGACGCTCGTCTTCCGGGGCGTGGTGGACACGGGCCGGAGCAGCGCGCCCCGGGCCTCGGTCGAGGCGCGCCTCTACGACGACGCCCACCCCTCCTCCGGCGAGCCGCTGGAGTGGATATGGGCCGACCACCGGGTGGACAACGAAAGCCCGCGCTTCCTGGGGATTCAGGAGCCGACCTACCGGATCGCCGCCGGGGAGAACAGGCTGATCGGCTACGCCTACGACGACTCCGGCGTCCCCCTGGTGACGGTGGAGGTTCAGGGGATCGGCAGCTTCGCCTGCCCGGACGAGACGCCGGAGGACGGTCGATGGTCGTGCGCCTGGGATACGAGCAGCGCCCGCGACGGTCAGACCCTCAACCTGCGCCTCGGAGCCACGGACACCTGGGGGCAGGAGAGCGCCTGGAGCGCCTGGCAGCCCTTCCTGGTGGATGCGAGGCCGCCGACCGTAACCTTCGACGTAACCGCCACGGGGATCGTCTCCGGCAGCCTGCTGCGGGCGGGCACCTTCGCGCTGGAGGGCGAGGTGGTGGACGAGGGCGGCGTAGCCGGGGTCGAACTCTGCGCCGATGCCACCTGCGGCCCGGCCACGCTGCTGACGGACGCCCCCGCTCCCCCGATCGTCGTGCGGGAGGATGTGCCGCCCGCCCCCGTCGCCATCGACGGCACCACGACCTGCGGCGGCGGCGAGATCGTGCGCACCTTCACGGTTACCGAAAGTTTCCCCATCGGGCGGGTGAGCGTCGGCTTCGTCGCCGCCCACGCCCGCCGCGACGACCTCCGCGTCACGCTGGAATCGCCGACGGGCGCGAGCGTGCGCCTGCTCGACGACGGCATCCCCGGCACCGACTTCCGGAACGCCGACCTCTTCCTCGACGACGCCGAGCCGGTGGGCCTGGGCGATCTGCGCGGCGACCAGGACCCGACCGCCCCCTACTACGAACGGCGGGCCAGGCCCCGCGAGCCGCTGCAAGCCTTCCGGGGCGAGACGGCGGCGGGCACGTGGACGCTGCGCATCTGCGACTCGAACCCGTCCACCGACGACGGAGCCTACGAGCGCAGCCTGCTGGTGCTGACGCCGCGCTCCAGCGCCGCCACGTCGGGCCGCTGGACCTACCGGGTGATCGGCGACGAGCCGCTGGACTTCGTAACCGAGACCCTCGCGCTCTACGGCACGGACGCAGTGGGCAACCGCACCGCCGATCCGACGACGATGCTCGTCATCATCGACAACGTCGCGCCGGTGATCACGGCGATGCAGGTGGTGAGCGCCGTGGTCTATACCCCCACCCTCCGCGTGCTGGAGGGGACGGCGAGCGACGGCGGGCCGACGGTTTACCTGCGGGTGGATGTCCGGACGCCGACGGGCGAGTTCTACAGCGAGCCGCCGGAGCGTTCGGGCCGGACGTGGCGCTACGACCTCCATCCGCCGATCGCCGGGCGCTATCTCCTGTGGGTTACCGCTGCCGACGAGGCGGGCAACGTAACCACGGCGGGGCCGTTCGAGGTGGAACTCTTCCCCCGGCCCATCGTCCATCTGCCGATGGTCGCGAGGGAGCACGTCCCGGCCCCCAACCTCGTGGTCGAGCGCATCGTCGCCACCCCCGACAACGTGCAGGTGGTCATCCGGAACATCGGCGACAGGCCCGTTACCGACGAGTTCTGGGTCGATCTCTACCTCGACCCGGAGAGCGCGCCGACCGGCGTCAACCAGACCTGGAGCCTCTTGGGTGAGCAGGGGGTCGTGTGGGGCGTGACCGCCGACGCCCTGCCCGCCCTCACGCCGGGCGGGAGGCTCACGCTCACCGTGGGCGATGCTTACTATCGGGCAGAGCTAAGCCGGATCGACCGTCCGCTGGCCGAGGAGACCCAGGTGTGGGCGCAGGTGGACTCGGCCAACACCGCCACGGACTACGGCGCGGTGCAGGAGAATCACGAGTTGCTCGGCGGCGCATACGACAACATCAGGGGGCCGGTGGACGTGGTCCTGCACGCGGCGGGCGTAACATCGGCAGCCCTCGACGGCACGACGGAACATCCCGCCGGGGACCACCTTCCACCCCGCCCCCGGGGCGCGCCGAGAGGAAAGGAGGCACGATGAACGGGAGCCGACGCTATCCGCATCCCTTGCCGACCCTCTGGTTCGGCATGCTGACCCTCCTCATCCTGTTGCCGGGGCTGGCGCAGGCCCAACCGTCGCTTCCGCCACGGCCCCCCACCCCCACACCGACGGCTACCCCTGCGCCGCCGCACCCGCGCCGCCCGGCTCCGCCCGGCGCGACGATCGAGTTGCAGGCGCACTTCCCCGCCACCTGGCCCTGGAACGAGGCCCATTGGCAGAGCGTGTGGACCGTCGTCCAGTGGCAGGATGGCCTGGGCGAGTGGCACGACGTCGAGGGCTGGCAAGGGACGCCGGACGACGTAACCGTGGACGGTGGCGAGGTCACGGCCCGGAAGCGGTGGTGGGTCGCCGAGGCCGACCTGGGCAAGGGGCCTTTCCGCTGGGTGGCCTGTGCAGGCCGTGGAGGTCGGCGGCTGGGCACGAGCAAGCCCTTCGATCTGCCCGGCTCCGTCGGTGCGGTGACGACCGTGGCGGTGTGGCTCGCCGATCCGTAGGCGGTCAGGCGGGGAGGCCGCGCCTGCGGCGCGACCAGAGGGACAGCGCTCATAGAGAGCGGGGCACCACCGCCAAGCGAAACCCGAAGTTGAACCAGCGACCGTCCGGGAAGTGCCCGTCGCGATAGGTACAGCGGACGAAGCTCTCATTGAGGTGGAACGATCCGCCGCGCACCACCCGGCGGCCATCCGCCTCAAGGTCCTCGCGTCCATCCTCAAGGACGTAAGGATAGCCGCGATACAAACTCCTCGACCACTCCCAGACATTCCCGCTCAACTCCTCCACTCCGCAGGGGCTGGCTCCGCCGGGGAAGCAGCCCACCGCGCTGGTCGTGCCGATGCCGGTCTCGTCGTAGTTGGCACGGTTGGGGTCCGGATCGTCCCCCCGTCTCCGGCAACCTTCCATCCCTGCGTTACTTGCCACCTGATCTGTTGCTGAGTAGATGAAATCATGGTATACTTTTATCGCGCCGCTGCCACCACTAACGTTGGTGATACAGAAAGGAGCACAACCCGATGAACACAACCCAAACGAACCGCACACATTGGCCGGTCCTGCTGGGAGCCGTGCTACTCCTCACCCTCCTGGCCCTCGCGGCTGCCGCCCTCCTCCGGCGGCCCGCCGCGCCCGCGCCCACCACACTCTCCACCGTCACACCGTCCGGCACGCCCCTGCCGACCGCCACACCCACCCCGCTGCCGACGCAGGATTGGAGC
>JALXBP010000132.1 GCA_026991395.1 Anaerolineae bacterium | reverse complement strand
CCAGCGTAACGCCGATCTACGCCGGTGTCCACTACGACCGGCTGGAGCGCGGCGAGCAGCTCCACTGGCCGGTGCGCGGCGATGACCACCTCGGCACGCCGATCCTCCACGTGGGGCGATTCTCCCGCGGCAAGGGGCTGTTCACGCCGGTGGATCACATCCCGCCGCACGAAGCGCCCGATGAGGCGTACCCCTTCGTGCTCACGACCGGGCGCGTCCTCTACCACTGGCACGGCGGCGAAATCACCCGCCGCTCGCAGAACCTGACGGCGCTCTACCCCGAACCGCTCGTCGAGGTCAACCCCACCGACGCCGCGCGGATGGGGATCGCCGACGGGGACAAGCTGCGCATCACCTCCCGTCGGGGGAGCTTCGTCGCCCGTGCGTGGCTGACCGAGCGCGTCGCGCCGGGGCTTCTCTTCGGCACCTTCCACTTCCCCGAAGGGAACGTCAACTGGGCGACGGCGCGCGCCCTCGATCCCACGGCGAAGATCCCCGAATACAAGGTCAACGCCGTGCGCATCGAGAAGGTCGCCGAGTAGCGTTCGCTCGCCGTGTGGGTGCGATGTACGTTTGTACATCGCACCCTTTTTTGTGCCTTGCTATCCGAAGATCGCCTCCAGGAAGGCGGCGACGCCCTCTTCGGCCTGGGGCGGAGCGGTGCGCCAGGCCAGCGCCTTCACCTCCGGACGCGCGTTGCCCACGGCGACGGCGTGGGGGATGGCGCGGAAGAGCACCAGGTCGTTGAGGTTGTCGCCGAAGTAGAGGATCGCCTCGCGCGGGATGCCGAGCCGCGCGGCCAGTTCCAGCAGCGCCACGTCCTTCCGCGCCCGCGGGTGATTGGCCTCCAGCCAGGTGCGCTTGCCCGGCTGGAAGATGACGTAGGCGCGGTTGCCCAAGGCCTGCTCCCACAGCGGGACGAGCGGCGCGACCTCCGCCTCCTCGCCGCAGACGGAGACCTGGGCCGGGCGCACGGCGAAAAGCGCCTCGAAGCTTTCCACCGCGCGATAGGGCTGGTAGGGCCGCTCGGCGATGAGCCTCTCGACGACTTCCAGATGGCCGCCGGGCAGGTAGCGGGTGATCCCGTCCGCGCCGTAGATGAGCGGCGTGTAGCCGGCCTCCAACGCCAGCCGTGCCCCTTCGCGCACCAGCGCTTCGTCGAGGAAGTGTCCCTCGCGGATTTCGTCCCCTTCGAGGAGGAAGATGCCGTTGAGCGCGATGGCCCGTGCCTCCGGCCCGATGGCCTCCACGTAGCGCCGCGCCGACCAGGGATTGAGGCCGGTTACGAGGACGACGGGCAGCCCTCTCGCGAGCAGGCGGCGAAGGACGCCGACCGTTCGCGGCGGGATCGGCGCACCGTGTCCGCCTGCCAGCGTCCCGTCGATGTCGCTGGCGATGAGCCGGAAGCGGGGTTTTGCCTCTGTCATACGGCCTCCTTTGCGCGGTGCAAAAGCGCCCCCGTGTTCGACACGGAGGCGCTTGCCTGTCTCGGCTTAGCGGGCGACGATGCTCACCAGTTTGCGCTTGGGGACGATGATCTTGACGATCGTCTTGCCTTCCAGATGGCGGCGGACGTTGGGTTCGGCCAGCGCTGCGGCTTTGATCGTCTCCTCATCGGCATCGACGGGGAGCGTAACCCGCCCGCGGACCTTGCCGTTGATCTGCACCGGCAGGGTCATCGTCTCTTCGACCAGCGCCGCTTCGTCGTAGGTCGGCCAGCGCTGCTGATGGATGCTGTAGGGCTTGCCGCGCCGCGCCCACAGTTCCTCGGCCAGATGGGGCGTGACGGGCGCGAGGAGGAGCAGCAGGGTGGTGATGGCCTCGTCCCAAAGGTCGCTCCCCCAGAGGGCGGTCTTGACCTTGTTCAGCGCGTTGGTGAACTCCATCAGCCGCGCGATGGCGGTGTTGAAGGAGAAGCTCTCCATATCCTCCGTGACGGCCTTGACCGTCGCGTGGCGCACCCTGCGCAGCGTCTTTTCCTCCTCCGGCGTGGGCTGTGTGCGCTTGCGCGGCTTTTCCAGGACGATGGCCCAGATGCGGTTGAGCCAGCGGACGACGCCTTCGATACCCTTGCTGTTCCACGGGCCGCCCAGTTCCCACCGCCAGCCGAACATCAGGTAGGCGCGGACGGCGTCGGCCCCGTAGCGATCGACCAGCGCATCGGGCGCGATGACGTTCTTCTTGCTCTTGGACATCTTCTCCACGTCGAGGTGGTAGAGGATGTCGGAGAGCCGTCCCTTGCCCGGCTCCTTGCCGGGCACGCTGATGAGCGTATCCTCGTCCACGAGGACGACGGTCAGTTCGCCCTCCGAATCCTTGTCGTCGGGGAGGCGCGTCTGCACCTTGAGGCTCACGTCGTCGCGCTTCATCACCTCGCCCCAGACGCGGCAGTTGGCCTTCCCCGGTTCGGGGTACTCCCCCTCCGGACGCTTGACGAGGATCAGTTCGGCGTGCACCCTATTCCCTTCCCAGTGGCCCTCCACCTCGACGAAGTCGCCGCGGCGTGGCTCGCCCAAGATGATGCCCTGGTTGCGAAGCTGGAGCATCGGCTCGTCGAAATCGACCAGACCGGCGTCGCGCAGCGCCTTGGTGAAGAAGCGCGTGTAGAGCAGGTGCATCGTGGCATGCTCCGCGCCGCCCGTGTAGGTATCGACCGGCAGCCAGTAGTCGCCCTCCGCCGGGTCCCAGGGCGTGGAATCGGCGTGGGCCGGTTCGCCCTCCTTGTAGTAGGGGCTGAGGTAGGCGTACTGGTACCAGGAGGAGCACATAAAGGTGTCCATCGTGTCCGTTTCGCGGATGGCGGGGCCGCCGCACTTGGGACAGGTGGTGTGGAGGAAGCCCTCGTGGTACTTGAGCGGGCTTTCGCCCGTCGGCATGAAGTCCACCTCGTCGGGGAGGAGGACGGGCAGGTCTTCGTAGGGAACGGGGACGACGCCGCACCTTTCGCAATAGACGATGGGGATGGGTGCGCCCCAGTAGCGCTGGCGGCTGATGAGCCAGTCGCGCAGGCGGTAGTTGACGGCGGCCTTGCCCAGCCCCTTCTCCTCCAGCCAGGCGGTAACCTTCTCCACCGCGGGATGGGGGGCGGGAGTGCCGTCGAAGGGACCGGAGTTGATCATCACGCCCTCGCCGGGATAGGCGCGGGGCAGGGGGAGCGGTCGCCCCTCCTCGACCCATGCCTTCGTCTCGATGACGACGGGGATGGGCAGCCCGTACTTGCTGGCGAAGGCGAAGTCGCGCTCATCGTGCGCGGGGACGGCCATGATCGCGCCCGTGCCGTAGGTCATCATCACGTAGTCGGCGATCCAGATGGGGATGCGTTCGTCGTTGACGGGGTTGATGGCGTAAGCGCCGGTGAAGACGCCGGTCTTCTCCTTCGCCGTGCTCAGCCGCTCGATCTCCGACTGGCGGGCGACCTGGAGGCGGTAGGCATCCACCGCCTCGCGGTACTGCGGCTTGGTGATCTTCTCGACCAGCGGGTGCTCCGGCGCGAGCACCATAAAGGTCGCGCCCCAGAGCGTGTCGGGACGGGTGGTGAAGACGACGAGGTCGCCATCCTCGCCCTCCGGCAGGTCCTCCGGCGCGACCTTGAAGACGACCTCCGCGCCATGGCTGCGCCCGATCCAGTTGCGCTGCGCGGTGATGATCTTCTCCGGCCAGTCGAGTTGCGAGAAGTCGAGAAGCTCGTCGGCGTAGTCGGTGATGCGGAAGAACCACTGCTCCAGGTCCTTCTTGATCACCGGCGTGCCGCAGCGCTCGCAGACGCGCTCCTCGCCGATGACCTGCTCGCGGGCCAGCGTCGTCTTGCAGGTCGGGCAGTAGTCCACCGGTGCCTTCTTGCGGTAGGCCAGCCCCATCTCGTAGAACTTGAGGAAGAACCACTCCGTCCAGCGGTAGTAGCCGGGCAGGCAGGTGATCGCCTCGCGTTCCCAGTCGAACATCGCGCCCATCGAGCGGAGTTGGCGGCGCATACGCTCGATGTTGTGCATCGTCCACGTCTTGGGATGAATGCCGCGTTGGATGGCGGCATTCTCGGCAGGCAAGCCGAAGGCGTCGAACCCCATCGGGAAGAGCACGTTGTACCCCTGCATGCGCTTGAAGCGTGCGCGGGCATCGGAGGGAGCCATCGCATACCAGTGCCCGATGTGCAGGTCGCCGCTGGGGTAGGGCAACATCGTCAAGGCGTAGTATTTGGGTCTGTCGTGATCGATGACGGCGTGATAGAGCTTGTCGGCTTCCCAACGCTGTTGCCACTTCTTCTCGATTCGGTGATGGTCGTAGGGTTCCATCGTCAACGCCTCCTTCTCGACTGTGCCCATAGTAAACGGGATCGTCCCTATTGTACTGCAAGGAGAGAAAAAATCCACATCCCGTTGATGCTGCCACGGGAGTATGAAGCGTCGTCGCCGTGAGGGGCGTCGGGGATTGCCCTTCCCTTCGCTCCGTGCTATCATACCGGCAGCTTGTCCTGCTACCTGAGGAGGTGCGCGATGCGACGACGTTCGCTCTGGTCGCTGATCGGTCTGCTGGTGCTGGTGGCGATGGCCTGTTCGCAGGTGCCGTTGCCCGTCACGTCGCCACCGGCGACGCCACAGGCGCAGATACCCGCCAAACTGCCGCCGGTCGTCGTCGATTTCTCGCCGCCGCGCGGGGCGGAGGTCGCGCCGCAGGAGGCTGCGCTTCGCCTGCACTTCGATCGCGCGATGGACAAGGCCAGCGTCGAGTCGGCGCTGCAGATTCGCCCGCCGGTGCAAGGGGAGATAAGCTGGCCCGATGAGCGGACGATGGTCTTCCGTCCCCAGGGGCTGGCGATGGCGACGCGCTACCACGTCTCCCTGGGCGATGGTGTCCGTGCCGCCGACGGGATGACGTTGACGCAGGGGGTGGACTTTACCTTCCAGACGGTCGCGCCGCTGGAGGTAACGCACTTCTCGCCCGCCGAGGAGGATGGCGAGGTGCGGGGAGATGCGCCGATTCTCCTCACCTTCAACTACCCCGTCGTCCCCATCAACTGCACGGGGCAGGAGGCGGGCCGCGCCGAGGGCTGTACGCTGCTCGACCTGAGCACCGATCCGCCGATGCAGATGCGCGGCTTCTGGATCGACACGGCGACCTATCGCGCCGAACCGATGCCCGGCTGGCAGGCCGGGACGGTGTACGAGGTGAGCCTTGCCCCCGTGACGGCGCTCAACGGCGCGCAGATGGCGGAACCGCTGCTCTGGCACTTCCAGACGGTAACGCCGAAGCTCGTCGAGGTGGAGCCGCCCTTCGGCGCGGAGGATGTCCCGCTGGAGACGGGGATTTCGCTGCACTTCAACACGCCGATGGACCCCGCGGCGACGGGCAGCGCCTTCTCGCTGGCGGACGAGGCCGGTCATCCTGTGGCCGGGACGATCGTCTGGGCGGACGAGGGGGCGCAGATGATCTTCACCCCGACGGAGCCGCTGGCGCTGGACACGGTCTACATCGTGCGCCTCTCATCGAAGGCGCGCTCTCTGACCGGTGCGCCGCTGGAGACCGCCTACAGCAGCCGCTTCCATACCGTTCCCCCCGCCCGCCTGGTCGGCCTGACCCCGCCTGACGGGGCGAGCGGCGTGGAGCTTTACGAATCGGTCGTCCTGCGCCTGGAGGGCAACATCGATCCGGAGACGGTGACGCCGCACGTGAGCATCACGCCCGCTCCGCCGGAGGCCGAGCTTTACACCTACTGGCACGACAAGAGCTTCCACATCTCTTGGCAGATGGAGCCGCGCACCCGCTACTGCGTGCAGGTCGAGCCGGGGATCGCCGATCGCTACGGCAATCAGACGCAGGAGACGATGCAGAGTTGCTTCACGACCGGCGACGAGCCGCCGCTCTTCATCCTCCTCGGCGAGGCGCAGGGGAACTTCGTCACGCTCGATGCGGCGGAAGCGCCGGTCGTCTACGCTGTCCAGCGCAACGTCTCCGAGGTGGGGATGGTGTTGGCCGCGGCGGACGGCCCCGTGGGAACGGTCGCGCGGCTGCGTGCCTGGAGCGAGCGCTTCGACGCGCCGCCCAACCGCGTCGTGGCGGCGCCGATCCATCTCAGCCGCACCGATCACCCGCTGCCTACCGGTTACTACCGCCTCTTCTGGGAGGAGCCTTCCCTCAAGAGAAGGGGGCCGGAAAAGGAGCTGCTGCTGGCGGTGATCGATCGCCACGTGGCGGTGCGGCTTTCCACAGAGGCGGCGATCGTCTGGGTAACCGACCTCCACACCGGCGCGCCGGTAGGCGGGGCCGAGGTGCGCCTGCTGAGGGATGATGGACACCTCCTCGCCGGCGGGACGACCGATGAGGACGGTATCGCACGGATAACCTTGACCGGCATTGAGCGGCTGTGGGAGATCGCCTTCGTCGAGACGGGACAGGCCGGGCAGCCGGGCTTCGGCGTCGCCATCAACGGCGTGCACACCTCGAATACATCGTGGTCGTCGGATTTCCCCTACGCCTACTGGAAACCCGCGCCCTACTTGGCCTACCTCTACACCGACCGCCCCATCTACCGACCGGGGCAGACGGTCCACTGGCGACTCATCGTGCGGGACGAGCGGAACGACCGCTACACCCTGCCGCCGCTGGATCTAGCGCTTCGCCTTTCGCTCCACGACTGCCAGAGCGATGCGCCGCTGGACGAGATGACGGTCTCGCTTTCCGACCTCGGCACCGCCGAGGGGAGCTTCCTCCTGCCCGGGGAGGCGCTGCCCTGTCCCTACTACGCCCTCAAGGTGGACCTTCCCTCGGAGAAGGAGGGGACGCGGATGCTGAAGAGCGTCGGCGGCACCTTCGCTGTCGCCGCCTACCGCAAGCCCGCCTTCGAGGTTGCCGTAACACCGCAGCGCGATGACCTCTTGCAGGGCGAGCAACTCCGCGCCGACGTGGCGGCGACCTACTACTTCGGCGGCGCGGTGAGCGATGCGCCGCTGCGCTGGCGGCTCATCCGCGAGGCCCGGACGGTGCCCTCGCCGCTGGGATGGGCGTGGAACGATGCCGCCTTCGCGGTGATACCCTGGGACGAGGAAACGGTGGCGGAAGGGAGCGGCCGCACCGATGTCAACGGCCACTTCCTCATCCAGGCCCAGGTCGCCTTGCCGCAGGCGGCGCTCCCCGTCGCCCGCAGCTTCCGCCTGGAGGTGGAAGTCGAGGACGAGGGCGGCTTCCCCGTCTCCGGCGAAAGCGAGGTGCGCGTCCACCCCGCCCGCTTCGAACTGGGCGTGCGTCCGGAGCGGCTGGTGGCCGTGGCGGGGAAGAAGGTGCCGGTCGCCGTGCAGGCCGTGGATTGGTACGGCGCGCCCATCGCCCAACAGCCGCTGACGGTTACGCTGGCCCGCCGCACCTGGTATCTCGGCAAGGTGGCGGGGGAGTACGCCCCGACCTGGCATTACACCGACACCGTGCTGGCCACCTTCGACGTGCGCACCGATGCGGAGGGCAAGGCGCAGGTACTCGTCACGCCGCCCGCCGCCGGTCCCTACGTCGTGGCCGTGCAGGGACGGGATGACGGCGGCAATCGCGCCTACGCCGAGGCCTCGCTGTGGGTGAGCGGGCCGGAGGGCGTGGTCTGGCAGCAGGAGGACGGGCGCGTCAAACCGGTGGCGGATGCCCCTCGTTACGAGCCGGGGGAGACGGCGCACATCCTCTTGCCGACGCCCTTCGACGGCCCCTTCCAGGTGCTGATGACGGTCGAGCGCAGCGGCATCCTCGATGCGCAGCACTTCGTAACCGACACCCCCAATCCGATCATCGATCTACCCATCGTCGCCGCCTATGCGCCCAACGTCTTCGTCTCCTTCATCGGCGTGCAGACCTCGACGGCGGGAGCGCCGCAGGTCGTGCTCGGCACGACGGAGTTGAAGGTGGAGCCGACGGCGCAGCGTCTGCGCGTCGCCATCCAGACCGACCGGGCGGAGTACCGCCCCGGCGAGACGGCGCACGTGGTCGTCGGCGTGTACGATGCGCAGGGCAACCCCGTCGATGCGGAGGTGGGGCTGGCGGCGGTGGACAAGGCCGTGCTCGCCCTGGCCGAGGAGCAGTCGCCTTCGATCGAGGAGGCCTTCTACGGCGAACGCCCCCTGCGCGTCGTGGCGGGCGATTCGCTCAGCACCCTTTCCAGCCGCTGGAACGGACGCCTGGATGAACTGCAGAAGGAGGCCGACTACTACGCGATGCAGGCCTTCGGCGGCATGGGCGGCGGTGGCGGCGGCGAGGTGGCCGAAGTGCGCCGCAACTTCCCCGATACGGCCTTCTGGGCCGCCTCGCTGCGCACCGGCCCGCAGGGCGAGATCGGCGTCGATGTGCCACTGCCCGATTCGCTGACGACCTGGGTGCTCGACGGGCGGGCGGTTACCGCCGACACGAAGGTCGGGCAGGCGGAGGTGGAGATCGTCGCCACGAAGCCCTTCTTCGTCCGCCCCCTGACGCCCCGCTTCTTCGTCGCGGGCGACGAGGCCGAGATCGGGGCGATCGTGTACAACAACACCGACCACCAGCTTTCGGTGGAGGTGCAGCTTGCCGCCGACGGGGCCAAGCTCCACAGTGAGGCGGTCCAGTCGCTGATGGTGGCCGCCGGGGGCCGGAAGCGGCTCTCTTGGCGGATCGCCGTCCCCGACGGCGGGAGCGACGCCGTCCTGCTCACCTTCTCCGCGCAGGGCGGCGGCTACAGCGATACCGTGCGCCCGACCATCGGCACGACGGACGAGGAGGGGGCGCTGCCCGTCCTCCGCTACCGCTCGCCCGACGTAACGGGGACGGGCGGGGCGATGGCCGACGAAGGCTCGCGCCTGGAGGCCGTCGTCGTGCCGCAGGAGGCCGGGGAGACGACGCGGCTCGACCTGCTCATCGCACCATCGCTCGTCGCGGCGGCCTCCGATCTCTGGCAGACGCGGGAGGCGATGCCCGCTTCGGACAATGTGGAGGCGATCGTGGACCGCTGTCTCCCCGATGCCTATCTCTACCTGGCGCTGACGCAGGCGCAGGTGGCCGATCCGCAGTTGGAAGCCGAACTGCCCGCCCGCGTCGAGGAGGCGCTGAACCGGCTCGAGCGGCGTCAGCACAAGGATGGCGGGTGGGGCTGGTCGGAGGACGAGAGCGACCTTCAGCTTAGCGCCTATGCGACGTTGGGGATGCTCACGGCGAAGGCCGCCGGTCTGGACGTGAACGCCACCGTGCTGGAGGCGGCGCTGCGCTACCTGCGAAACCGGCTGATGGGCGACGTGGCGCAGGCGAAGAGCCGTCCGCCGACGATGGAAGATGCGCTGGCCTTCTACGTCCTCACCTTGGGCGGCGAACCGTGGCCTTCCGGGATGGCTTCGGCCCTCTACGATGCTCGCGAGGCGATGGGCGTTACGGGCCGCGCCTATCTGACGCTGGCCTTGGGGAGCGCTGACCCTGCCGATCGGCGGGTAGCGGTGCTGCTCGACCGGCTGCGCAGCGATGCCATCACCTCGGCCAACGGCGTCCACTGGGAGGAGGACGATCCGACGTTGTGGCTGACCGACATCCGCGCCACGGCGGTGGCCGTCAAGGTGCTGGCCCACTTCGCCCCCGATGATGCCTTCCTCCCCGATGCCGTGCGCTGGCTGACGGTAGCCCGCGCGGCTCGATACTGGCTTTCGCCCCAAGAGAAGGTGTGGATGACGATGGCGCTCCTCGATGTGGCGGTCACGACGCACGAACTGGAGGGGGCCTACAGTTGGGGCATTTCGTTGAACGGCCACGCCATCGCGGGCGGCAACGTCTCGCCGGAGACGGTGCGGGAGCCTGAGCGCTTCCAGATCGGCCTTTCGGAGAACCCGATCGGGGGGCTGGTGCGCGGTCGTCCCAACGCACTGGAGATCGCCCGCGGGCATGGGCCGGGCGTCCTCTACTACACCGCCGACTTCGTGCTCGACGAACCGGCGGCGCAGGTGGAGCCGGAAAGCCGCGGGCTGGCGGTCGAGCGTTACTACTGCGACCCCTTCCTTTCGGACGAGGCGCATTGCGTGCCGCCAGAGGAGGTGCACACCGGCGATCTCGTCGAGGTGCGGCTCAAGGTCGTCGCTCCGGCGCAGCGTTACTTCGTCGAGCTAACCGATTTCTACCCCGCGGGGATGGAGCCGGTCGATCCCTCGCTCCGCACGGAGACGGCGGAGCTTTCCGGCGAGGAGGGCGGCCTTCCCTTCGTCGGCTGGTACTGGGGGGAATTCGGCGAGCCTCACCTGCTGGATGACCGCGCCATCTTCTTCGCGCGGCAGTTGACGCCGGGCCGGCACGAGGTGCGCTATCTGCTGCGGGCGACCTTCGGCGGGCGCTACCGCGTGATGCCCGCGCTGGTCGGCGAGCGCTACTTCCCGGAGGTCTGGGGGCGCTCGGCGGGAACGACGCTGACCATCGTGCCCTGAGGTGGTGGTGCGGTGGAGGAGCGCTATCGGCGGCAGATCGCCATCCCCGCCTTCGGCGAGGCGGGACAGGCGCGGCTTCGTGCCGCCTCCGTTCTCGTCGTCGGGGCCGGAGGGCTGGGTTCACCGGCGCTCTTCTACCTGGCGGCGGCGGGGGTGGGGCGGTTGGTCATCATCGACGGCGACCGCGTTACGCTTTCCAATCTCAACCGGCAGATTCTCTACACGGAAGCCGATCTCGATCACCCCAAGGCGGTGGCGGCGCGTGAGCGGCTGCACGCCCTCAATCCGCAGGTGGTCATCGAGGCGCATCCGGTGCGGCTGGACGAGGGGAATGGCGCGGCGCTCGTCGCCGGTTGCGATCTGGTGGTGGAGGCAAGCGACAATCTGGCGACCAAGGCGCTCGTCAACCGGCTCTGTGTGGCCGCCGGTGTGCCCCTCGTCTGGGGGGCGGTGGAGCGTTTCGAGGGGCAGATGGGGGTCTATCGGCCCGGCCACGCCTGCCGCGCCTGCATCTTCCCCGCCGCAGCCGATGCCCCCGCCGACGGGCCGCCGCCCGGCATCATCGGCGCGGTGGCCGGTGTCGTGGGGAGTATGCAGGCCCTGGAGGCGATCAAGGTGCTGAGCGGTGTGGGTCGCCCTCTGGTCGATACCATCCTCCTCTGGGAGGGCCTGACGCAGCAGTGGGAGCGCGTCCGCGTACACCGCCGCCCCGACTGTCCGGTCTGTGGTGCCGGTGGCGAGACGGCGGCCTGAGGCAGGCGAGCTTGTTCGCACCCGGCAGCGTGGCCGGGTTCATCCGGGAAATCGAGGAGGTCATCGTGAAAGTCGAGGTCGTGCAAGGTGGACTGGCCGAGAGGGAGGCGGGAGCGCTTCTCGTGCCTCTCTTCGCCGACAAGGAGCTGACGGGCGCTCTGCAGTCGATCGACGAGAAGATTGGCGGCATGCTTTCCGCCTTTCTGGCGCGGGAGGATTTCCGCGGCAAGAAGAACGAGACCGCCGTCCTCTACCCCCCGCCGGGGGCCATC
>JALXBP010000131.1 GCA_026991395.1 Anaerolineae bacterium | reverse complement strand
GTGTCGCCGGTGAAGCTGCGTTTCAGCCCTACCGTCGCCCCGATGTCTCCCGCGCCGATTTCGTCCACCTCTTCACGGTGATGGGCGAACATCCGCAGGAGCTTGGGAACTCGTTCGCGCACCTTCTTCGTGGCGTTGTAAACAACACCCCCCTTGCGGATGACGCCGGAATAGACCCGAAAATATGCCAGACGCCCGGCGTAAGGATCGGTGGCGATCTTGAAGATCAACGCCGCCAGGGGGGCATTCGGATCAGCAGGACGCTCCTGGATACCCTTCTTCGTCTCCCCCTTCACCGGAGGGATGTCCAGCGGCGAAGGGAGATAGCCGACGATGGCATCGAGGAGGGGCTGGATGCCCTTGTTGCGCAGCGCAGAACCGCAGAGCACGGGCTGGATCAGCCCGCCGATGGTCGCCCGCCTCAGCGCCGTGCGCAGGGCCTGCGGGGAAATGGTCTCCCCCTCCAGATAGCGCTCCATCAGCTCGTCATCGGTCTCGACGATGGCCTCCAGCATCGCCTCCCGCGCCTCTTCCGCCTCCGCTTCGAGCGCCGCCGGAACGGGTGCTTCGCGCATCTGCTCGCCCAGCGCGTCCACCCAGTAGAGCGCCTTCCATTCGATGAGGTCAATCACCCCCCGGAAGTCGCTTTCCGCCCCGATGGGCCACTGGATGGGCACAGGCCGGGCATCCAGACGTTCACGAATCGTCCCGACGGCGTAGGCGAAGTTCGCTCCCAGCTTGTCCATCTTGTTGATGAAGGCGATGAGAGGAACGCCGAAAGAGCGTGCCTGACGCCAGACCGTCTCCGATTGCGGCTCCACGCCCGCCGTCCCGTCGAAGACGACAACGCCACCATCGAGCACGCGCAGGCTGCGCTGCACCTCGGCGGTGAAATCGATGTGGCCGGGCGTATCCACGATGTTGATCTGGTGCCCGCGCCAAAAGCAGGTTACCGCCGCCGATGTGATGGTGATGCCGCGCTCCTTCTCCTGCACCATCCAGTCGGTTACCGTGGTACCTTCGTCCACGTTGCCCAACCGGTGTGTCCGGCCGGTGTAGTAGAGGATGCGCTCGGTCGTCGTCGTCTTCCCCGCGTCAATGTGGGCAATGACGCCGATATTCCGAATATTCGCCAGTGAATGTGCTCGACTATCAGCCATCGCCGACCTCACTTCATCGACTCACGCGGCGACAGCTCCACAAAAGCTACCAACGCAGATGAGCAAAGGCGCGGTTCGCCTCCGCCATCTTGTAGGTATCCTCGCGCTTCTTGACCGCCGCGCCGACACCGTTGGCGGCATCGAGCAACTCGGCGGAAAGTTTCTCGGCCATCCCGTGGCCGTGGCGCTTGTTCGCCGCTTCCAGAATCCAGCGAATGGCCAACGAAACGCGGCGGTGATCCGGCACCTCGACCGGAATCTGGTAGGTCGAACCACCGACGCGCCGCGGCTTGACCTCGACGGCGGGAGCGACGTTGGCAATCGCCTTCTCGAAAACCTCCAGCGCGGGACGCTTCGCCCGTGCCTCGACCAGGTCCATCGCCCGATAGAAGACGCGCTGCGCCACGCTCTTCTTGCCGCCGCGCATCATCCGGTTGATGAACTTCTGCACCAGAACGCTGTTGTAACGGATATCGGGCGGAATCTGACGCTTTGGGGGTCGATACCTTCTCGGCATAATTCCTCCTACTTCTTCGGGCGCTTGGTCCCGTACTTGGAGCGCTGCTGGGCGCGATTTTCAACGCCCGCCGCATCCAGCGTGCCGCGGATGATGTGATAGCGGACACCGGGCAAGTCCTTCACACGGCCACCGCGCACCAAGACAACCGAGTGCTCCTGCAAGTTGTGCCCTTCGCCGGGGATGTAGGCCGTAACCTCGATGCGGTTCGAGAGCCGCACACGGGCGATCTTCCGCAGCGCGGAATTCGGCTTCTTCGGCGTCGTCGTGCGCACGATGGTGCAGACGCCGCGCTTCTGCGGGTTGCCCTTCCTCGCGCGCACCCGCTTCCCCTTGAGCGCATTGTAGTTGTAGAGCATGGCCGGCGACTTGGACTTGCGAGCCTTCGGCTTGCGCCCCTTGCGTACCAACTGATTGATCGTAGGCACTGTTTCTTCCTCCCTGATAAATCCAGTGAAGAAGGCCATCTGCGTTGATGGCCTCTTCATCATCGTTACCCTATCCCTTTTTAACGGGCGGCAGGGTGTTTGGCTGCCACCCCTTGCGGAGGCATATTCTACCACAAAGCGACAGAAGGTCAACCGACGGGCAGAGTGCCGGGAAGGGCCGTGCCATCGGGCCGGGCCAGCCCTCAGGGGGCCGGATAGAGGACGATTCGTCCCAGAGGGGCCATACGGCCGGTAACCGGGTCCGGCTCCGGCGACAAGGACAGCTTCAGCGTATGCGCCATTTCCACCGGTATCCACACCCGACGATAGGCATCGTACACAACGCCCGCCGTCGGGAGGCTGGGGTGATGCAGCGTGAGGGTAGCGGGCGCATCCCAAGCGCCCACGAGCACGAAGCCCTGGGTGTAATAGCGCACATAGCCACCCTGCACCGACTGCAAAGCAGGCTCCAGCGGCTCCCCCAGGTCGTAAAAGTAGACCTCGTCACGTTCCAGGCGATGATCCCAAGGCACCTCGGTATAGGCGGCCTGATCAAAGAGGCGCGCCAGAGCCTCATCGAAGAAGATGGCATTGCGGGGCATTCGCGGGCGATAGAGCCGCCCTTCTTCCGACAGGGGCTCCCAAAAGGGGGCCGCATAATTGAGATGAACGATGCCGTGAAAGTCCGGAGCGGCGAATCGAGCCACCCGCCCCATCATCCATTGCCAAACCTCCAGCGTATCCGTGAGGGAGCCATGGCGCGGGTCCGGGCTGTTGGGATAGTAGATCGTGTCGGGGACGGCGGTTCGCCCCTGGCCGACGAGCACCAGCCGACGGCCCATCATTGCATCGGTGGTACCGGCGCTTTCGCTGGTGTCGTAGTCCACCGACGGGAGAAGCACCGCGGCATCGTCGAAGCCCTGATTGGACTGCACGACAACACCCCGCTCGCGGAGGGCCTGGTAGAACAGGGCAACGGCCTGGGCGTAGGGCAACTCCGGATGCCGCTCCTCATACACCGCGCGCAGCAGGGCATAGTCCGGCTCATCGAGGAAGAGACTGTTCCCCCAATCGAAGAAGAGGCCGTCGTAGCCCAAGGCGTGGACTCGCCGAACCAGATACGCTATCCGCTTCTCACGCACGGCAGGGTTGCCCAAATCGAAGTAGTAATCCTCACACCAACTGTAGCCCTCCTCGACACAGTGGGGAAAGGGCCCTGCGGGGTTGAGGGTCGCCCAATCCCGGTTATCGTAGAGCCATTGGGTCAAAGGATCGTCACTCTCGCCGTCGAGGTAGTGATAGGTCGCCGGAAGCCAATCGTACACCAGGAGAGTCTGCACTCCGGCGGCGCGGAGAGCGGCGATCGCCTTGGTCGGCAGCGGGTCCGACAGTCCCCCCGCATGCACGACGCGGAAGCGCCCCATCCAGGCCAGCTCTTCGGCGTCGGGGCGGCTGCTTCCGGTAACGTAATCCCCCCGCCGCAAAGGATACTCGGGCGCGTCTAAGGGCGAAGCTGCTTGCCGAGGCAAAAGAGAGGGGGAAGGCCGGGCGAGAGGCAAGCAGCCCGCCTCGACAACCAACAGGGCAAGGAAGGCGAAAATGAGCGATACCCCGACACGCCCCGTCCCACGCTGAAGCACAATATCCCCCTCTTGCTGCTCCCGGTCAGGCAGCGATGGGGATGGATCGATCCCGCGCTCCATCCCGTCGAAGCCTGCCGTCTCTCACAGCGCGTTCGAGATGATATCCAGGGCCCGCTCCTCTAACGTCTTCGCGGGAAGCGAGAGCAAGGCCGCCAAATCCAGGGCATAGCGGCGGCTCACCGCCTCGATGATGCGCAGCCCCGCGTAATACCCGCCTCGATAGCGCGTTACGTCCTCCTCGTCCCACATCGAGAACCACGCATTGTCCGCCCGGCTCACCCGCCATGCCGCGCGTATCGCGCCCAGCATCTCCCGCTCCTGCGCCCGGCACCGTTCGTACCAGCGCGCCGCGAATTCCTGCGGGACGTAGTCCGCCCACAATGCCCTGATTTCGCCGCCGCCCATCACCTGCATCGTTCCGAAGGTTGCCAGCCCCTCCGTGAGCACCTGCCGCCCCACGAGTTTCATCTCCGCCTCGTCCCGAAAGTCGAGTTCAGGGCAGCGGGTGTAGTGCAAGGCGTGTATCAGTTCGTGCGTTCCGAAGACATCGACCTGCTCCGGGGTCGTGTAACTTTCCACGGGGAGCCACACGACATACCGTCGGCGCTGTTCATCCCGGAATGCGTGGCCGTTGGTCGTCCCCTTGCCGACGAAGAGCACGACCATCACCTCGTCGGCAAAGCCCCTCGCCGTCAGCGACCCCTCTATGACAGGCAAGCGGGAGCGTATCAGCGCCGCCCTTTCCCGAATCACCGCCGCGGAACGCAAGGCATAGGCCGCCCCGGCATCGGCCCAGTAACGGTGGTAATGCCGGAACAGGGCGGGGTACGAGGCCTCGTAGTCTCGCCACCGTCCGCGGGGAGCATACCGAAGGTAGACCGGCGTCAGGTCAACGACCTCCACCCGCATCGTACACCAAGCTCCTTTCGCTCGACCCGCTCCCTGGCGATCGCACGAGGAGCGCGACGCCTCTCATCGCCGACGATGAGAGGCTTTCGGACCGGCACCGCGCAGCGCTGCTGCGCCTACCGGACACAGGAGGTTAACCACTAACGGCAAGATGTCGATAAAGTACCACACTTCCCCTGCCGCGTCAAAAACGGCGGTTGCCAAATTTCTCGTTTGTGGTATAGTACCGCGCGTAAGCGGGCGTAGTTCAGCAGGTAGAACACCTCCTTGCCAAGGAGAAGGTCACGGGTTCGAGTCCCGTCGCCCGCTCTTTTTTTGGCGACGTAGCCAAGTGGTAAGGCAGGGGTCTGCAAAACCCTTATTCGTCGGTTCGATTCCGACCGTCGCCTTTCCCTGCAGACATCCACCGGGCATCTTCTCCAAGGTGCCCGGTTCTCGTACAGGGGGCGGTGGCGAAACTGGCAGACGCCGTGGACTTAAAATCCTCTGCTCGCGAGAGCGTGCGGGTTCGAATCCCGCCCGCCCCATCACAAAGACGCCCGCTTCAACGGGCGTCTTCTCTTTTCCCCTCCTCCACACGGCTGACCAGGACCTGATCGATGCGCAGGCCGTCCATATCCATCACCTCGAAGCGCCACCCTTCCCAGACGACGCTCTCTCCCCGTTGCGGGATGTGATCGAGCAGGGCGAGGACGAGGCCGGCTATCGTCTCGTAGCCCACGAGATCGCGGTAGGGCAGGCTCCGCAGCCCCAGGAGACTTTCCAGATTATCGGCGGGGAAATCGCCGTCGATGAGCCAGGAGCCGTCGGCACGCTGCACGGCCTTCGGCCCCTCGGTCATCCCCACCGTGGGCAACTCGCCGATGATCCCCTCCAGCAGGTCGCGGAGGGTAATCAGCCCCTCCACGCCGCCGTACTCATCGAGCACCAGCGCCACGTGGATGCGGGAATCGCGGAACCGCTGCATAATCTCCAGGGCGGGCATCGTTTCCGGAATGTAGAGAGGCTCCCGCAAACCGGCATCCAGCTCGAGTTCCCGCCCGTCCAGCAGACGGGCGAGGATGTCCTTCGCGTAGGCCATCCCCATCACGTTGTCCAGCCCGTTGCGGCAGACGGGGAAGCGCGAATAGCCGCTGCCCTTCAGCTTGTCGATATTCTCCTCCAGCGGATCGTCGAGGTCGAGCCAGACGATGTCGTGGCGCGGCGTCATCAGCGTGCGTGCCCGCTGCTCGCCCAGGCGGAGGATGCCGTCCACCATCTCCGTCTCCAACTCCTCGAAGACACCGGCCTGCGCCCCCTGCGCCATCAGCAGGCGGATCTCCTCGTCGGTTACCGGCGGCGCGCCCCCCTCCTCCACGCCCAACAGGCGGATGACGGCCTGCGTGGAGAAGGTGAGGATGCCGACCAGCGGGGCCATCAGCCTGGCCATCCAGTCGATGAAGGGTGCCAGCACCGAGGCGAAGCCCTCCGGATTGGACAGGGCCAGACGCTTGGGGGCCAACTCGCCCAAGAGGAGCGTGAGGTAGGAGATCACGGCGACGACGATCCCCATCCCCAGGGAGGAGGCGTAAGGCTCCAGCGCGGGGACCTCGCGGAAGAGATCGGCCAGCCGCTCCGCCGTCGAGGCTCCGCCGAAGGCCCCCGCGACGATGCTCACTAACGTGATGCCGATCTGCGTCGCGGAAAGGAAGCGGTTGGGCGAAGCCTTCAACTCCAGCACGACCTTCGCCCCCCGGTCGCCGTGCTGCAGACGCTCCCGCAGGCGGGCCTCCCGCGAGGCGACGACGGCGATCTCCGTCAGCGCAAAGGTGCCGCTGATGAGAATGAGCACGAAAATGACGATCAGATCCATAGCGCAGGTAACCTCCTCAAAGCTGAGCGTGAGAAACGGAAACCGGCATCACCGGCAGATGAGCAGCGGCAGGCGACTGCGGCGCAGCAGGGCATCCACCGTGCTGCCGACGACCACCTCCACCAGCGCAGGCGCACCGTACCCGCCCATCGCGATGAGGTCGCACTGCCGCGCCCGCGCCGTTTCGAGGATGAGCGAGGCCGCCTCCCCCTCGGCCACCACGAAGTCGGCGCGGACGTGCCGCTTGCGGAAATAGCGGCGGGCCTCCCGCTGCACCTTCGCCGCGCGCACACCCCCCTCCTCCACGGTGAGGACGACGACCTCCGCCCCCCAGCTTCCGACGGCGTAGGCCGCCACGTAGAGCGCCTCCCGCGCCTTCGGGCTGCCATCGTAAGCCAGGAGCAGGCGGCGCGGCTCCCGCGCCTCGCCGGGGACGACGACCACCGGGCGCGGCACCCGCCGCAAGAGCGTGCGGAAAGGCGAGGCAAGCCGCTGCAGTGGCCCTTCCCCCGGCGGATGATTCAGCCGCAGCGCGACCAGATCGCACCAGCGGGAGCGCTCGTAGATGATCTGGTGAGGAGGATCGCCGACGGCAACGGCAAGCTCGCCGCGCACCCCGGCCTCCTCACAGCGGCGGAGGAAGCGCTCGCGCACCGAGGCCACCTTCGCCTCGTCCACCGTCTCCGCCGCCGAGTGGACGTAGAGGCCGCGCAGCGTCCCCTTCTCCAGCCTGGCGATGGCGATGGCCTCGTCGAGCACCGGCCAATCCTCTTCCTGGCCGCTGATGGGGACGAGGATTTCGTAGAAGAGCACCGGGTAGCCGTGCGCCTCGATCCAGTTGCGCCGCCACTGTCCGGCAGCGGGGCCGCTTTCCAGCGCGTCGGGCACGAGCCGCTCCAGCAGCCGACGCCCCGACCGCTGCAGGCGCTGCCACCACCCCTGCGCCCCCTCGTGCTGCGCCAGATGCTCCACCACCTCGTCCAGCCCGACCTCCCAGCCCAGGCGGCGGCTCAACTCAGCGCGGTGCTCCATCAGCCAGAGGTAGAGATCGGCCTCCGTGCGACCGGGAAAGTAGCGCAACAGGCCGCGCTCGCGGATGGCCTGCACGACGGGGAGGTAGACGGTATCGTACCAGTGGGCAACCGCCTCCTCGTAGGGGATTTCGCGCTGCTGCTCCAGCCCCATAAAGTAGCGGTGCACGTCGATGTGCTCCAGCAGCTTGTCGTAGCCACCGGCGACGGTCAGCGTCAGGTCGGCCTCCGGGCGAAGCTGCTTGAGCCGGGTCTTCGCCAGGAAGTCGGCGTACTCCCCCTTGAGCACGATGTCCTCGATCGTCGTCTCCGGCGTGAGGGGGACGTCGGTCTGCACCTCCGTAACGTAAGCCTCGATGTGCTTCGCCCCCATCTGCCGTGCGACCGAGATGCGGTGATGCCCGTCCTTGACGAAGTAAGCATCGCCGACCTTGTACAACTCCACCGGCGGCAGCCCTGCCGTCGTCTGCGCGGCCCAGTGAACCCGCGCCCAGCGGTCGCGGTCGCTATCGCGGGTGGGGAGGAAGGTGCGCGTGAAGTCGCTGTAGCGCCCCACACTGCCGATGATCGCATCCAGGGGGACATCCTGCACGCCGCGTTCGGCCAGGTTGCGGGCGTGCAGCCGACGACGCACCTCCTCGTAGGGGATGAGATCGGCGGACTTGCCGCGCAGCCTCGCCAGGATGCGCTGGAGATCGGCGGCCCGACGGGCCTCCTGGAAGTCGTTGATCGCCTGGTAGTACTCGCTGCCGTGCTCCACCGCGCCTCCCTGCCTGCTCAAGGTGCTCCAAGCATAGCGCAGGGCGGGGCGGAGACAAGGGGCCTACGTCCCGCCGCTCCCCTCCTTCTGCGGCAGGAGGAGGAAGAGCAGGCCGGGCGCGGCCACGAGGAAGAAGTACGGTCCGCGCGGGAAGCGCCCGTCGAAGAGGTAGAGGACGACGTAGAAGGCGACGAGGCTCGCCATCGCCACGGCCCCGCCCAGACGCTCGCGCCACCACGTCAGGAGCAGTCCCGCGGCAACGCCGACGGGGAAGAAGAGCAGGCCAAGCCAATCGCGCAGGCGCGACGGCGGCGGACCACCTTCGCCGACGAGGAAGACGAGGAGGAGAAGGAGGCTCAGCAAGGCCCACAGGCGTGCGATACGGCGGAGTGCCTTCGCATACATCGCAACTCCTTTCGTCGAAGCTACGATCAACGGGGGGAGGTGCGCTGCCAGGCCCGCCCTAACGCGATGGCCCCCGCGGCCAGCAGCACCCAGCAGAGCGTTACCGCCGCCGCGCCGAGTTGCCAGAAAAGCTCCGGGAAGAGCCGGATCAGCGTGCTCTCGTAGGGGAAGCGCCACGTCCCCGCCGAGAAGAAAAGCTCGTGCAGGCCGACGAAGAAGCGCTCCCATCCGACGGCCATCAGCAGGGCGGCCCCCGCGAGCGTCCCCAAGCTCAGCCAGCCGCCGAGCGCGACCGCCTTCCTCACCGCCTGCCGCCCCGCCTCGCGCCACAGCCAGCGGCCAAGCGCGAGGGCGACGAGGCCGAGCAGGAGGGCGACGCGGGTCAGCCGGTCGTAGAGCCGACGGACATCGTCCAGGTGGGCGATCTCCCCCGCGGTGAAGGCCGGCGAGCCGTCGGGCAAGCGGGCCTGTCGAAGCCGGAGCGGGCCTTGCGGCAGGTTGAGTTCATCGATGCAGCGCCCGGCCAGCGCAATCCGCTCGGCGCGGTCGAAGCCGTAGGCATCGGCGGGGAAGAAGGGGAGCGCATAGACCACGCGCGGGAACCACGGCAGCGTTACCAGCCGCAGCGCCAGGACGAGGAGCACGAAGGGTATCGACGCCGTCAAGAGAGCAAGGGCTACCTTCTTCATCTCACCTCCCTTTCCACTATACCACAGAGCTTCGCGTTCCACCAGGCTTTTGTCCACCTGCCCGCCTCGACTATAATGCGGTTATGCTCAAGATAAGTGCGCTCCAGGACGAACTTGCCACGATGGGGAAGGTGATGGCCGAGCACGCCAGAGCCTACAACGCGGCCTATCGGAAACTCCTCCGCTGGTGGGAGAGCGCCCCCGATGTCGCCACCATCCGCGCCCGCCTCGAAGCCGACGAGGAAGGCTTCGTGCCGCAGGGCGAAGGTGCCCTGCAACGCTTCATCGGTGCCCCGCCCGTCCCGCCCCCGGAAACGGTCGTCATCGGCGTTGACGGCTCGCAGATTATGCCCGATCACCACGCCATCCTTCCTTACTATGTGATCCAGGTCGGCGGGCTGATCTTCCGCTACGACGGCCGTCCCCCCACCGCCCATCGCCACGCCATCTTCCGCTACCGCGAGGAGGAGCTTTACGACGCCGAGGGGTACCTCATCAGTGCCCGGCAGGTCGGTATGCAGCGCGAGGCCGCCGAACTCGACTACATGCTCCGCCTGGCCCGGCTCGCCTTGGAGGAAGGCCCACCGCTGCCCGTCATCGTCCTCGGCGACGGCCCTCTCCTGTGGCCCTACAGCGGGCGCAGCGAGCACGAAGGGACCATCCTGCAGCAGTTCTTCGATACGCTGCTGGCTATGCGGAAGGCGCGGGTGATGCCCGTCGGCTTCATTGAGCGCCCCGGCGGACGCCATCTCGTCAGGATGCTGTGGAGGCTCTTCCGCGATGAGCATACCCCCTCCCCACCCCGCCTCTCCGACGTCGCCTTCCTGCAGCACCTGCTGCCGCCGGGGCAACGGACGATCTGGTTCCTGCGCCGTTCCTCGATGCAGGAACGGTACCGCACGGCGGGGTTCCCCATCTGGTGCTGCTACGTCAACGTCGGCAGCGAGGGCGAGCCGGTCATCGCCCGCGTGGAAAGCCCGGCCTACGCCGCGCAGCGCGAATCCTGGTCAACCCTGATGCTCAGCCTGCTCGTCCACCAGAGCAAGCCCTCCGCCGGTCATCCCTACGTCCTGGCGCGGGCCCACGAACTCGCGCTCATCACCAGGCAGGACAAGCAGAGCCTGGAGCGGCAGATCGTCCGCATCCTCACCGATTACGGCTTCCACCCGCGCGCCTCGGCCAAGGCGCGGCAGAAAGCGATGCTGGGGAAACGGTAGGGCCTTCCCGTGAAGGAGGAGACTATGCAAGAACGATTCGTCGGTCGTGTGCTGCGCTCGGATATCCGCCTCTTCACCGTCGCCTCGCGCCTGCCCGAACCCGATGTGCCCACCTTCGCCACCTTCGTCCGCGCGCCCATCCAGCAGGGCAATCGGCATCTCATCGGGCTGGTGTACGACATCCGCCTGCAGGACGATCCCTTCCTGCGCGAGATCGCCGCCTCCATCCCCGTGGACGAGGCGGGCTATCAGGAGATCATCCGCGACCAGCGCGAGGTGCGCACGATGCCGGTGGAGATCTCCATCGTCAACGTCGGCTACGAGACGGAGGAAGGCTACCGCTACGGCTTCCCGCCGCAGCCGCCGATGCTCGTCCACACCGTCTCCCTCTGCGACGAGGCGACCGTGTACGCCTTCACCGAACATCCCGACTTCCTCCGCCCCCTCATCGAAAGCCGCGATCTCCCCGCCGACGAACTCATCGCCCGCGCCTTGCGACGCGCCGCCCGGCTCCGCAGCGCGGCACAGCGTCGCCCCTACCTGACGGCGATGGGGCGCTATCTCGCCCGTTACCTCAGCCACGACCCGCTCCGCCTGGAAAAGGTGCTGCGCCAGATCAGCACCCTGCCTGAGCTTCAGTCCGCACCGGAGGTGCCGCATGCTCGATGACGATCTGCCCCCCGCCTTTCCCAAAACCGAACGGCTCAAACGCCAGCGCCGCCTTCCCCTCTGGGCGCTGATCGCCGTGCAGGCCGGCGGCCTCCTCCTCGTCGCCCTCCTCGTCGCCTGGTGGTTGGTCCGCGGCCACCGGCAGGCCGCCCCGCCTTCCACCGTCCCC
>JALXBP010000130.1 GCA_026991395.1 Anaerolineae bacterium | reverse complement strand
TGGCGAAGGCGATGAAGATACAGTGGCCGATCATATCGAGGAAGGCGGTCGTGGCCTGGAAGTCGCGGCTCAGCTTCGCCTTCTCCTTGATCGCCTTCAGCGGCTCGGAGGAACCGCCGACGTTGAGAATCTCGGTGGCGATGGTGTAACCGGCGGTGTGGTCGGCGCCCATCGGGGTGGTGGCGTAGGTAACGCCGATGCCCTTGATGGCGCGAGGCTCGTAGGCGGGCATGCCCTGTCCCTTGACGGTGGGGATGCGCGGGTTGGCGAAGACGCGCCCCGTTGTCTCGGTGCCGCTGCCTAAGATGCGCCCGATCGGCGTGCCCTTGCCGACCTCGTGGATCAGCTTGATCGCGCCTTCGGCGTCGCCGAACTCGATGTAGCCCGCATCCATCGCCACGGCGATCGCGTCGCCCATCTCGATGGTATCGAGGCCGTAGTCATTGCAGAGCCGCACCATCTCGGCGATGGCGTCGAGGTCGTCGATGCCGCAGTTCGCGCCCAGCGCCCAGTCGGACTCGTACTCGATGCAGGAGACGATCTCCTTGCCGTCCTTGCCGTAGTAGGTGTTGGAGCACTGGATGATACAGCCGGGGCTGCAGGCGTGGTTGTACACCTCCTTGCCGGTGCGCTCCTTGTTCGTCTCGAAGATGGCCTCGCCGGAGATCTTGGCCGCGCCCTCGAAGCGCCCGCTGCGGAAGTTGCGGGTGGGGAGTGCTCCGGCCTCGTTGATGATGTTCACGAGGATGGCGGTGCCGTAGGTATTCAGCCCGCCCTTGGGCTTGGTCACGGGATGTTCCATCAGGGCCGCGCGGAGCTTCTTCGCCCCTTCGTTGAAGCGGGCCTTGTCGGCATAGGTGATGCCGGGGCCGCCCTTGGGGTCGATGACGATGAACTTGACGCCCTTGCTGCCCATCACCGCGCCGGTGCCGCCACGTCCGGAATAGCGGCTGGGGCGTCCCTTGAGGTCGTCGAAGACGACGCCGGAGTTGCCGTACCCCAACTCGCCCGCCGTCCCGATGCCGCAGATGTTGACCTTGCCGAACTTCTCGTAGACCTTGGGGAAGACCTTGTAGAGGCTCTGGCCCACGTACTCGTCGGCGGGATGGAACTCGACGACCGGCTTGTCGCCACCCCACTTGATGCTGATCGTCCAGAACTTGCCCTTCTCCTCCGGCTTGCCTTCGATGACGATGGCCTTGATGCCCAGCTTGTTCATCGAGGGAGCGAAGGCCGCACCGGCGTTGGATTCCTTGATGCCGCCGGTCAGCGGGGACTTGGCCCCCACGGAGATGCGGGAGGACGTCGGCGCTGCCGTTCCGGACAAGAGGCCGGGGGCGATGACCAGCTTGTTGTTCGGTCCCAGCGGATGGGCCAGCGGCGGCACTTCATCGGCCACGATCATCGAGGTGATGCCGCGCCCGCCCAGCTTCGCATACTTCTCCGGGACATCCTCCACCTTGTACGAGCGGTCGGTCATGTTGATACGCACAATCCACATCGTCAAACCTCCTTTGGCTCTTGAGATTGATCGGCCGAAGCGTCGCTTCGGCTACGATGGCCCGATTAAACGAAAAGAGGCAATCGTCCCTCTTGCGCGAGGGAGACTGCCTCCTTTGCAACACGGCAGGCACAGGGATTGCTCCCTATACCCTATCGCTCAGCCGTCCCGGAGGGAGCGCACTGAGTCGGAGGTGCTGTATCCACGTTGCACCCTATCATAGAACGGCTATGGGAGATTGTCAAGTGAGGCGCTGACCGCGCTTTCCTCCCCTCCCTTGCCAGACTGTACATCTTAGAGTATCATTGTGGCAAGAGTTCGAGAGGATGAAAATGCTTCATACACGCAACGTCTATCTGCAGGAATGTTCACGGGAGGAGGCGCAGGCACGGCTGCGCGCGGCGCTGGAGGCTTCGGGGCGCTGGTCGCCGATGGCGACGGAGGTGGTGCCGGTGGCCGAGGCGCTGGGGCGGGTTACCGGCGAGGCGGTTTGGGCACGCATTTCCTCGCCGCATTATCACGCCTGCGCCGTCGATGGCTACGCGCTCCGTGCCGACGCTACCGCCGGGGCCAGCGATAGCCGTCCCGTGCGCCTGCGGCTGGGGACGGAGGCGGAGCCTGTCGATACCGGCGATCCCCTCCCGCCCTGGGCCGATGCGGTGGTGATGGTCGAGCATGTCCAGTTGGAAGGCGAGACGATCATCCTGCGTGCGCCGCTGGCGCGCTGGCAGAACGTCCGCGCCGTGGGGGAGGACATCGTGGCCACGGAGTTGCTCCTTCCGGCCAACCACCGGCTGCGCCCCGTCGATCTGGGCGCGATCGCGGGGGCCGGACATACGTGGGTCGCGGTGCGCCGCAAGCCGCGGGTCGTCATCATCCCCACGGGGGATGAGTTGGTCGAGCCGCGCCCCGACCCGCAGCCCGGCGAGATCATCGAGTACAACAGTCTCGTCTTGGCGGCGCAGGTGGAAAGCTGGGGCGGGGAACCGATCCGCCATCCCATCGTCCGCGATGAGCTTCCCGCGCTGGAAGCCGCCGTCCTCCGGGCCGCCGAGGAGGCCGACCTGATCCTCCTCAACGCCGGTTCATCGGCGGGGCGGGGGGACTTCACCGCCCGCGTGGTCGAGCACTTGGGCACGCTGCTGGTTCACGGCGTCAACGTCCGCCCCGGCCATCCGGTGGTGATGGGGACGATCGGCGAGGCGGTGGTGCCGCTCATCGGCGTGCCGGGCTATCCCGTCTCCGCCGCGCTGACGGGGGAGATCTTCGTGCGCCCCCTGATACGCCATTGGCTGGGGCTTCCCGACGAGATCCCGCCGACGGTGGAGGCGCAGCTGACGCGCAAGCTCCTTTCGCCGGTGGGGGATGAGGAGTACGTGCGCGTCGTCGTCGGCAAGGTGGACGAGCGCATCCTCGCCGCGCCGCTTTCGCGGGGTGCCGGGGTGCTCACCTCGCTCGTGCGGGCCGACGGGCTGGTCGTCATCCCGCGCTTCTCGGAGGGGGTGGCGCAGGGGCAGCGGGTGAAGGTGCACCTCTATCGCCCCCCGCAGCTTATCGAACGGACGGTGTTGGCCATCGGCAGCCACGATATGACGCTCGACCTGATGGCGCAGTTCCTTGCGGAGCAGGAACCTCCGCATCGTCTGGTCAGCGCCAATGCCGGCAGCCTGGGCGGCCTGATCGCGCTGCGTCGGCACGAGGCCCATATCGCCGGTACGCACCTGCTCGACCCGCAGAGCGGGGAGTACAATCTGCCCTACATCCGCCGTTACCTGCCGGGGGAGGATGTGGCCGTCATCACGCTGACCCGCCGCGAGCAGGGGCTGATCGTCGCCAGGGGCAACCCGAAGGGGATCGGCGGTATCGCCGACCTGGGCCGCCCCGACGTTACCTTCGTCAACCGGCAGCGCGGCGCGGGGACGCGGCTCCTGCTCGACTACCTGCTGGAGCAGACGGGGCTTGCGCCGGAATTGGTGCAGGGGTACGACCGCGAGGAGGTTACCCATCTGGCCGTCGCCGTCGATGTGGCGACCGGCCTGGCCGATTGCGGCATAGGTGTCCGCGCCGCGGCGGTCGCGCTGGGGCTGAATTTCATCCCCATCACCTGGGAGCGGTACGATCTCGTCGCCCCGCGCCGCTTCTGGGAAGGGGAGGTCCTCGCCCCGCTGCGTGCGTTGTTGGCCGATGACCGTTTCCGCAAGGCGGTAGCGGCTCTGCCGGGCTACGATCCTTCCCCGATGGGGCAAGTCGTGCTCTGAACGGCCTCGCGGGGAGGGGTGGAAGGAGGAGAATGCTTTGACGAGGAAACAGAAACTCGTGGTCCTTGTATTGGCGGTGCTGGATATTGCGGTCATCGTCCTGTTGGGCAGCATCGTTTTTCGTTCGATGAGCGGAGCGCCGGGGATGGCGACTCCGATCGGGGAGGCCAGGGCACCGACGCGCACGCCGATCCCGACCTGGACGCCGACGCCGCGCCCGACGGCGACCCCGACCTTGCCGCCGCCGCCGACGCGCACCCCGCGCCCGACGCGCACCCCCTTTCCCACGGCGACGGCGACGCCCTATCCGACGCCCGGCCCCGTGCCCATCGTCAACCCCGACTTCGACCTGCTGATGCCCAACCGCATCCCCGGCTGGCAGTGGGGCGCTGATGTCAACTACACGCCGGGCGACCCCTACGATCCGCAGAACTCCTACGCCGAGCCGATGTTCACCGCCGCCGACGATCCGGTGCGGCGCATCCACGGCTCGACGTTGAAGATCGAGACGATCCGCTGGCTCAAGTTCCGTGCCTGGGTCTGGCAGACGGTAACGGTAACGGAGGGAAGTACCGTCTATTTCCGCATCAAGGCCGACGCTTTCTCATCCATCGACAAGCTGATCCTGAAGGCCGGCGTCGATCCGCACGGGAATGAGGGATGCGACGGTGCCCGCTGGACGGAGGTGCGCATCAATCAGGATGACGGCATCATCACCATCACATCGCCGCGGGTCATCGTGGGGAAGGAAGGCCGGGTCACGATCTGCTTCTACGCCGAACCGACGTACCCGGATGTGAACAACGCTGCTTTCTTCGACCAAGCGGAACTCATCGCCTATCCGCCCAAGCCCTGAGCGGGCGGGAAGGAGGAGACATGCCTGATATTCCGGTTACCGGCGACGTCGTCATCATCGGCGCGGGGCTTTCCGGCGCGTTGGTTGCCCATTACCTGGCCGAGGCCGATCTGCAGGTCGTCGTCCTGGAGGCGAAGGACATAGGCGGAACGACGGCAGGCGGGCCGCGGGTGGCTTTCGTGGGGACGCCGCAGCCGTACACGGCACTGCAGGCTCGATTCGGCGCGGAGCAGGCGCGGCAGTTCTGGCAGGCCACGTTAGACAATCTCGAGGAGGGGCGGCGTCTCCTGGAAGCGGTGGGCCTGCCCTACCGGCGCTGCGGCGCGCTCCGCCTGGCGGGGAATACGGAGGAGGCTTACGCGCTGCAGCGTTCGGCGGCGGCCTTGCAGGAAGCCGGCTTCGAGGTCGAACTGGAGGATGCAACGGCCCTGGGCTTCGTCGCCGCCCTGCGTACCGAGGACGATATGGCCTTCGATGTCGCTGCGCTGGTCCGCCGCCTCCTGGCACACGAAAGGATCACGGTGCAGGATCGCACAGAGGTGGAAAGCGTGGAGGTGCGGGAGAAGGATGTGCTCGTCTGGGCACGGGGAGCCTACCTGCGCAGCCCTGCGGCGGTTATCGCAGCGGGGGCCTATGCCGCCCACCTGCATCCCTACCTGGCGCGCCACCTGCGCGTGATGCCCGCCCAGACCGTCGAATGTCGCGCGGAGGAGGCGCTACCCGAACAGGCGCTGGTGTGGAGTGAAGGGCGTCTCTCGCTCCAGCCGCCGCCGGGTGCGGGGGCGCATCGACTGGCGGCGTGGGTGCGCGGCGCAGATGACGACCTGTGGCCGCTGCTGGAGGGCGCGGCGGCGACCTTCTGCCCGCAGACGGTATTGGAGGCTTTGTGGGTCGCCTGGCTGGCCGAGGGCGAGGATGGCTTGCCGCTCGTCGGGGAGATACCGCAGGCGGCCGGGCTGTACACCGTGGGCGGTCTGGGCGGCTGGGGGCTGAGTTGGGCCTTCGTGGCGGCCAGGCGGCTGGCGGCTTTGATGCTCGAGGACGTAGCGCCGGGCTGGATGAAGGCAGGACGTTTCGCCGCTTGAGGAAGGGACGGAGGAAAGTCGATGGATGAGGGGGCCAATCGGCAGTCGGAAAGGAGCGCCGCGATCCGCGTGGCGATCGTGGACGATCATCCCTTCTTCCGCCAGGGTGTGCGGGATGTGCTCACCTCTCACGGCGGGATCGAGATCGTCGCCGAGGCGGAGGATGGTGATTCCGCCCTCACGGTGCTCCCTCCCGCTGCGCCGGATGTGGTGCTGATGGACGTCAATCTGCCTGGGATGAACGGCCTGCGCGTGATGCGCACGCTGAAGAGCAAACATCCGGAGATGCGCTTCATCATCCTCACCGCCTACGACGACGAGGAACAGATCTACCACGCCATCCGCCGCGGGGCTTCGGCCTACTTCGCCAAGGATGTCGCGCCGGAGGTACTCATCCGCACGATCGAGGCCGTCGCCCGCGGCTTCTACGTCATTGCCGGCAGGCAGATGACGGATCAGCAGGCAGAACGGTGGCTCCTGGAAAAATACCGTCGCTACGGTGTCTCGCCGGAGGATGCGACCTTCTCGCCGCTGACACCACGCGAGATGGAGATTCTGGAACTCATCATCGAGGGGTTGAGTAATCGGGGGATTGCTTATCGGCTGGGCATCAGTCAGCAGACGGTCAAGAACCACGTAACATCCATCCTGGCCAAGCTGCACCTTTCCGACAGGACGCAGGCGGCCATCTACGCCCTGCGCCACGGCTGGGTGCGTTTCCCCGAGCGGACGAGGCCGGATCGGCCTGAACTGTAACCGGCGAGTGATCTTTGCATAAGGAGGCGTGATGGCAAACAAGGACTGGGAGAGCTTTATGGCGTCGTGCCGCAGCAGGCTGGAGAAGGCGCGGCAACAGATGCGCGAGGTCGAGATGCTCATCAAGCAGACGGCGACGGAGGTCGAGCGGCTGGTGCAGCGCAATGCACGCGCCGCTTCCCACGTCAAGCAGGTGGAGGCGCAGTTCGACACCGTGCCTCGTGAGGATATCAAGAGCGCTTACAACACCTTGCTCGGCAACCAGCAGCGGCTCTTCACGATGCGGGGGCAACTGGAGAAGCTGCAGAACGACAAGCAGCACCTGACGACGCTCGTCGAGTTGTGCGAGGAGATTCTCGGCTTTGCGGAGGAGGGGAGCCGCCCCGTAGCCGAAGCGGGGGGCAAGCAGCAGAAGGCGGAGGAGCTGGTGATCCACGTCATCGAGGCACAGGAGGCGGAGCGCCTGCGCCTTTCCCGCCAGATGCACGATGGGCCGGCCCAGTCGCTGACCAACCTCGTGCTCCAGGCGGAGATCTGCGAGCATCTCTTCGACCGCGATCCCCGGCGGGCGAAGGCGGAGTTGGCCGAACTCAAGGAGAGCGTGATCGGCACCTTCCACGAGGTCAAGAGCTTCATCTTCGACCTGCGCCCGATGATGCTCGATGACCTGGGCCTGGCCCCGACGCTCAAACGCTACGCGGAGGGGCTGGCCGAAAACGGCTTCGACGGAGTGGAGATGCACGTCTCCGGCAAGGAGCGCCGCCTGGCGGCTTACCAGGAGGTTACCATCTTCCGCGTCATCCAGGAACTCATCCACATCGGGAGGCAGTACAGCCACGCCTCCTCCATCAAGGTCTCGGTCGAGATGGGGGACGACGCCATCAAGGTCTCCGTAGAGGACAACGGCACCGGCTTTGAGCTGGACGAGGAGCTTTCCACTCCCGACGCACAGCTTCTGGGACTGTCCACCCTGCGCAAGCGGATCGAGATGCTGGGAGGGACGATCACCTTCGACAGCCGCCCCGGTCAGGGCTTGCAGGTTCAGTTCTCGCTGCCGGTGGAGGAGGCGGCGGAGGAGGCATAGCCGATGGAAACGAAGGGTGAGATGCCGGCGCGTGAACGCAAGAAGCGGCTATGGAAGATGGAGAAGGTACGGCGTGCGGTGCGTCGCATCAAGGAAAGCCGCGGTCGCAGCGGCCCCGTTGCAGCGCGACGGCGCTCTTTCTGGAAGCGGCTGAAGGCCCGGTTGGGTGTGGGCGGCGGCGAGGAAGGATAGAGCTCGATAACGAAAGAGCGCGACGCCCGGTCGCGCTCTTTTTCGTGTTCCCTTCTACCACCAGAGGAGGAAGACGTTTTCCGCCTCTGTCGTGGCACTGCCGTAGGTGATCTCGGCGCGGACGACGACCTCCTCGCCCGCGTTGCCGCCGTTGACGGGGATGGTGATGCTCACCAAGCCGCGGCCATCTGTGCGGTAGCCGCCTTGCTGCTTCAGGGTGTGGCCGTGGCTGTCGATGAAGAGGATCGTAACCTCCGCGCCTTCGACCGGCTCCCCCTGCGCATCCGTAACGAGGACGGAGACGACCTGCTCACCGTTATGTCCCATCACCGAATAGCGCAACGAGACAATGGCCTGCAACGCATTGACTTCGCGGGTGGCTACTGCCTCGGCAGCGATGATGGCGGAGGGGTTGATGGGATTGAGGACCTCCGGCGGGAAACGGTTTTGGTGGATTTGCACGTAGAGTTCGCCCAGATTGCCGATGTGGACGGGGGTCGCGTGATCTTCGGGGTGCCATTCCATCTTCATCCGCTGGAAGTACTGGACGATGCGTCCTTCCTCGAAGTACATCTCGGTGATGGGGTAGCCGAAGACATCGATGCCACCGTGTTCCTTGAAGTAGTCGAGGAAGGCGTAAGCTACGGTATGGCCTGTTTCGGGGAAATAAACGCGCCGCCTGGAGGGAAATTGCGGCTTGCGCACGGGAGGCTGATTGTAGTGGAGTTCATCGCCGAGCAGCCCCAACTGCACCTTGTAGGGATCGGGATTGTCGGGATGGTACTCGAAGCGGGCGTTCTGGAAATACTGCACCAAGATGCCCTGATCGATGAAGGTGCGGGAGATGGGGTAGCCGAAAAGCTCCAATCCGCCGTAGCGTTCGAAGAACTCGATGAATTTGGGGTCGATGGCGAACCCCGTTTCCGGAAAGTAGTGGGTGGTGTCGCCTCCCTGTGCCAGCCCCGGAGAGATAGGCGTCCATACGATGAGAGCCGCGAGCATGATCGCGATACTGGATTTGAGCAAGACCTCTTTCACCGTCGTCATTGACCCTCTCCGAAGCATCCTTGAGCGCAGGATCTCCCCCTATCTTCCGGCCTGCGCCGGGCGAGTGATGATGGCTGCCCGATCCGGGATGCCCTTGTGAGGTTACTCAACGGATGCACAGGACTTGAAATCGAACTACAGGCAGCCCCATCGCTATTGTACACGAAAAAAGAAGAGGCGCAAAGGTGAAGTGGAGGACACTATAGTTTCGGTTTCGGGTCGAAACCGTTACGGATCGGGGTGGAGGGAGAAGCCCTCCACCCCGACGGGCCCCTCACAGGCGATAGATGGCGCGATATTTCGTGGTGAGGTAGTCGATGAGCGGCCTGGCGTCGAGCGACTCGCCCAGTTCGAACTCGAGCAGCTCCGGCGCGGTGAACTTGGCTCCATGGCGGTGGACATGCTCCCGCAGCCAGTCGAGGAGCGGCTTGAACTCGCCTTCTGCAAATCCGGCTTCCAGATCGGGGATCTCCGAGCGGACACGGCGGAAGAGCTGGGCGGAGATCAGGTTGCCGAGGGTATAGGTGGGGAAGTAGCCGAGGGTGCCGTGCGCCCAATGGACATCCTGGAGGCAGCCGTCGGCGTCGGTGGGCGGGGTGATCTTCAGGTAGGCCCGATACTTCTCGTTCCACGCCTCCGGCAGGTCGTCGAGCGAGAGTTCGCCGTTGACCATCGCCTGCTCCAGTTCGAAGCGGATGAAGATGTGGAAGTTGTAGGTTACCTCGTCCGCCTCCACGCGGATGAGGTCGGGCTTGACGCGGTTGATGGCACGGTAGAAGGTGTCGAGATCGACCGCCATCAACTGCTGGGGGAAGAAGGCTTGCATAATGGGGAAGAAGTAGCGCCAGAAGTTGCGGCTGCGCCCGACCATATTCTCCCACAAGCGGGATTGCGACTCATGCAGGCCGAGCGTCGCGCCGTGGCCGAGAGCGGTGCGGGCGAATTTGAAGGGAATGCCCTGCTCGTAGAGGGCGTGCCCGCCTTCGTGGATACTGCCGAAGATGGCGGCCTGCGGGAAGTTGGGGAAGAGCCGGGTCGTGATGCGCACGTCGCTGGGGGAGAATTCGGTGGTAAAGGGATGAGGGGCCTTGTCCTGGCGACCGCGCGAGAAGTCGTACCCTATTTTCCGCAGGATGACCTCCGTCAGTTCCCACTGCCGCTCGACGGGATAGCTCTGTTCGGTGAGGAAGCTGTTGTCAACCGCCGCGCCGCGCTCCTGGATGGCCTCCAGGAGGGGGAGCAGGCCGGCCTTGAGCGATTCGAAGAGGGCCCGCACCTCCGCCGTCTTCATCCCCGGTTCGTAGAAGTCGAGGAGGGCGTCGTAGGGTTCGTCTTCGTAGCCGATGATCTCCACCGTCTGCAGTATCAGGTCGAGGAGGTGCTGGAGGTGAGGCTTGAAGTGGCCGTAATCATCGTCCTGACGGGCCTCTCGCCAGGCGATGAAGGCGTGGGAAGTGGCGCGGGAGAATTCGGCGACCAGCTCGGTGGGGAGTTTGGTCATCTTGTCGTAATCGCGGCGGACGACACGCACCAGGCTGGCCTCATCGCTCCGATAGTCCATATCCGCGACCTCGGCCTCGGCTTCCTCCAGCAGCCTGCCGGTCTCTTCGGAGGTGAAGATTTCGTGGGCGAGGGCGGTGAGCGTGGCCATTTGCTCCGCGCGGCCTTCCGCGCCTTTCGGCGGCATATTGACCTCCTCGTCCCAGCCGAGAACGGCGGCGGCTCCGTGGAGATCGTGGTAACGATAAAGGTGTTGCTTGAGTTGCTCTACCTTCTCACTCATCATAGGCTCCTTTACTGTCGGAATGGGTACAACAAGCCCTCCTATTGTACGGGATTTCTTAGCCTTGGCAACGACTTTGCCGAAAGGTCGTTCCCGTCTGCACGGAGGCGTGGCCCGAGATCATCGGTGCATCATCTGCTTCCCCGGCCCCCGCAGGAACCACGGGATGGCCCGATCCACCACGGGAGCGGCGAGGAGGTTGAGCCAGCGGACGACTCTCATCCCCCAGGGGACGTAAACGCGCTTGCGTCGATGGCGGATGGCCCACCAGACGGCCTCCGCCACGCGCTCGGCGCTGACGCCGAAGTGATGCCATCGTTTGGCTTCCCAGCCGGCAGCGACGGCCCAGAAGGGCGTGGCAACCGGTCCGGGATTGACCATACCGATGTAGATACCCCGCTGGCGATACTCGCGATAGAGGGCTTCGCTGAGGGCCTGCACCATCGCCTTGCTGGCGCAATAGAGCGACAGCGGCGGTCCGGGTATCTCGCCTGCGATGGAGGCGATATTCACAATCCAGCCGCTCCGCCGTTCGAGCATAGGGGGCAGCAGGAGGCGGGTCAGATGGACGATAGCGCCGACGTTGACCTCGAGCATAGCGGCCATCGTGGCCCAGGGCATCGCGGCGAAATCGGCCCCGTAGCCAAAGCCGGCATTGTTGACGAGCAGATCGACGCCGCCGGGACGGGCGGCGAGGAGATCGCGGACGAGGGCCTCCCGCGCTTCGGCGGAGCCGAGATCGGCGGGGAGGATGTCGGCGCGGCCTCCGGCACCGACGATGCTCCGGGCGACCTCTTCGAGCCGTTGGCGACGGCGGGCGGTGAGGATGACGTCGATCCCCTCGGCGGCGAGGCGGCGGGCGACGGCGGCACCGATGCCGCTGCTGGCCCCGGTGATGAGGGCGCGCTTGCCACGCCAGGTCGTCATAGCCGCTCGCTCAGGGGGTCGGCGTCGGGGTAGGGG
>JALXBP010000129.1 GCA_026991395.1 Anaerolineae bacterium | reverse complement strand
CCGCTGCCCGCCGAAAGCCTGCCGCCTTCCAGCTACGAAACGGCCGTCGCCGCCTCCCGCATCGAATCGGAAACCTTCGGCCTGCCCTATCTCGTCGCCATCGAGGGGCTGGCCCTCCGCCCGACCTCCGCGCTCACCCTGCCCGAAGGGACGCTCTACTGGCACGACGTCATCTCCGAGGCGCTTCCCCTCCTCTTCCCCGCCGCGCCCCCCGACGACCTGGCCGACGACTTCCTCCTGCGGCTCTACCTGGAGGCGGGCGGGAGCCTGCAGGACGAGGCGGGCAACCTCACTCTCGACCGCGACGCCCTGGAGCAGAGCTACGGCTTCATCGCCGAGGCGGTGCAGGCGGGCCTCATCGACCCGCAGACGGTCCTGGCCCTGCCCGATGCCCAGAGCTGCTGGACGACTTTCCGCGAGGAGGAGCGCTGGCGGCTGACCGTCCTGCCCGCCGCCGACTACTGGCTCGCGTCGCTGCAGGAGGCGGTGCCGGTGGAGGCGCTGCTCCCCACGACGACAACGAAGCCGCTCCAGATCGGCCATTACTGGCTCTGGGCGCTCGTCACGACCGACGAGCGGCGACAGGAGGCCGCCCTGACGCTCCTCGACTGGCTGCTCACGCCGCCCAACCTGAGCGACGTTTCGGAGGCGGTGCACCTCTTTCCCACGACGGGGGAGGCGCTGGCGCTCTGGCCGCTCCCACCAGCCGAATTCACCTTCGTCAGCCGACTGGTTACCGCCGCCGCCCCACCCCCGCCCCAGCCGGTCGAGGGCAACGTGCGCAAGGCGCTCCAGAGCGGCCTCACGCTGCTCCTGAATCACCCCCAGGAAGTTACACCGGCGGAGGCCGCCGAGCACGCCCTCCTCACGCTGCGCAAGTAGGAGCCACGATGACGAAAATCCGCGCCTTTCTGGAGATGATCAAATTCGAGCACACGGTCTTCGCCCTCCCCTTCGCCTACTTGGGGATGGTGCTGGCCGCCGACGGTCTGCCCGACCTCGCGACCGTCCTCTGGATTACCGTCGCGATGGCCGCGGCACGGACCATCGCGATGAGCCTCAACCGCATCCTCGACCGGGACTACGACGCCCGCAATCCGCGCACGGCACGCCGTCCGCTGGTCAGCGGGCGCATCTCGCTGCGCACCGCCTGGGCGGGCACACTCGTCGCGCTCCTCGTCCTCGTCCTGGCCGCGTGGGCGTTAGGGCCGCTCCCCCTGCGTCTGCTGCCGGGGGCCTTGCTCTTCTTGGGCGGCTACGCCTACACCAAACGCTTCACCTGGGCCTCGCACTTCATCTTGGGAATGACCGACGGCCTCGCACCGATGGGGGCCTGGGTCGCCGTGCGCGGCTCCCTCTTCACCCGCGCCGACCTGCCCGCCTGGCTCCTCTTCCTCATCGTTACCTGCTGGATCGCCGGTTTCGACATCATCTACGCCTGCCAGGACGCCGACTTCGACCGAGAAATGGGCCTTCACGCCATCCCCGCTCGCTTCGGGATCGCCGCCGCGCTGCGCCTTTCCGCCTGGCTCCATCTGCTGATGATGGGACTGCTGCTCGTGCTCGGCTTCGTCCTCGACCTGCGCTGGCCCTACTTCGCTGCCCTCCTCATCACCGCCGCCCTGCTCGTCCACGAACACCGCCTCGTCCGCCCCGACGACCTTTCGCGCATCGATGTGGCCTTCTTCAACATCAACAGCTACATCAGCCTCACGCTCTTCCTCGGCGTCATCGGGGCCTTGGTGCTCGCCTGAGGCGCGGGCACCTTTCGGAGGATACGATGAGCTTGCACACCGATATGACAGCCATCCGCACGGCGGCGCTGGCCGCCGTCGATCCCGCCGCTGCCGTGACCCGCGCCCTGCGCGACGGCCTTGGTCCGCTGCAGGGACGGCATCGGCTGCTGGTGATCGCCGTGGGCAAGGCCGCGGTGCCGATGGGCGAGGCGGCCCTGCAGGCGCTCGGTCCCGCGATCGAACGGGCGATCATCATCACCAAACGGGGGCAGGCCCCCCGCCGCCGACCGACCTCGTCAACGGCACTCTTCGCCTGCGGCCATCCCGTCCCCGACGAGGCGGGACTGCAAGCCGCCGCCCGCGTCGAGGCGGCCCTGCGCGAGGGGAAGGAGGACGGCGTTCTCCTCCTCCTCTCCGGCGGGGCCTCGGCGCTGCTCCCCGCCCCCGCACCGCCGCTCACACTCGCCGACCTGCAGCGAACGACCGACCTGCTCCTGCGCAGCGGCCAGCCCATCGAGGCGCTCAACGCCGTGCGCAAGCATCTTTCCCGCCTCAAAGGCGGGCAACTGGCCCGATTGGCCGCCCCGCGCCCCCTGCTCGCGCTCGTCCTTTCCGACGTCGTCGGCGACCGGCTGGACGTCATCGGCTCCGGCCCCGCCGTCCCCGATCCGACGACTTACGCCGACGCCTGGGCGGTCCTCGAGGCCGCCGACCTCGTCGAGCGGGTGCCGGAGGCCGTCCGCGCCCATCTGCAGCGCGGACTGCGGGGCGAGCTTCCGGAGACGCCCAAGCCGGGCGATCCGATCTTCCGCCGCGTCGAGCATCGCATCGTCGGCTCGAACCGGCTGGCGGCGCAAGCGGCGGTAGCGCAGGCCCGCAACCTGGGCTACCGTGCCCTCCTCCTCACCACCTTCGTCGAGGGGGAAGCGCGGGAGGTGGCGAAGGTAGCGGCGGCCTTGGTCAAAGGCGTGCGCAAGTACGGCGATCCCCTGCCGCCCCCGCTCTGCCTCGTCTGGGGCGGCGAAACGACCGTTACCGTGCGCGGGAAGGGGCGCGGCGGTCGCAACCAGGAGCTGGCGCTTGCGGCGGCGCTGGCGCTTGAAGGCTGCCCCCATTTCCTGCTGATGGCGCTGGCCACCGACGGCACCGACGGCCCCACCGACGCAGCAGGCGGGCTGATCGACGGGGAGACGGCGGCCCGCATCCGCGCGGCGGGGTTCGACCCGCGGGCGCTCCTCGCCGACAACGACGCTTACCACGCCCTGCGGGCAGCGGGTGCGCTGCTGCGCACCGGCCCAACGGGGACCAACGTCAACGATCTGCTCGTCGCCCTCGTCGGTCGGGTGGAGGAGCGGTAAGCCTTGCTCTCCATCCCGTTGCCTTTATAATCGCCGCGGAGGGAACGATGCCAGCCTACCGCAAAGCGAGCATTCGCGAACTGAAACGACAAGCCCTGCAACTCGAAGGGACCACCCTTCAGGGCGTGCTCCACCAGGACGAAGAGGGGCGATGGTACGTGGGGACGGAGCCGCTGGACGCCTTCCTCGCCGCCTACGATGGGGAAGCGATGACGCTGATCGCCATCGCCGACGAGTCGGAGCATCCGATGGAGAAAAAGGTCTGCCCCACCTGCGGGCGGGAATACGTGGGCACGAGCTGCCCCTATTGCCGTCTGGCACGATTGCGCCTGCGCGGCCAGGGGTAGGCATCCATCCAAGGAGGCATCACGGTGAAGATCGAGAACTACCTGGCCATCCTGCGACGCCGCGGATGGATCATCCTCATCACCGCGCTGGTTACGGCGATGAGCGCCTTCGGCTTCAGCAAGCTGCAGCGACCGGTCTACCGCTCCAGCGTGCGCATCGGCATCCAGGCCGCCCGTATCGACTGGGGACAGGCGCAGACGGTAAAAATCCTGCTCGATTCCTACGTTTCGATGATGTACACCCGCAAGATGGCCCAGCAGGTCATCGACGACCTGGGGCTGATGATGAGCGCGGAGACGCTCAAGGGGAAGGTGAAGATCGCCTCCGACAGCCAGCAGATGATCATCCAGATCGACGTGGACGATACCGACGGCGAGGAGGCCAACCGCATCGCCAAGCACTGGGCCGAACTCCTCGTCCAGTGGCGCAATAGCGAGAACCAGAAGCAGCGCAAGGAAGATCGCGTCTTCGCCACCATCCTCGAAGAGCCGACCTACCGCCTGCTGCGTCCCAAGACGAAGATCAACACGGCGGCGGGCTTCGTCTTCGGCCTCCTGCTGGGCATCGTCATCGTCATCGGGCTGGAATGGCTGGAGGCCGGGCTGATTACCTCGGCACGGGAACTGGAAAGCGAAGCAGGGCTGCCCATCCTCGGCGTCATCCCGCCCCATTCCTGAGCCGGTCCGCGTTCGCAAAGGAGAAGGACGATGAAGGAAAGCACGCTCATCACACAGACAGCGCCGGATTCGGAGGCGGCGGAGGCCTACCGCGCCCTGCGCACGAGTCTGGTGTACGCCGGTCTCGACCGGCCCCTGCACGCCGTCGTCTTCGCCCCGCCCTCGCCCGACGAGGGACGGACGGCGGGGGTCGTCGCCAACCTCGGCGTCGTCATCGCACGCGGCGGCGAGAAGGTGATCGTCGCCGATGCCGATCTGCGCCGCCCGCGGCTGCACACCCTCTTCGCGCAGGAGAACGGCGAGGGCCTCAGCGAGGCCGTCCTGCAGAGCGAGGCTCCCCTCCCCCTGCACGAGACGGGGATCGAGGGGCTGCGGCTGCTCACGGCGGGCCATCCTCCCCTCAACGCCGCCGACTTGCTCGCCTCGCAGAAGATGGGGGCGCTCGTGCGCCGCCTGACGCAGGAAGCGGCGATCGTTCTCTTCACCGCGCCGCCGGTTACCGCCGTAACCGATGCCGCGGCGCTCGCCGCCTATTGCGACGGCCTGGTGCTCACCGTGCGTGCCGGACGCACCCGTCGGGATCGGCTCACCGAGGCCAAGGCTATCTTAGAGGAATGGCAGGTGAAAACGATCGGCGCGGTGCTCCTCGACGCCGAGAGGAAGCACCTCTGGCAGGGTTATTAGCTCACCGCGTGAAGGAGGGTTCGGAACGATGAAAGGACTGATTCTCAGCGGAGGCAAGGGGACGCGGCTCTACCCGCTCACCTTCACCAGCGCCAAGCAGCTCATCCCCGTGGCGAACAAGCCTGTCCTCTTCCGCGTCATCGAGTCGATCCACGATGCGGGCATCGACGAGATCGGCATCGTCGTCGGCGATACCGCGCCGGAGATCAAGCAGGCGGTCGGGAACGGCAGCCGCTGGGGCGTGAAGATCACCTACATCCACCAGGAAGCCCCGCTCGGCCTGGCGCACGCCGTCAAGATCAGCCGCGATTTCCTCGGCGACGACCGCTTCGTGATGTTCTTGGGCGATAACGTCATCCAGGGTGGCATCTCCCGCCTCATCGAGCAGTTCGCCGATTCCTCCTGGAATAGCCAGATCGTCCTCACCGAGGTCGCGCACCCCGAACAGTACGGCGTGGCCGAACTGGACGAGGAAGGGCGGATCGTCCGCCTGGTGGAAAAGCCGAAGGTTCCGCCTTCCAACCTGGCGCTCGTCGGCATCTATATGTTCGATCACCACATCTTCGAGGCGGTCAACGCCATCACCCCCTCGTGGCGCGGCGAACTGGAGATCACCGATGCCATCCAGTGGCTCGTCGAGCAGGGTTACGACGTCTATCCCTACATCCACCGCGGCTGGTGGATCGACACCGGTCGCCCCGGCGATATGCTGGAGGCGAACAGCCTCGTCCTCGAGGAGTTGCAGCCGCACATCGACGGCTACGTGGATCGCGAATCGGTCGTCGATAGCCGCGTTACCGTCGAGCAGGGCGCGGAGGTCATCAACAGCGTCATCCGCGGGCCGGCGATCATTGGGCGGAATACGCGCATCGTCAACGCCTACGTCGGCCCCTTCACCTCCATCTACCACGATTGCCTCATCCGCGACAGCGAGATCGAGCGCTCCATCGTGCTGGAGCACAGCCGCATCGAAGCCCTCCCCGCCCGCATTCAGGACAGCCTCATCGGGCGGCACGTCGTCATCACCCAATCCCCCGTGCGCCCCAAGGCCATCCGCCTGACCTTGGGCGATTACAGCAACCTCGGCCTGCTCTGAGCGACGGGAAGACGATGAAGGCGCGGGGGCGCGGAGCCTCTCGGCCAGGCTCGACACCCTCCGCGCCTTTGTGCTGCGCGGCGAGGCTCATCGCCGCCTGCTTTGACAATCCCGCCGTTGCCGGTAGAATGCGCCCACTCATCGAGAGAGGCGGAGGGACCGGCCCGATGAAACCTCGGCAACCGCCGCTATGCGGAAGGTGCCAAATCCGGCAGGAGTCGCATCCTGGAAGATGAGGGGGGAGCAGCGGACGCCTCTCATCGCAGAGGCGTTTTCTTTTTGCGAACAGTTCCCGCACAAACCAGGCCCCAGGCAGTCGCGAGATGGCCCGGCTATCATCGAGATCGTACTTCAGGGGAGCTAAGGTAAGTTTTTCGGCATTTCCTTACATTAGCGAGGGGCAAATGTAAGGAAACGGATGTAACTTGGATTCGGGTTTCCGAGTCTCCCCACAGATCGCTTTGGGGAATGCAGGAGGACGTATGGACGACAATCGTTTCCGGCAGATGCTGCGCACAGCCTCCCTGCCCATCCTGCGCGACGGCGCGATGGGGACGATGCTCCACAACTACGGCATCAGCATCGACGCCTGCTTCGACCATCTGAACATCACCCGCCCGGCGCTGGTGGCACAGATTCACCGCGCCTACATCGAAGCGGGAGCACAGATCATCCAGACGAACACCTTCGGCGCGAATCGCTACAAGCTGGCGGAGCACGACCTGGAAGATGCCGTCGAGGCGATCAACCGCGCCGGGGTCGAACTGGCCCGCCGTGTGGTGATGGGAGCCTTTCGGGAGGATGTGCTCATCGCCGGAGACGTGGGGCCGTTAGGCGTGCGCCTGGCCCCCTTCGGGAGGATCAAGGCCACGGAAGCACGCGCGGCCTTCGCCGAACAGATCATCGCGCTGGTGGAAGCGGGGGTCGATCTCCTCGTGCTGGAGACCTTCACCGACCTGCACGAGATTCGGGAGGCGATCGCCGCCGCCCGTGAGGTCTGCGACCTGCCCATCGTCGCCACGATGACCTTCACCCGCGATGACCGCACCGTCCTCGGCGACGAGCCGGAGAAGATCGCCCGCAAGCTCTACGAAAGCGGGGCCGACCTCATCGGCGTCAACTGCTCCAGCGGGCCGGCGCAGGTGCTGCGGCTGGTACGGCGGATGATGCAGGAGGTACCGGAGGCCCGCTACGCCGCCGTCCCCAACGCCGGATGGCCGGAGAGCGTCGGCGGGCGCATCCTCTACCCCGCCACGCCCGACTACTTCGCCGACTACGCGCTCGCCTTCCGCCAGATCGGCGTAACGCTCATCGGCGGCTGCTGCGGGACGACGCCGAAGCACATCGCGGCGATGCGCAAGGCCCTCGATACGCCGACGGCGAAGGCGGTCGAACTCACGGTGCTCCAGGTGGTGGAAAGCGAACCGCCTCGCCCGCCGGAGGCCCGCCCGACGCGGCTGCAGCAGGCGCTGGACGGTGAGCGGCTCGCCGTTTCGGTGGAAATCGACCCGCCGCGCACCATCTCCTGCCACAAGGTCCTCGCCGGAGCGCGGCTCGTCGCCGAAGCGGGGGCCGACGTGATCAACGTCGCCGACAGCCCGATGGCGCGGATGCGGATGAGTCCCTGGGCCGTCTGCCACCTCATCCAGCAGGAGGTGGGGATCGAGACGGTGCTCCACTTCCCCACGCGCGGGCGGAACATCCTCCGCGTGCAGGGCGACCTCCTGGCCGCCCACGCCCTGGGCATCCGCAACATCTTCGTCATCCTCGGCGACCCGACCTCCATCGGCGACTACCCCGACGCGATGGACAACTTCGACATCGTGCCCTCCGGCCTCATCCGCCTCATCAAGCAGGGGCTGAACGCGGGGATCGACCACGCCGGACGCGAACTGGGGCGGCGGGCCTCTTTCTTCGTCGGCGCGGCGCTCAGCCTGATGCCCTCCGACCTGGAACGAGGGCTGGAGAACGCCCGCCAGAAGATCGAAGCGGGGGCGGACTTCTTCATCACCCAGCCCGTTTACGACGCCGAACGCGCCCACCGCTTCCTCGAAAGCTACGAGGCACGCTTCGGCCCCTTCCCTGTACCGATCATGGTCGGGCTGCTACCGCTCTACAGCGTGCGCCACGCCCGTTTCCTCCACAACGAGGTGCCCGGCATCACCATCTCCGACGAAGCCTTCCGCCGCCTGGAGGCCGCGGGCGAGGAGGCCGCCCAGGAGGGCGTGCGCATTAGCCTCGAGGTCATCGAGGCGGTGCGCCCCTGGGCGGACGGCATCTACATCACCCCGCCCTTCGGGCGGTACGACCTGGCCGCCGAGATCATCGAAGCATTGCGGGCGATGGAGGGCTAACGCGCCTCAATCATCATCGTCCTTGACGATGGCGTTCAGGATGACGCTCACGACGCTGATGATGATGGCACCGAGAAAGGCCGACCAGAAATCGGCGACGTAGAAGTGCACCCCCATCGAGCGGGCGATGAGCGAGGCAACCCACAGCGCGATGCCATTGATGACCAGGGTAAAAAGCCCCAGCGTGAGCAGGACGAGCGGACAGGTCAACAGCTTGAGAATGGGGCGGAGGATGGCGTTGACCAGGCCGAGGATGATCGCCATCACGAAGTAGACCGACCAGCCGCCCCCGTGCACGCTGATGCCCGGCAGGAGCCAGGCGGCCACGAAGATCGACGCCGCGCTGATCCCCCAGCGAATGAGCAGCTTCTTCATCGAACGCCTCCTTTCGAGCTTCCCGAAGTGTGCTGCGACATACCTCCTACGCAGTACAGCGCCTCTCGTTTCGACACGAGTATAGACGAGAGAAAGGTGCCTGTCAACGAAGCTGCCTCGCGCCTTGTCCCCCAAGCGGATGTGCTATAATGGAAGCAGGAGGAGAAAGAACGATGGGAGACAACCTGGAGCGATTCACACCGGCGGCGAAGGAAGTGCTCTTTTTCGCCAAGCGCGAGGCCACACGCATGCGGCACAACAGCATCGGCCCGGAGCATATCCTCATCGGCCTGCTGATGGAGGGGGAAGGCATGGCGGGGCGCGTCCTGCGCGACCTGGGCCTCCATCCCCGCTTCGTCCTCACCGTCGTCGAGCGGCTCTCCGGTGCCGGACTGCTCCAGGGCGAAGAGCCGAAACTTCGCCACAGTACGGAGACCCTCCTCACGATGGCCCTGGAGGAGGCACGACGACAGAACAGCCCCGTCGTCGATACACAGCACCTGCTGCTGGCACTGCTCCGGCAGCAGGAGGGGATCATCCTCGCCATCCTCGCCCAGGCCGGGCTGACGGTGGACATTGTGCGCCGCCGCCTGCTCCAACTGATGCCCCCGCCCCGGCGAGAACGCCCGCGCCGCGCCGAAACCCCGCAGGGCGGCCATCCGCTCCCTTCCAAAAACACCGCCGAAGCCCTGCTCGCCCAACTGACCGTCGATCTGACGGAGAAGGCGCGGGAGGGCAAACTCGATCCCGTCATCGGGCGGCAAAAAGAGATCGAGCGCGTCATCCAAATCCTCGCCCGCCGCACCAAGAACAACCCCGCCCTCATCGGCGAGCCGGGCGTCGGGAAGACGGCCATCGTCGAGGGACTGGCCCAGCGGATCGTCGCGGGCGGCGTGCCCGGCCCGATCCTCAACAAGCGCCTGGTGCAACTGGATATCGGCTCCCTCGTGGCCGGGACGATGTACCGCGGCCAATTCGAGGAACGGCTGAAGCAGGTGCTGCAGGCGCTCAAGTCGAGCAACACCATCGTCTTCATCGACGAGGTGCATATGCTCGTCGGCGCAGGCGCTGCCGGTTCCTCCATCGACGCCGCCAACATCCTCAAACCGGCGCTGGCCCGCGGCGAACTGCAGTGCATCGGGGCAACGACGTTAGACGAATACCGCAAATACATCGAGGCCGACCCGGCCCTGGAGCGGCGCTTCCAGCCGGTCATCGTCGAAGAGCCCTCACCGGAGAAGACCTTGGAGATTCTGCGCGGCATCCGCTACGCTTACGAGCAGCACCACAACCTGCGGATCAGCGACGAGGCCTTAGAGGCCGCCGTCCGCCTTTCGGCCCGCTACGTCTCCGACCGCTACCTGCCGGACAAGGCCATCGACCTGATGGACGAGGCCGCCTCTCGCGTGCGGATGTACAAATCGCCGACCTCCAAGCGGATGCGGGAGATCTTCGAGGCCCTGCAAGACCTGCGCATCCGGCGCAATCGCCTCATCGCCGAAGGTGAGCACGAAGCCGCGACGGCCCTCGGCGAGGAGGAGAAGCGGCTGGAAGAGGAGATGCAGCGACTGCGCGACGTCGAGGCCAGGAACTCGGATATGCGCGTCGGGGCAGAGGACATCGCGGAGATCGTTGCGATGTGGACGGGCATCCCCATCAGCCAACTGGCGGAGGAGGAGAGTCGCCGCCTGCTCGATATGGAGGAGGCGCTGGCCCGCCGCGTCGTCGGACAGCAGGAGGCCATCGCCGCCATCGCCCAGGCCGTGCGCCGCGCCCGTGCCGGCCTGAAGGACCCCCACCGCCCCATCGGCTCCTTCATCTTCCTCGGCCCGACCGGCGTGGGCAAAACGGAACTGGCCAAGGCATTGGCCGAGTTCCTCTTCGGCAGCGAGGAGGCCCTCATCCAACTGGATATGTCCGAATTCATGGAGCGCCACACCGTCTCCCGGCTGGTGGGCGCGCCGCCGGGCTACGTCGGCTACGAAGAGGCCGGTCAGCTCACCGAGGCCATCCGGCGGCGTCCGTATGCCATCGTCGTCTTCGACGAGATCGAGAAGGCCCATCCGGACGCCTTCAATATGCTGCTGCAGATTATGGAAGAGGGCACGCTGACCGATGCCCGCGGGCGCAAGGTGGACTTCAGCAACACGCTGCTCATCCTCACCTCCAACGTGGGGGCCGACGAGATTCGCCGCCAGGGAGCCCTCGGCTTCGCCTCTCACTTCGGCGAAACGAACGACCACGAGGCCATCTACGAGGCGATGAGCCGCAACCTCAGGACGCGGCTGCGCAAGCTCTTCCGCCCGGAGTTCCTCAACCGGCTCGATGGCATCATCATCTTCCGCCCCCTCGACCGCGAGGCGCTGCGGCGCATCGTCGAACTGGAGGTGGAGAAGGTGCGGCGGCGGCTGCGGGAAGGCGGCTTCGACCTCCACCTCACCGCGGCGGCGCTCGACTGGCTGGCCGAACACGGCTACAGCGAGGAGTACGGCGCGCGCCCGCTGCGCAGGCTCATCCAGCAGGAGATCGAAGCGCCGCTTTCCGACGCCATCCTCGCGGGCGACTACCATCCCGGCGAGACGATCGTGATGGATGCCGACGAGGGCGGCCTGTTTCCCCTCCCCTCCGCCGAGCAGGAGGCCGCCGCGCCGGTCGGCGCATGAGCGAGACCCCGCGCTTGCTCCTCGATGCGATGCTGGGCAAGCTGGCCCGCTGGCTGCGCCTGCTCGGCTACGATGCCTGCTACAGTCGTGACGATGACGCGACGCTGGCCCACCGCGCCCGCGCCGAAGGGCGCATCCTCCTCACCCGCGACCGCGAACTGGCCCGGCGGCGCGGCCTGCGCGTCCTCCTCGTCGAGACGCAGGAGCCGGAAGCGCAACTGAAGGAGGTACTGCGCTCCCTCCCCGCCCTCCCGCCCCGCACCCCGCCGCGCTGCATGCAC
>JALXBP010000128.1 GCA_026991395.1 Anaerolineae bacterium | reverse complement strand
GGGTCGGTGGACGCGGGGTCGGCGAGGGGGTAACGGCGCTGCCCGAGATCTCGCCGCCGGGCGTAGCTTCGGCCGTCCCTTCGCCTTCCGTGCCCTCCGGCGTTGCCGTAGGTGTCTTCGTTGGCTGGATGAGCGGGGTCGGCGTGGGCGTCGGGCTGAGCATCGGCGAAGGGGAGGCGGATGCGCCGGAAAGTGTGCCGCCGTTCTCCCCGTTCTCGCTGCTCTCCGTCGCCGTCTCGCTGGGTGAAGGCTCTGCCGTGGACTGGCCGGAGCCTCCGCTGCTCTCCGTCGTTGCAGCGGAGCCGGTGGCCGTTTCCCCTGCTTCGGCGCTCTCGTTGCCCTCGCCGGGGGCGGCGGTCGTGTCACCCGCCTGGGCGCTCTGCTCCTCTGCCGCGCTCTCCTGGGAGGCGACGGCTACGGCGCTCTCCGAGGCTGCCGGTGTCGCCGCCTGCCGCTGCGGGTTGAGGAAGAAGGCCCAAGCCAGGAAAGCGACGATGGCCAGCACGAGCAATCCGCCCAAGACGGAGACGGCGATGATGAAGGTGCGGTTGCCCGCCTCGATGTTGTTCTCTTCTCCCTCCTCGGCGGCGGCTTCTTCATCCATTTCATCCACCGGTTCCAGGAACATCTCCTCGTCAAATGGGTCGCGCAGGTCGTCGGACATCGCTCCTCCTTCTGCATCACTGCCAAACTGATTTAGGTAACTATACCACAGGCCGGGGGACCGTGCAAGCTGTCGTGCTTCCCGCTACAAGACGCGCTCCAGGTTCAAGTAGGGAACGAAGACGGTCTCTTCCTCGACTTGCACCTCGATGCCGGGGAGCCGCGTGCCCGTTTCGAGCATCTCGTCGTGGAGCGGAAATGCGGCGATGGTGCCCGTCATCCCCTGGTAGGGCGGGCGCAAGGCTCGAACGGTGTCGCCTATGCCGAGTGGAATCTCCGGGTCGATGATGTGGGCATCGTCCAGTGGCATCGCGACGAAGATGAAGGGGCGCTCGGCATCCCAGCGTGTCCTCAACTGCCCGCTTACGGAAGCCTGCCGTCCCTTGAGCGTGCGCAGCAGGCGGAAGGCGGGCCTGGAGATGGCGATCTTCCCCACTCCCTCGGTGGCGATGACGGGGAAATCGACCTCCATCAGGCGCGGGATCAGGCGGGAAGGGACGCCGCCGACGATGATGCCCTGTACCTGCATCTCGATCGCCTGGTCCAGTGCCTCCTCGTCGAGCGTCGCTCCACCGACGATGATCGCGCCCTGTGCCCCCGTGTCGATGCGCTTTGCACGCAGGGGACGGCGGGCCGTCTTGGTCAGCGGCAGGAGCGGCCCGTAGCCTTCCTTGCCGTTGCCCCACGCCGCTTGGATGTAGGCTCCGACGGCCTCGATGACGACACCCTGCCTCGGCAATATCTGCGCGACGACGCCGGAGACGAGGGCGGGCAGGGGAAGCCGTGCCGCCCGCTTCTCCACCAGCAGACGGCCCCGCCCGTAGCCGGTGATGATGCCGTCCATCGGGGCGCGGACGGTCGAGCGCGACAGGAGAACGCCGCGTCCGGCCAGGATGTCGCCCTCCTCGACAGCTTGCCCGATCTTCACCTTGAGATAGCGCCGGGCCTTCTTGGGGGGGACGTCCAGCGCCTGGGCGATGTTGACGACGCGGAAATCGGCGTGGACGGTCGTCTGCGCGACGATGGTCGTCGGTTCGACGTATTCCCCTTCCCGCACGGTGACTTCGCCCTCGCGGGGCAGGCGGCGGGTGATGAAGATACGGGTAGCCGCGTTGATGATCGAGTAGGGCAGGTGGTGCATCGTTAGCCTCCCACGTCCCACAGCCAACGCCGCAGCGCATCTCGGCGGCGCTCGTCATCTTCCGGCAGGGCGAGCGGCCTGCCGCGGCCATCGACGACCAGGCCGACCAGCCCGCCTTCGACCTCGATGGGCTCCGGACTGGAGCGCCCCGGCCCGAAGCCGATGTCGAAGCGCCGGTTGACCTTGATGTCGAGCCGGGCGCGATGTCCGGGCAGAAGTGGCCAGATTTCCAATTCGCCCTCACGGGCCTCCACCTTCAGTTCGGTGCCGTCGTCGTAGGTGATCTTCATCTTCAGGATCACCTCATGTTTGCGTCCCTTGCCCACCGGCGAAATGACCGTGCCCAGCGGCACGAGCGTCCCCGCCTCCAGCGTGGAGACGGCGGCCAGCGGCTTGACGGCGGCCACAGCGCCCAGCGCCGGGGCCGTGCGATTCGTGTCGAGCAGGAGTTTGGCGATGCCGACCGGTTGCACCCCGTCGAGGACGGCCAGCAGGGCCTGGCCGGGGCGGGGCATATGGACGATGCCGCCGCCGGAGATGAGGATGGGGCTGAGGGGAGGCATCATCCCGGGATCGGAGACGACCCCGCCGAGGTACCAGGCGGGACGCGCAAGCTCCAGTGCGCCGCGCAGCATCTCGCGCACGATGGCCTGTTCGATCCACAGCTCCTGCATCTGCTGGGGAACCGTCCAGGGGAAGAGTTGACGGTTGTAGAGGAGATTCCACACCTCCTCCTCGTCGATCTCCTCCGGCAGCCAGCGGGTGATCTGTTCGATGCCGCGGCGCTTGACCCACTCCAGCGGGCCGAAGGCCAGGCCGTGCTCGGCGTGGACGGAAAGCTGCGCCTGGCCGTCGAAGCAGGCGACGACCGTCGTGGTGGAAGCGCCCACGTCGATGCCCAGAACGCCGCGGTCGGGGCGGCTTTCCTGGTGCCAGAGATACTCGATCACGCGGCTGAAGGCGGCGGCGGTCGGCATAATCGGCTGCTGGCTCCACGATTGCAGTACCTCGATGCCCGGCGTGTGTTCCAGTCGCTCCTCGACGTAGATCGTCTCCAAGAGTTCCTGTGCCGGTCCCAAATGTTCGGTCTCCACCGTGGGACGGATGTTGTCCACGACCTGCACCTGGGTAACGCGCCCCAGCCGCTTGGTGATGACGGGACGCAGGCGATCGTTGCCCGCGTAGATCACGCGCGGGCGTTCGTTCTCGTCGAGCAGGGAGATGCCCAGCGCGATGGCGTCGGCCAGCTCGAGGACGGGGCGCGTGGCCCCGCCGTCCACGCCTCCGACGAGGAGGATGACATCGGGAGCCAGGTCGCGCACGGCGCGTGCCCAAGATTCCTCCGGAAGCCGGAGGCTCCCTTCCCGCTGGAGCGTCCCCACGACGTGGGTGTAGGTCGCGGCGGCGGCACGTTGGGCGCTCTCCAGGCTCATTTCCTTCACCAGCCCGGCCAGGAGCGCCTGGAGCGGTTTGGCGGCACTGAGCACGACGACGAAAGCATCCACACCGCGCATCCCCTGTTGCGGAGTGATGAGCTGGCCTCCCTCGTAGAGCGTGCGCCCGGTGATCTCCTCCAGCGATTCGATGGCCTGCACCACGCCCACGCTCACATCGTTCCACGGGGGATTGATCGTCGTCAGGGCCTCGGCCTGCGCGACGAAGCGGTAGCTGCCCTCGACCCGTTCGAGGAGGAGGAGTTTGGTCATCACCGTGCCGCAGTCGGCGACGAGGAGCGATTCGATGTGGCGGT
>JALXBP010000127.1 GCA_026991395.1 Anaerolineae bacterium | reverse complement strand
CCCTGTTGATAGAGCGTGTGGAAGGCGACGCGCACCGCGTGGCTCAATCCCTCGTCCAGGGTGAAGCGCTCGCGGCTCCAGTCGCAGGAGACCCCGAGGCGGCGGTGCTGGTCGGTGATGCGGGCGTGCGTCTTCTCCTTCCAGGCCCAGACGCGCTCCAGGAAGGCCTCGCGCCCCAGGTCGTGGCGGGTCAGCCCCTCCTTGCCGATCTCGCGCTCGACCACGTTCTGCGTGGCGATGCCCGCGTGGTCGGTGCCGGGGAGGAAGAGCGTCTCGTCGCCTTTCATCCGATGGTAGCGCGTTACTAGGTCCTCCGTCGCGGCGGTCATCGCGTGTCCCAGGTGGAGGACGCCGGTAACGTTCGGCGGCGGCATGGTGATGCAGAAACGCGGTCCCTCGCGTGAGGCCAGCCCAAGTTCGACCAGCGTCTCCGGCTTGAAGTAGCCGCGTGATTCCCAGAACTCGTAGATGGCGGATTCGTGTTCCTTGGGGTTGTAGACTTTGGAAAGTTTCGTCGTCATCCCTTCACCTCCTTCATAAGTGCCCACATACAAAAGAGTTCCACTTCGTCAGGGACGAAGTGGAACTCCGCGGTACCACCCTGATTCACCGCATAGCGGTGCGCTCACAGCCCTCACGAGGAAGGGCCTTCGCTGTAACGGGCGAACCCGTAGGGGCCTACTCGTTCGCTTTCGACCTCTCGACTCCGGGGCGACTTCGGCTACCGTTTGACCCGCAGGGAGCTTGCAGCCAAGGCTCCCCTCTCTGCCCGATGACTCGGTTCGCCGGGGACGTGCAGCCTACTCCTCCCCATCGACGCCTTTGGCGTCCTCATTATAGGTGGACGTGGCGTATTTGTCAACCGCCATATCCATACCGAAGATACGTTCGATCTCGTGGATCAGGTGGTGCAAAGGAAAGGGCTTGAGGATGTAGCCCACGAGATTGGCATGCTCGCTGAGCTTGTGGATGAGCATCTCGGCTTCCAAATCGCGCACCGTGATGATGAGCACGGGAATCCGCTGCAGTTCTGTGTCCTCGCTGAGCGAGTGGAGCACATCGATGCCGTTGAGGTCGGGCATCATCAGGTCGAGGATGATGAGGTCGGGCTTCAGTTCGCGGGCCATGCTCAGGCCCTGATAGCCGCCTGCCGCGTAGTGGTAGTCGTATCCCGCCCGTGTGAGGACGATGTGATAGAGGTCGCGGATATCTTCCTCGTCCTCGATGCACAGGATCGTCTTTTTGCTCATCCCTCGGCTCCTTACGTCGTTCTCCGTGGCTCGATGACGGCAGGCATGTCGGTTGCGGGTTACCCCGCTGCCCATCCCAGGCTTTCCAGGCCGATACGCAGGGCCGTGCCCAGCAGTGCAGGAGAGCTTAGCATCATTTTGAGATAGGTCAACATTGGTCGAGGACGGAAGGCCCAGGAGCGGAAGGCAACCCGCGCCCAGTATTCCAGCCGCTCGGCGGGGAGGTTGGGGTAGTCGAGCACGGTAGAACGATCCATATCCACCTGCTCCCATTGCGTGCCGGGGCGGAACCATCCGTTTTCCACCACCTCGAAGAAGAAGGGCGTGCCGGGATGGGGGGCGGCGATGTGGAAGAGTGCCAGGTCGAGCGGCAGCTTCTTGGCGAAGCGGATCGTCTCCTGGATCGTCTCCTCCGTCTCGCCCGGCAGGCCGATGATGAAGTAGCCCCAGTTGTGGATGCCCGCCTCGCGCGACCAGCGCAGCGCCCGTTCGACCTGCTCCGGTGTGATCCCCTTGCGCACACGGCGCAGAATCTCGCGGTTGCCCGATTCGATGCCCCAGGAGATCATCCAGCAGCCCGCGCGGTGCATCAACTGCAGCATCTCCGGATCGACGAAGTCCACGCGGCTGTTGCAGGTCCAGCGGATGTTGAGCTTGCGCTCCAGGATGCCCTCGCAGATGCCCGTCACCTGCTCGCGGCTGACGGTGAAGAGGTCGGCGTACATATGGACGCTGTGGACGCCGAGCGAGACGAGGTACTCCAGTTCCTCCAGCACATTCTCCGGCGAGCGGAAGCGCACCGACTGCCCGTAGGAGACGTGCTTGATGCAGAATCGGCAGCCTGCCGGACATCCCCGGCTGGTGACGACGAAGGCGTAGGAGCCTTTGACCAGCGGGGCGCGGTAATGCTTCAGCGGCAGCAACTCGTGGCGGGGGATGGGCAGGTCGTCCAGGTGGCGGATGAAGGGACGCGGCGGGTTGATGACGACCTCGCTGCCCCGTCGCCAGACCAGCCCCTTGATGCCCGACAGATCGGCGGCGATCCCCTCCCACGTCGGGTCGCTGTCGCGGAAGAGCTTGTCCAGCCTCCGACGGAAATCGGCCTCCAGGGGGCGCTCACCTCGCCCCGCCTCCCGCTCCGAGAAGTCCACCAGTTCGCGCAGGGTCAACTCCGGTTCGCCGATGAGGACGTAGTCGAGCGCAGGGAAGGCCTCCATCGTCTCCAGCGGGACGGGCGTAACGTGCGTGCCGAAGGCGATCGTCTTCGCGCCCAGGCTGCGGGCAAGGAAGGCCCCGTACATATCGTTGCGCAGCGTCGGCGCGGTAACCTGCGTTACGTAGTAGCGCGGTCGCAGCCGTTCGAGTTCCGCCTCGAAGTCGGGCCAGCTCATTCGCGTGGGGATGGCGTCGATGACCGCCACCTTGTAGTCGGGGAAGAGCGCCGCCAGTTGCGCCAGGCTCACCTGCGGCCAGATCATCCCCTCGCGCGAGCGTCGCCCCACGCGGTGCTGGCTGCGAATCCAGATGCCCCGGTCCGGGGCGGGCGGGTTGACGAAGAGGATGTCCACCGCCTCCTCCGGTCGCCGATGACGCGCCTCGTAAACTGCGGCGTCAGCGTTGGGGAAATGCGGCGGCGGCACGAACTCACGGAATCCTCGTCCACGGTTGACTACGGCAGACATTCGCCACCCTCCATATCGCTGACGATGGCTGCGTCGCGGCGGCGCAGCGTCTCCAGCACGGCGATGATGATCCAGAAGACGATCAACTCGGTACCGAGGAGGATCGCCATCGCCGAGCCGAGCAGGTAGAGCCAGAGGCGGCTCATCGGCCAGGCGTGCAGCGCGGCCCAGAGATCGAAGAGGCCGAGCAGCAGCCCGCCGCCGAGGACGAGCGTCCCCATCCACCAGAACTGTTCCTCCAGCGGCGGGGTGAAGATCGGCTTGCCGAACAGCCCCCGGCGCACCGGGCGTTGCTCGAAGAGCGAGACGAGGTGGTTGAAGGTCGCCCCCAGCGCGAAGAGCATCGCGCCGAGCACGGCGGCGACGCCGCCCGCGAAGACCCCCAGCACACCCCACGAGCCGAGTTGCGTGGTCCCGCCCAGCCGTGCGATGACGAGGCCGACGACGACGATCGCTGCGAAGAGGATCAACCCCAGCCCTGCGCCGCCCAACAGGCGCACCGGATTGTAGGTCAACGCCGTCCAGACGATGGTCGTCAGGAAGCGCAGGCCGTCGCGGACGACGCTCAGCTTGGAGCGCCCCTGCCGCTCCCGGTAGGGGATGGGGACCTCGACGACCTCGATGGCTTCGTGCATCGCGCGGGTGCTCATCACCGGGGTGAAGTTCAGCCCGTCGGGGAGCGGGTAGAGCCGGGGCAGGGCCTCGCGGCGGATGACGCGCATCCCGCTGGCGCTGTCGCTGACCCGACGCCCGCTGACCAGCGTCACCAGGTTGGCGAAGAGGAAGTTGCCGATGCGCCGCACGAGCGGCATCTCGCTCTCCTCCCCGGCCATCCGCGAGCCGATGACCAGGTCGGCCCCGGCCAGCGCCGCCCGGCAGAGTTGCGGGAAGTGCTCCGGCGGATAGGTCCCGTCGGCATCGAGGAAGCCGAGCAGGTCGCCACGGGCGTGATGGAAGCCCGTCTTCAGCGCCGCGCCGTAGCCCTGATTGCGGCTGTGCTGCAGCAGGACGACCTCCGGATGGGCCTGCACCTTCTCCACCGTTCGGTCGTGCGAGCCGTCGTCCACGACGATCACCTCCAGGCCGACGCCCATCGCCTCCAGCGCCGGGCGGACGGCCAGCACGCGCTCGATGATCGCCTCGATCCCCTCTTCTTCGTTATAGGCCGGGATGACGACGGAGAGCAGGTGTCCCTGCGCCGCCGCCTCCTCCGTCACTTTGGCTTCGTTCACGCTACCCTCCTTTGTCCTCTGTCGAGCTTGTCCGTTTCGAGGTAGTCGGCTCGACTCCGATCTGCTTGACGACGTGCGCCGGGGTCCCGATGGCGACGCAGTGCGGCGGGATGCTCTTCGTGACCACCGCGCCCGCACCGATGACCGCGCCCGCGCCCACCGTTACCCCGTCGAGGATGATCGCGCCCGCGCCGATCCAGGCCCCGTCGCCGATGGTGATCCCCTTCGCCTCGATGCCCTGCGCCATCACCGCGCGGCTGCGATCGCCGAAGAGGTGGTTGATCGCCATCACCTTCACGCCGGGGGCGATGAGCACCTCGTCGCCGATGTGGACGCCGCCCTGCCCTCGGATGATGGTCGATTCGCCGATGAAGCACTTGCGCCCGATCCAGATGCCCGACTGCTGCATCCCGCGAAAGTTGTAAACGTGAAGCTCCGTGTTGTGCATCACGAAGCTTTCCGCCCCGATGAAGATGCCCTGCGGGCAGGCGTGCAGGTAGCAGCCGTGGTCGAGATAGACGCCCTTCCCCAGGTGGATGTTGCCCGCCTGCGCCAGACGCACGTCGTCCTCGATGGCCGGCCACCCTTCGCTGTGGAGGATGAGGCGGTAGGTCAGCGCCCGCAGCCCGATGCCGAGCAGGCCGGGTATCCTTGCAAAGAGGGCGTAGAGCGTCTGTTCGAGGAGGTAGGCGGCGGGCGAGGTGGACATCCCCTCGACGTAGTAGCGCAGCCGTCCCTTGCGGCGGGCGATTTCGGCGGCGTCGGGTTGCAAGGAACGCTCGGTGCTCATGGCCGTTCTGCGGCGGCAGCCCGCTCGGTGGCGTAGGGCGTACTCTGGTGCAGCAGTTGGCGGGCGACCGTGTGGAGATCTTTGGCGACGATGAAGTAGGGCGGATCGTAGGTGTGTTGAACCTCGCGCAAGGTTGCCTGCCCTCGTCCTGTCAGCACGAGGTAGCGTCGCCGGATGCCGGCCCGCGCGGCGGCACGGATATCGCTCAGCGCGTCGCCGACGGCGATCGAATTGGCGAGATCGAGCTTCAGCGCATTGGCGGCGCTGAGGAACATCCCTGGATTGGGTTTGCGGCAGGGACAATTGTCCTCCGGCAGGTGGGGGCAGTAGTAGATGGCATCGATGCGTCCTCCGGCGGCGACGATCTCCGCCTCCATTCGGCGGTGGATGTCGGAGAGCGTCGCGCGGTCGATGAGCCTCCGTCCCACGGCGGACTGGTTGGTAACGATGACGATGGGCCATTCGAGGGTAGCCAGCAGGCGCAAGGCCTCCTTGGCCCCCGGAAGGAAGGCAAACTCCTCCCAGGATTTCACGTAGTCATCGCGGTTGGTGCAGATCACGCCGTCGCGGTCGAGAAAAATCGCCGGTTGCATCTTTCCTCTCCTTCTCGCAAATGTTCCCGAGGTGGCTTACGCCGTCTGCTCGACGGCTTCCAGCCTCCGTGCATGGATGACGGCGGCGATGAGATGGCAAAGCACCATATGCCCGTCCTCGATCTGTCTCATCTTGTGGGCCGGGATGACGACGGGATAGTCCACGAGCTTGGCGAGCTGGCCTCCATCGAAGCCCGAAAAGCCGACGGTGATGCCGCCGAGCTGCCTGGCCTCCTCCGCTGCACGCAGTACGTTGGGGGAGTTGCCACTGCCGCTGATGAGGATGAGAATGTCGCCTTCGCGCAGCAAGCTGCGCACTTGCTCGGCGAAGATGACATCATAGGCGACATCGTTGCTCCAGGCGGTGATGATGGGCACGTTGTCGGTCAGCGGCACGATGCGGAGGCGCGGCTGCCCGGCGACCAGCGTCCCCTTCGCCAGGTCGGCGGCGAAGTGGGAGGCGGTGGCCGCGCTCCCCCCGTTGCCCGCGGTGAAGATCGTCGCGCCCCGCTCCGAGGCCGCCAGCAGCAGTTCGATGACGCGCGCGATTGGTTCCTGGGGCATACGGGCGATGATGGCCTGCACTTCGTCCAGGTATGTCGCAACAGCCGATGAGATGTTCATCTTTCCCCCCTTTAACTGCCGATGAAGGCGCTGAAACCGCGCCGGGCGGGGCGTTTGCGCCGCCATGGTTCCACGGCGAAGGCCCGCGGGCTTCGGCGGGCGAGGCGCAGCGGCGCGATCTGCACTCCCAGCGTCTGAAGCCGTTGGCGCACGGCCGGATGCTTCTCCGGCGGAGCCAGGAGGAGCAGGGCGCATCCGATCCCGTCTTGCACGAGGAAGCCGCCTCGCACGCCCTCTCCTCGCGTCATTCGATAGGCCGTCCCCAGCAGCGGCGGATCGATGAAGGCCGCTTCGTCCAAGCCGCCGATAGCGCCGATGATCGCGGCGACCTCGTCGGCGCGGCCCGCGCTCCAGGCTGCCTGGAGTGCCGCTACGCGGCGTTGGTTGCGCCGATGACGGCATGCCGCCGATCGCACCGACTGCCAGAGCGGCGCGATGGGGCCTCGAATGGCCGCCGCTGGCGGCAGGACCAGCAGTCCCCATCGTTCCAGCAGGGATGGCGTGGCCTCTTCGAGCGCATCCATTTTGACGCGGGCGCTGCGCCCCTCGCGTCCTGGCTCGTAGCGCAGGTGATGGATGCCGCCGAAGGCCGAGGCGTAGATGTGCGGCGTTGCTTCCACGCCGCCCGCCCGCGCGATCTCCACCGCAATCGCCGCAACCTGGAGCGGATTGAGCTTGAGCCCGCTCCAGAGGGCCAGCCCTTTCACCGCGGCGGCGATCACCGCGGCGTGGATGGCCAGCCCGGCGCGGGGTGGCATCTCCGTTGTCAGGTGCAGGGCGACCCGTTCGCGCAGGCCGAAGTAGTGCAGTGCGGCTCGTGCCATCTCGAAGCTCCGCTGCCAGCCGAAGGCGACGGTATCGCCCTGCCGTTCCCCGCCGCCCGCGGTGATTTCCACCTCTTGGCGCTCCGTGCTTTGCAGGAGCAAGTGCAGCCGGTAATCCAGGGCAACGGCCAGCGTCTCGTAGCGTTGCCGCAAGACCGGTACAGGCATCGACCCTTCCCCGCCGAGCAGGAGGGCGAGAGGGGCCTGAATGAGTAGCGTTCGTTCCTCAGTAAGCACCGCTTCCACGCATAACGACTTTGACCGTTGCCAGGAGAATGCGCAGGTCAAGCCAGAAGGAGTAGTTACGGATGTAGTACATATCCAGCCGCACGCGCTCGTCGTAGGGCAGGTCGGAGCGTCCGCTGACCTGCCAAAGTCCCGTCATGCCCGGTCGCACTGTGAGGAGGTTGTAGCGCCACGGGCCAAAGTGGCGCAATTCCTCCGGCGTGATCATCCGCGGCCCGACGAGGCTCATCTCACCGCGCAGGACGTTGAGCAGTTGCGGCAGCTCATCGAGGCTGTAGCGGCGCAGGATGCGCCCCACGCGCGTAACGCGGGGATCGTTTTTGAGCTTGCCGCTTTCCTGCCATTCGCGCCGCAGTTCGGGATGGGAGCGCATAAAGGCTTCGGCGTCGACGCGCATCGTGCGCAGTTTGAAGGCATCGAACTCCTTGCCGCCCAGGCCGACGACCCGTCGACGGTAGATGGCCGGGCCGGGCGAATCACGGCGAATGATGAAGCTCACGATGAGGTAGGGGACGAAGAGGACGGCGATTCCGATCGCCGCGCCGACGATGTCCATCGCCCGCTTGATGGCTGCGTCCACGCCGGTGATGCGCGTGCGATCGAGGTTGATGAGTGGCAGGTTGCCGATGGATTGGACGCGCACGCCGGTGGTGAAGAGTTCGTAGAGCCCGGAGGAGAGGGTGAGTTCGACACCCTGGCGATAGGCCCAGTCGCGGTAGAGATCGAGGAGGGCGGGGCGTTCCAGGGCGGTGGGGATGATGATGAGCAGTTCCACGTTGAGCACCTGGACGAGCGCGTCCAGCCCTTCCATAGAACCGAGCACCGGCAGGCCGGCGACGCTGGCCCCCCGCTTGACGATGTTGTCAACGAAGCCCAGTACTTCGACGCCATGGCGCGGCGAGGTCATCAGTTGTGAGGCGATGAGCTTGCCTTCCTCGTTGACGCCGACGATGAGCGCCCGCCGGGTGAAGAAGCCGCGGGTGCGCAGCCAGTACACGAACCGCCGATAGAGGAAACGCTCTCCCCCCAGGAGGATGAGGGCATACAGCCAGTCGAGGATCAGCCAGCCACGGGAGATGGGGGACGTGAGCGAGCGGTCGAGGAAGGTGTAGACGACCAGCGCCACCATACCCACGGCTGTCGCGCCGAAGATGGCGGAATACTCCGCCATGCCGCCGAAGATGATGCGCTTGTTGTAGAGATGGTAGGAAGCCATGATGATCAGCCAGACGGGAAGGATGCGGAGCGCGACGAGTTTGTACACATTGATATCGTAGGCAGTGCGATAGGTGAGGATGTGGAAGCGGGTCTGGTAAGCCAGCCAGGCGGCGGCCAGGACCATCAGGCCGTCGAGGAAGACGAGCGGCAGGATGATCCAGCGGATGGAGAGCCGCTCTTTGAGTTGTTCTTTGTCCAGGAACCAGTACCGCGAAGTTCGGTCACTGAGGACCGGCGGGTTGCGTTTGAGCATCGTGGCCATCGTTCTCTTCCCTCTGTCTGCAAGGCTCTCCGGCATCGTTGCGTCCTTGTTTTGGCTCCGTTCATCGAATGATGCGGGACAATTTTTTTAGCATCCTCGAGTATACCAGAAGGTCGTCCCTCTCCTATGACGGAAGCCTTAGAAAATCCTTAAAAACCCCGTCCCTGTCGCAGGGAAGGTTAAGAAATGAGGGAGGGGTAGCGGGTGGTGGCGGATGAGGGGGACGGGCTTGCTCTTCATCGCGGGTCGGCTACAATCGCCGCTATGATGAAGGCCGGGCATCGCTTTGTCATTGGCTTGCTGCTGGTCCTCCTTTTGGCCGGATGGGCACGCACGCTGAAGCTGGATTGGGACGAGGGCACGCATCTCCACCCTGACGAGCGCTATCTGACGATGGTCGCGTCGGCGCTGGAGATGCCCTCGGGGTGGGGGGCGTACTGGGATACGGCAACTTCGCCGCTCAATCCGGAGAATCGCGGTTACCGGGGCTACGTGTACGGGACGCTCCCCCTTTTCGCGGCGCGAATGGCCGGTAGCTGGCTCGATGGGGCGTGCGGCGATGCGCCGAAGCCGCTTCCTTCGCTGGCGAGACGGCTCCTCTTTCACGCGGCAACGCCCTGCGCGGCAGGGAGCTACACGGGCTACGGCGGTATCCACCTGGTCGGGCGGCTGCTTTCCGCCTGCGCCGATCTGCTGACGCTGGTGGCGGTGGCCCTGCTGGGGAGACGGCTCTTCGGGGAGCGGGCCGCCCTGCTCGCGGCGCTGCTCTACGCGATGGCGGTACTGCCCGTCCAGCACGCCCATTTCTTCGTCGTCGATAGCTTCGCCTCGCTCTTCGTCCTCTGGACGCTGGTGCTGGCCGCGCTCTGGGTCGATCGACGGCAACCGTATTGGCTGCTGCTGGCCGGTTTGACGACGGGGCTTGCGGCGGCTTCGAAGATCAGCACCGCGCCGGTCGGTCTGGTCGTCGCCGTGGCGGCTCTGCTCGTCCCCGACGAGGAGGGGCGGCTGCACATAGCCTTCCGACCGCTCCCCCTGCTGTGGGGACTGGGAGGTGCTGTCCTGGCCGCGCTGGCCTTCCGTGCGGCGCAGCCCTACGCCTTCAGCGGGCCGACCTTCTGGAGCTTCCGCCTCAATCCCTCGTGGAAGGAGACGATGCGCTACATCCGCCACCTGATGGCGGGCGACATCGACGCCCCGCCGGGGCATCAGTGGACGGCGCGCGCGCCCATCCTCTTCCCCTTGGAGAATATCGTCTTCTGGGGGATGGGGGTGCCGCTCGGGGTGGCCGCCTGGGCGGGATGGGCAGCGATGGGTGGATGGATGGTGCACCGACGCCGGTGGCGTCCGCTTCCCCTGTGGCTGTGGGGGACGGCCTTCTTTTTCTACCAGGCGACGCAGTGGGTCAAGACGATGCGCTATTTCCTGCCCATCTACGGCCCTTTGGCGCTCTTCGCCGCCTGGGGGCTGGTCGAGGTGCTGCGGCTGGGACGGCGGCGTCGTCTGTGGCGCTCTTTGGGTGTCGCTGCGCTGGTCATCGTGGTCGCGGGCACCTTCTTCTGGCTCTTTGCCTTTCTCCACATCTACCTGCGCCCCTTCACGCGGGTGGAAGCCTCGCGCTGGATTTTCGCCAACGTCCCCACGGCGATAACCATCGAGGGGGTGGAGGGCTTCCACGCGCCGGTACCCGTCGTGCCGGAGACGCCGCTCCGTGCCGGAGAGCGGACGCCGCCCTTCCCCTTCCGCGTGAGCAGTGCGATGACGGTGGAGAGCATCCGCCTGACGAAGGTGCGTGCCGACGAGGCGGGAATGCGCACCTTGACCGTTCGGCTCCTCGCGCCGGACGGCGGGACGGCGATGAGCGTAACGGCACGTGTGAGGCTCGATGCGGGCGTGCAGCCGGTCGTCCTCACGCCGACGCGGCAGCTTTCCCTCGAGGCGGGGGCGACCTATGCACTGCAGTTGGAGCTGGGGGAGGGCGCTCCGCTCGTGCTGGATACCTCGGTGCTGGGGAACGAGCATTGGGACGACAGTCTGCCGCTGCGGCTGGATGGGCGCGATCCCTTCTACAACTGGTACCGCGGTCTGCACAGCAGCCCCGATACGCTGATGGACCTCTACAACGATGACAACGCGGCCAAGCGCGATCAGCTTCTCGCCTGGCTCGACGAGGTGGACTACATCGTTCTTTCCAGCAACCGACTCTACGCCTCGATCCCCCGTCTGGCGCAGCGCTATCCGCTGACGACGGCCTACTATCGGGCGCTCTTCGATGGGCGGCTGGGCTTCCGTGCGCTTGCGGAATTCGTCTCTTTCCCGTCGTTGGGGTCGTGTCAGTTCCCGGACCAGGAGATGCCCTTCGGACGGCCCGCCGTGCAGTACACCACGGCGCTGCCCTGTTCGCTGCCCTGGCCGCCCGCCGAGGAGGCCTTCAGCGTCTACGATCATCCGCGCGTGCTCATCTTCGCCAAGACGGCGGCCTACAGCCACGAGCGGGCGGCGGCGCTGCTGCCCCTTTCGCTGGCGGAGAGCGCCGTCTGGATGACGCCGAAGGAGGCGACGCGGCACCGCTCGCCGGAGCGGGTGCTCTTCCTCAGCGCGAAGGAGCGTGCCGTGCAGGAGGCGGGGGGGACGTGGCGTCGGCTCTTCCCGCCCGAGGGGCTGCAGAACCGTCATCCGTGGCTCGCCGCCGCGCTCTGGTGGGCCTTGCTGACGCTGGTGGGGTTGCTGGCCTGGCCCTGGGTGCACTGGCTGCTCCCCCGACTGCACGGAGGCGGGTACGGGCTGGCGCGGGCGGCGGGATTGCTCTTCTGGGCCTACCCGGCCTGGCTGTTGGCCGCGCTTCACCTGACGGTGCACACGCGGCTCTTGCTCTGGGGGATGCTGGCGCTCTTCGCGGCGGCCTCTTTCGCCCTGCTCAGGCG
>JALXBP010000126.1 GCA_026991395.1 Anaerolineae bacterium | reverse complement strand
CACCATCCTGCGCACGGCGGGCGTGAAGGCGGGGATGATCAGCACCGTCAATGCCCGCATCGGCGAGCGGCGTTACGATACCGGCTTGCACACGACGACGCCGCCCGCCCCTCAACTCCAGCGCTTCTTGGCGGAGATGGCCGCGGCGGGGACGACGCACGCCGTCCTGGAGGTAACCTCGCACGGCCTGGCGCAGCAGCGGGTCGCCGGTATCGATTTCGATGTGGCCGTCATCACCAACCTCACGCGCGAGCACCTGGATTACCACGGCACGATGGAGGCCTATCGCGAGGCGAAGGCCGCGCTCTTCCGCGGGCTGTGGTCGGCCTACCGCAAGGCGCAGCAGCCGAAGATCGCCGTGCTCAACGCCGACGATCCGCTTTCCTACCCCTACCTGCGGGAGATTCCCGCCGATTGGCAGGTGAGCTACGGCTTCGGCGGTGAGGCGGCGATCGATGTACGGGCGGAGGCCATCGAGTTGTCGCCGGATGCGCTTCGCTTCCACCTGCGCTCTCCCTGGGGGGATGGGCCGATCCGTTCCTCGCTGGTGGGGCGTTACAACGTGAGCAACATCCTCGCCGCCGCCTCGGTCGCCCTGGCGCTCGGCATCGATGTGGAGCGCGTCGCCGAGGGGGTGCGGCGGCTGCGGGCCGTCCCCGGTCGGATGGAGCGCATCGACGAGGGACAGCCCTTCACCGCCATCGTGGACTTTGCCCATACGCCCAACGCCTTGCGGCAGGCGCTGCGCGCGGCGCGGGCGATGATCGCCCCGATGGCCCGCGTCATCGTCGTCTTCGGCAGCGCCGGGGAGCGCGATCCGGGCAAGCGGCGGGCGATGGGGGAGGTGGCCGCCCGCTACGCCGATCTCACCGTCATCACCGCCGAGGACCCGCGCAGCGAATCGCTCGAGGCGATTATCGCCGCCATCGCCGAGGGGCTGCTGGCCGAGGGACGGCGCGAGGGGGTGGATTTCTGGCGCGTCCCCGACCGCGGGCGGGCTATTCGCAAGGCGGTTACCCTGGCCCGCCCCGGCGACCTGGTCATCGTCTGCGGCAAAGGGCACGAGCAGAGTATGGCCTTCGGCTCCGTCGAGTATCCGTGGGACGACCGGCGGGCGATGCGTCTGGCCCTGCGCGGCGGCGTGCTGGATACGCTGCCGACCTTCGCGGAGGGCGGGCGTAACGGATGAAGGCCGCCCGTGTTTTCCTGGATGCGGGAGCGTGCCGCTGATGGTGAAGGTGGCCCTGGTCCACGATTGGCTGAACCAGTACGGCGGCGCGGAGCGGGTCTTGGAGCACCTGGTCGGGCTTTTCCCGCAAGCGCCCCTTTACACGAGCATCTATTGGCGCGAGGGTATGCCGTCGGCCTACCGTGCCTGGCCCATCCGGACGACGTGGATGGACCATCTGCCCGCCGTCTATCGCTATCATCAGGCTTATTTCCCCTTCTATGCGCTGGCTTTTGCCACCTTGCGGATTCGGGAGCCTTACGATCTCCTGCTGAGCAACAAGAGCGGGTTCTGCCACGGCGTGCCGACGGGCGACAAGCCCCACCTTTGCTACTGCTTGGCCCCCACGCGCTACGTGTGGGAGTACGAGGCTTACGCGGCGCGGGAGCACCTGCCTGCGGCGTTGCGGGTGGCGCTTCGCCCTCTGGTCGCCGCCCTGCGTCGCTGGGATTACCGCGTCGCCCAGCGGCCCGCGCTGCACTTCGTCGCCATCTCGCGGGAGATTCAGCGCCGCATCCGCCGCTACTACCGCCGTGAGTCGGTCATCATCTATCCGCCGGTCGATGTCGAACGCTTCCGTCCGGCGGCGCAGCACGGGGACTACTACCTCGTCGTCTCGCGCCTGGTGCCCTACAAGCGGATCGATCTGGCGGTGCGGGCCTTCACCGCGCTCGGCCTGCCGCTCGTCATCGCCGGGGATGGGCGGGACAGGACGGCGCTGGAGGCGATGGCCGGGCCGACTATCACCTTCCTGGGCCGCGTGCCCGATGCCGAACTCCCCGCTCTGATGGCCCGATGCCGCGCCCTCATCTTCCCCGGACGGGAGGATTTCGGCATCACGCCGGTGGAAGCGCAGGCGGCAGGCCGTCCGGTCATCGCCTACGGCGAGGGTGGGGCGCTCGATACGGTGATCGAGGGGGAGACGGGCACCTTCTTCTCCGAGCCGACGCCGCAGGCGCTGGCCCAGGCGGTGCTGCGTTTCGACGCGGAAGCCGTCGATCCGCTGGCCTGCCGGGCCAATGCGGAACGCTTCGCCGCCGGGCGGTTCCGTCGGGCGATCCTCGAGGCCGTTGAGGCTGTGCTGGCCGGGGATTTTCCCTCTTGAACCGGTCGGACAGAGGCTTTTATTCCCTTATCGATCGATATGATGAAGGAGGTTGTGATGATTCGCATCGTTACCGATACCAACACCGGTTTGACCGTTGAAGAAGCCGAGGCGCTGGGCGTCAAGATGGCCCCCATCCTCGTCCATATGGGAGACAGGACGCTCCGCGACGCCTTCGATGTTACACCGGAGGCCTACATCGAGATGTTGAAGCAGGCCCAGACCTTGCCGACGACCTCTCAGCCCTCCGTGGGCGTCTTCGAGGCGATCTACCGCGAGCTTTTCGACGAGGGCGCGGACGAGATCATCAGCATTCATCTTTCCGCTGGGCTCAGCGGCACCTACCAGTCGGCGCGGACGGCGGCGCAGACCTTCCCCGCGGGCAAGGTCCACGTCTTCGACACGCGGATGGCCAGCGGCATCGTTGCGGTGATGGTGATGGAGGCGGTCGAGATGGCCGAGCAGGGGGCCGATGCCGAAGCGATCCTTGCGATGCTGGAGGCACGGCGGGACAAGGCTCACCTGTTTTTCCTCGTCGATACGCTGGAGTATCTGCACAAAGGAGGCCGGATCGGCGGGGCGTCGCGTTTTCTGGGAACGCTGCTCAAGATCAAGCCGATTCTCTACCTGGAGGATGGCAAGATCGAGGCTTTGGAGCAGCAGCGGACGGCTCGTCGCGCCTTCCGTCGGCTGCAGGAGTTGGGGATCGAGACGGCGAAGCAGTACGAGCAGGTCGATCTGGTGATCTTCGAGATCGACACGGGCGGGAAGGCCGAGCAGCTCGCCGAGGCCCTGCGTTCACAGTTGAATGTGCGGCGCTTCTTCGCCTGCAAGGTCGGGCCGGGGCTTTCTACCCACACCGGCCCGGGAGCTTTGGGCATCGGCATCATCGGCATCGAGTGAGGGCAGAGCGCCGCTGTCCGCCCCTCGCTGGAGTTGGCATTTTGGCAAAACGTGGTAGAATGCCGCCGTTCCGACGATAGTGGGGGCTCGTCTAACGGTAGGACAGCGGACTCTGGATCCGTATGTGGGGGTTCGAATCCTCCGCCCCCAGCCAGGAAAGCCTCGACCGCCCAGGTCGGGGCTTTGTTTGTTGGGGAGGCCGTACCGGTTCAGCGCCTGCGGATTCCCCGGCTCCGGCACCACCGTATCCGCCTGGATGAACCGCCCCAGCCTCGGATCGTACCACCGCGCCCGATAGTACATCAGCCCCGTGCGGCTGTCCAGT
>JALXBP010000125.1 GCA_026991395.1 Anaerolineae bacterium | reverse complement strand
GGGCGTGAGAAGACCTCCCCCTCGAAGTCGGGACTGACCTGGCTGCTGAAGAAGCCCAACGGCTCCCAAGGGAGCATCGCCCCGGCGGTAGCCTCGTCGTCGTCGCCGTTGAGTTCGTCGATGATGGCCTGCGGGTCTTCGCCGTTGTCCAGCCGCTGCTGGATGGCCCGCGCGGCCTCCTCCGTGGGCAGGACGAAATAGGCGATCTGAACCTGGTCGGCCTCTTTGGGCACATCCTGTGTAACGAGGGCCTTCACCTCATCGCGCAGCAGGTTGGCCTTGACCATCTCGCGGAAGGCCGCCTCGCTCATCCCGCTGGCCTCCAGGTAGTTCTTCTTGAAGCTCTCGTAGAGCTGGCGGTACTGCTCCTCCGTCATCACCGCTCCCTGCTGCGTCTCGGTTACCGTTGCCGTGGCGGCGGCCTCGCGATCGTAGCCCATCATCTGCTCGATCTCGCGGTCGATCTCCTCCTCGCCCACCGTCAGCCCCGCTTCGGCGGCCTTCTGACGCACCAACTCCTCCTCGATCATCTTGTCCAGCACCTGCCCTGCGAAGAGTTCCGGCATCTCCAACTGATGTTGCAGGTTGTACTTCTGGATGGTGTACTGCTGGATGTAGCTTTGCATCGCCTCGTTGTTGGGGTCCAACTGGCTGATGAACTGGTCGAGGTTGTTGATCTGCGTCTGCGTAACCATACGCTCGTAGCGCACCCGCGCGCGGAAAGCCTCCTTGCTGATGGGCACGCCGTTGACCTCGGCGACAGGCCGGTTGGGCTTGATGACCAGTTCGTTGATCGCGCCGTAGACGAGTATGCCGATCACCGCCGTGAAGACGATGATCGCACCCCAAGTGAAGATGCGGCGCATTCGCTCCTCGCGTTCGTGCCGGGCGGATTGCGTGCGGCGGCTTCGCTTCTTGATGTTCTTCTGCTTGCTCATAGGATCACCTTCCTTTCGGAGGGCTAAGAAGAACAGGCATAGGAGATGTGCCCCTATGCCTGTTGCTGCTCTGATGGCCGACTTACTGCGGCTTGATCTCGGCGACGAAGGGCAGCAGGGCCATATGCCGCGCCCGCTTGATGGCCACCGTCAGGCGGCGCTGATGCTTGGCGCAGACCCCGGTCTGCCGACGGGGGCGAATCTTGCCGCGCTCGCTGATGTAGCGCTTCAGCGTCTCGACATCCTTGTAGTCGATCTCTTGGACGTTCTCCACGCAGAACTGACAGACTTTGCGGCGTCCGCCCGCACGTCGCCGCGATCGATTGTAACGACGTTCGCTCACTGTTCCTCTCCTTCTTCCTCGTAGGCGGTGTAGGCTCTGTCGCCGGTTCCTCCGGCGTCGATGTTCACCGGCGCATCGTGGTGATAGGTGTCCAGGAAGACCATCTCTTGGGCCACAACCTCGGTGCGGTAATGGCGGTTGCCTTCCGGCGTCTCCCACGAGCGGGTCTGGATGCGTCCTTCGACGTAAACGCGCGACCCTTTGTGCAACCGCTTCTTGCACAGTTCCGCCAGGCGTCCCCAAGCGACAATGTGAAACCATTCGGTCTCCTCTTGACGCTCACCTTCGTTGTTGGTCCACCCGCGGCTGACGGCCAGGCTGAATGTGGCCACCGCTCTTCCGGAGGCCGTGAAACGCATCTCCGGATCACCGCCCAGATAGCCGATGAGCATCACCTTGTTGAGACCTCGTCCCATCGCTCGGCTCCTTATGCAGCATCAGAAGTCGCGTTTGCCTCCTCCGGGGCCGACGCTGCTTCTGCGGGTGGGGATACCGCGCTTTCCTCCTCCGCGGGCACCGGCTCGGCTGCCGGGGCAGCCTCTTCCGCTTCCTCCTCGGGGCCGCCGGGGACCTCTTCGACGCGGACGATGATCTCGCGCAAGATGCCCTCGGCCAGGAGGATGCTGCGTTCGAACTGTTTGACATTGGCCGGTGGCATGGCGAAGTACATCAGGTAGTAGTGCCCATCGCGCTTGTGCTGGATGGGGTAGGCGAGGCGTCGCATCCCCCAGTCCTCGGTGCGGATGACTTCTCCCTCTCCTTCTGCCAGGTAACGGCGAACGCGCTGCAACAGGGCCTCGCTCGTCGCCTCATCCAGATCGGGATCGACGATGAACATCAGTTCGTAAGTACGTGTACTCAAGGTCGTTGACCTCCTTCCCTCGGGTTTGCCCCCGGTCCGCGCCGGGAGCGGAAAGCATCCAAACGCGGCTGACTATACCACGAACGAGGCGCAAGGCAAGCGTGGGGACGGGTTGCCGCGTGGGCTAACTGTGTTATAATGGCAACCGTCAGGGCATATCGACAGACGCCGAAAAGTGGGGACTCCCCACTTTTCTTTGTAGTAGCCGTTGCGCCAAGGAGAACGACGAGGTGAGTCGAAGGAAGGGTCGCCGATGAAGAGTGATTTTGCGCTTGCCTTTAATCAAATCTGCTCTCAGTACAATCTCTCGCGGGATGTCGTGCTGGACGCCGTCCGCGCGGCCTTGATCACCGCCTACCGGCGGGACTGGAGCCTCAATCCGGAACAGAATATCACCGCCGACATCGATATGGAAAGCGGTGATGCTCACATCTACCTGGAAAAGGAAGTCGTCGAGGATGGGGCCGTCGAAAATCCCGTCGTGCAGATCGCCTACTCGGAGGCCAGGCGGCTGCACAGCGATGTTACCCTGGGAGAGCGGATTATGGTGGATGTAACGCCGAGTAACTTCGGGCGCATCGCCGCGCAGACGGCCAAGCAGGTCATCATCCAGCGGCTCCGTGAGGCCGAACGCGAGAATCAGTACAACCGCTTCAGCCGCCAGGAGGGCGAGATCATCATCGGGACGATCCAGGCGGTTGGGCCGCAAGGCGTAACCCTGCATCTGGAGCGCACGGAAGAGGCGTTGATGCCGCGCCACGAGCAGATCCCCGGCGAGCGTTACCGCATCCACCAAAAGATCCGCGTCTATGTGCTCGAGGTGCGCCGAACGCCGCGGGGGCCGCGCATCACCGTCTCGCGCAGCCATCCGGCCATGCTCCGCCGCTTGCTCGAGCTGGAGGTGCCGGAGGTGCGCAAGGGCCTGGTCGAAATCAAGGCCATCGCCCGTGAGGCGGGCAACCGCGCCAAGGTCGCCGTCGCCTCACGGCAGCCCGGGCTCGACCCCGTCGGGGCGTGCGTGGGCATGCGCGGCATTCGCATCCAGACCATCTCACGGGAGCTGAACGGGGAGCGCATCGATGTTGTGGAGTGGAGCGATGATCCCGCCACCTTCATCGCCAATGCGCTCAGTATGGACAACGTGCTCAGCGTCGTGGTGGACGAGAGCGGCAAGGGCGTGCGCACCGCCGCCGTCGTCGTGCTGGATGAGCAACTCTCGCTGGCTATCGGGCGGGCCGGACAGAATGCCCGCCTCGCGGCGAAGTTGACCGGCTGGCGCATCGATATCCAGGGGGCGACGGAGGCCGCCATCTGGGCGCTGGAGCAGGTCAATCGGCATCCGGAACTCCTCTCCGGCCAGACTGAGATCGTCGCGATGGTGCCCAAACTGGCCGCCATCGTCGCCGCCCACGAGCGCAACCGCTATCCTTACAACGATGAGGAGAAGCGCATCATCAAGGCGGTGGTCGAAGCGGTACGCCTGGCCCAGATCGAAGCCCGGCGTCGCGAGGAGGAGGCCGAGAGCGGCAAGAGCACCCCGCCTCCGCCTTCGACCAGGGAGAGCCGCCGTCGGGAGCAGCGACAGAAGGCGAAGGCTTCCGTGCCCGCCGAGGCGTACAAGGCGCACATCTCCCAGCTCGAACTGCCGGAGAAGGTGTACAATCACCTGACGCGCAGCGGCCTGACCTCCGTCGGCGAGTTGATGGAGCGGATGGCAATGGGCGATGAGGCTTTGCTCATCTTAGACGGCATCGGCACCAAGGCGCTGAAGGAGATCAAGCGGGCGATCGCCGCCAGTCCCTTCACCTTCGTGGAGGAGGCTGCCGAAGAGGAAGCGGCGGCGGAGCCTGCCGAGGCGGAAGTGGAAGCCGCTGCCCCCGCGGAAAGCGCCGTCGAGCCGGAGACGGCCCCCGTGCAGGAAGCGGTGGTGGAGCCTCCCGCTCCCGTCGAGATCGAGGAGACCGAGGTCGAGGAGGCCATCGAGCCTCAGGAGCCTGCCGTCGAGATGGAGGAGGTCGCCGCCGAGGCGGAGGAAGAGAGAGGCGAGGTTTCCATCGATCAGGTCTTCGATGCGCCGGGGATCGCCGTGCAGTACGTGCCGGACGAGGAGGAGGAGAAACTGCTCGTCAAGAAGAAGTCGAAGAAGAAAAAGAAGAAGGGCAAGGGGCGAAGCCGCACCATCATCTACGATGAGGAGGCCGGCGAGACCTTCGTTGTGCGCAAGCGCCGCCGCAACAAGGACCCGTGGGCCGAATACGATGATTTCGACTACTGAGCGATGAGCCGTCGAGCCTTGTCCCGTTGTGTTACACCTGTTACGACGTGGGATCGATGAACACGTAAGCGACGCCGTGCCGCCTTTCGAGGCGGAGTGCTTCTCCGACAGGGTACCAGAGCGGGACAAGCTCTGGTACTTTTTTGTGCCCAGGAGGGCAGGACAATGGGAAAGCGGGAAGGCAAGCGAGGCAAGCGCCGTCGGATACCGGAACGAACCTGCGTGGCATGTCGCCGCAAGGCCCCCAAGGGGATGCTGGTGCGCATCGTGCGCACCCCGGAAGGGGAGATCGTGGTGGACGAGCGCGGCAAACGTAACGGGCGTGGCGCTTACCTTTGTCGCAACCGTAGTTGCTGGGAACGCGCGATCGAGCGCGGCAGCCTGGCACGTGCCTTGCGCACGGCGCTGACGGCGGAGCAGGCGGAGGCCCTGTTGGCCTACGCCGCTTCGCTCCCCGCTTCGGCGGATGAGCCTGCTGCAGGGCTTCAGGAGTCGGGAAGGAGGACGCAGGATGAATGACGCGAGTGAAGAGAAGAAGATCGTCATCCCGGAAGTGATAACCGTGCGCGAGCTGGCCGATCTCTTGCAGGTCAGCCCCATTCAGCTCATCAAGTCGCTGATGAGCAACGGTGTGCTGGCGAACATCAATCAGCAGATCGATTTCGAGACGGCGGCCATCGTCGCCTCGGAGTTCGGCTACGAGGCCGAGTTGCCGTACATCGGCCTGGAGGAAGAGGAAGAGGGACCGGCCGAAGTCGCCCCCTGGCAGCGCATCATCGCCAACGAGAAGCCGGAGAACCTCAAACCCAGGCCGCCCGTCGTGACCGTCCTCGGCCACGTCGATCACGGCAAGACCTCGCTCCTCGATGCCATCCGCCATACCAACCTGGTGGCCAGGGAAAGCGGCGGCATCACCCAGCACATCGGGGCTTACCAGGTCAAACACGGCGATCACCGCATCACCTTCCTCGACACGCCCGGCCACGAGGCCTTCACCGCGATGCGCGCCCGCGGTGCCCATACCGCCGACATTGCCGTCCTCGTCGTCGCCGCCGATGACGGCGTCAAGCCGCAGACGATCGAGGCCATCAACCACGCGCGTGCCGCGCACGTGCCGATCATCGTCGCGCTGAACAAGATCGACAAGCCGAACGCCCGCCCGGAATACGTGAAGAAGGAACTGGCCGACCTGGGCCTCGTCCCCGACGAGTGGGGCGGGGAGACGATGGTCATTCCCGTTTCCGCCAAGCAGCGCCTGAATATCGAAGACCTGCTGGAGGCGATCGTCCTCGTGGCGGAGGAGGCGGGCATCAAGGCCAACCCCTCCCGTCCGGCGGTGGGCACGGTGCTGGAGGGGCGTCTGGACAGGCGGCGCGGCCCGCTGGCGACCGTCCTCATCCTCAACGGGACGCTGCGCACCGGCGATGCGGTCGTGGTGGGCGAAACGTGGGGCAAAGTCCGCGCTCTCGAGGACGAGCACGGACGCCGACACCGCACCACGCCGCCCGGCACGCCGGCGGTCCTCATCGGACTGCACGACGTTCCCAAGGCGGGGGACATCATCGAGGCGGTCAAGGACGAGCGCACGGCGCGCGCCATCGCCGCCAAGCGCAAGGAGGAAAGCCGTCTGGCGCAGCAGAGCGCGCGGCGCAAGGTGCTGTCGCTGGACGACATCTCCGCCCGCATCCGCGAGGGCAAGGTCGAGCAACTCAACGTCATCCTCAAGACGGATGTGCAAGGCTCCATCGAGCCGATCGTAACCTCGCTGGAGCGGCTTTCCAACGAGCAGACCAAGGTCGAGATCATCCACGCCGCCGCCGGTGTGATCGGCGAGTCGGACGTCAGCCTGGCCGCGGCCTCGGATGCCGTCGTCATCGGCTTCCGCGTGGACATCGACCCCGTCGCCCGCCGTCTGGCCGAAAGCGAGGGCGTGGAGATCAAAATCTACGAGGTTATCTACGAGCTGATCGACGAGGTCGAGCAGGCGCTCAAGGGGCTGCTGAAACCGGCGGAGGTGGAGAAAGTCATCGGTACGGCGGAGGTGCGGGCCACCTTCGACGTCCCCAAGGTGGGCCGCGTCGCCGGATGCCGCGTGCGCGAGGGCGTCGTTCGTCGCAACGCCAGGGTCCGCCTCCTGCGCGAGGGCAAGATCATCTACGAAGGAGCCATCGCCTCGCTCAAGCGCTTCTCCCGTGATGTGCGCGAGGTGCGGGAGGGCTACGAGTGCGGCATCAAGCTCGACGGCTTCGAGGATGTGCAGGCGGGCGATCTCCTGCAGTGCTTCGTCATGGTCCGCGGGGAGACGGAGGGGAAGTAGGCCGTCGCCATCCGCGCTGAGGGGAGGTTACTATGGGCAAGAAATACCAGCGTCGAGTAGGACATCTCATCCGCCAGAAGATCAGCCAGCTCCTGCTGCGGGAGAGCAACGACCCGCGCCTGGCGATGATCACCATCACCGACGTGGTCGTCAACCGCGACACGACGCGGGCGGAGGTGTACTACAGCATCATCGGCACGGCGGAGGAGTTGGCCGAAGTCCAGGCAGCTTTGGAAAAGGCCGCTCCCTGGCTGCGGGCGGAGATGAAGCCGACATTGCGGCTCCGGCACATCCCCAAGCTCGTCTTCATCTACGATCCGTCGTTGGAGCGGGGAGAGCGCATCGAATCGCTCCTCGGCCAGCTCAAGGAGACGCACGGCCCGGAGGAGGCGGAGGTCGGGGAGGACGAGGGCTGAATGGTAACCCGGGAGGCGCTCCATCAGGCGGCGGCGATGCTGCGGCGCAGCCGCAGGCCGCTGCTCATCTCCCATCCCCGCCCCGACGGCGATACCGTCGGCAGCACGCTGGCCCTTCGCCTAGCCCTCATCGCGTTAGGCAAAGAGCCGATCGTCGCCTGCGTCCATCCCATCCCGGAAAGTTTCCGCTTCCTGCCGGGAGCCGAAAGCTACCGCCGTGAGGTGGACGAATCGGACGGCTTCGATCTCGTCGTCGCCATCGATATGAGCGACCTCCGGCGCACCGGCGGCCTGTATCGCGAGTCGTGGCGCGGACGCTATCCGCTCCTCGTCATCGATCACCACGAGACCAACCTCAACTTCGGCGACCTCAACCTCGTCGCCCCGCATGCGGCGGCGACCGCTCTGGTGATGGAGCCGCTGATCACCGCGATGGGCGTGACCGTCCGCGATGCCATCGCAACCTGCCTCCTCACGGCGACGCTGACCGATACGCGCGGCCTGCGCACTCACAGCACCACGCTGGAGGTGATGGAGGCCGTCTGCCGCTTCGTCGAACGCGGCGGGGATTACCACACGGCCGTCTGGGAGGCGCTCGATGCCAAGCCGATGCGCCAGATGAAGGCCTGGGGCGTGGCACTGGATCGGCTGCGGGCGGAGGATGGCCTGGTCTGGACGACCTACCCCGTCGCGGAGAAGGAGCGGCTGGGCATCTCCGACGAGGAAGACCTCGATCTCGGCGGCCTCATCTCCCAGGTGCGCGAGGCCAGGATCGCCGTCTCCTTCAACGAGATGCGCGACGGCACGGTGAAACTCAGCCTCCGTTCCCGCCCGCCGTACAACGTGGCGACCGTGGCGGCTGCCCTGGGTGGCGGCGGGCATCGTCAGGCCGCCGGGTGCTCCGTCGAGGGGCCGCTGGAGGCCGCCGTCGCCCGTGTCCTGCCGCTGCTCCGCCGCCTGCTGGACGAGGGGGCGACCGAGGCGGTATGATCGGCCTGCTCCTCGTGGACAAGCCGCGCGGTCTGACCTCGCACGACGTGGTGAACATCGTGCGCAGGCTGACGGGCGTGCGCCGTGTCGGCCATACGGGGACGCTCGATCCGCTGGCGACGGGCCTGCTCCTCGTCCTCGTCGGGGCGGCGACGCGGCTGGCCCGCTTTGCCGAGCCGCAGCCGAAGCGCTACCGCGCGGTGATCCGCCTCGGCGTGGAGACGACGACCTACGACGCGGAAGGCGATGTCGTCGCCACCGCCCCCGTCGCCCTCGATCTGCCGACGATAACCTCGACGCTGGCCCGCTTCCGCGGCGAGATCGACCAGCGCCCGCCCCGCTACGCCGCCATCAAGGTGGATGGAGAGCCGCTCTACCGCCGGGCGCGCCGTGGCGAGGAGGTCCGGCCTCCCCTGCGGCGGGTTACCGTCCACCGGCTGGAGGTGGCGGCCTGGGAGCCGCCCTTCCTCACGCTGACGATGACCGTCTCCAAGGGCACCTACGTGCGCAGCCTGGCGCACGATCTCGGTGCGGCGTTAGGCTGCGGCGCTCATCTGCATACCCTGCGCCGCCTGGCCGTCGGTCCCTTCCGTGTGGAGGAGGCATACTCGCCGGAGCGGTTGCGGGCCTTGGCCGAGGCCGGACGTCTGCGCGAGGCGCTGCTCCCCCCCGAACGGCTCATCGAGGCGATGCCTGCCCTCGCGCTGGAGGAGGCGGAGGTGCGGGCCGTCCGCCATGGCCGCGCCATCCGGCGGAGCCTTGCGGACGCGCCCTTCGTCCGTGCTCACGCCGCCGACGGGACGCTGGTCGCCGTCCTCGTCCCCGTCGAGGCGGAACGGTGGCGTCCCATCCTCGTCCTGCCCGAGCGGAGCGATGTGGGTTGAGCCAACGCTGAGCGCCGCCCGTCTCCACGTAACCGGCCCCTCGGCGGTTACGATCGGCAGCTTCGACGGCGTACACCGCGGCCATCAGGCGCTCATCGGGGGGATGGTCGCCGCGGCGGAGGCGCGCAGCCTTGCGCCGGTCGTCGTTACCTTCGATCCCCTGCCCAAGCAGTTCTTCCGCGGCGGGGAGCCGCTCCTCCTCTGCGATGTGGAGGAGCGCCTGGCCCGCATCGAGGCGCTGGGCGTGGCGGGAGCCGTCGTCCTGCGTTTCGATGCCGCGCTGGCCTCGCTGCCCGCCGCCGACTTCGTCACCCGCCTCGTCGAGACCCTGCGCCTGCGCCTCCTCTGGGCGGGCCCGGATTTCGCCGTCGGGCGCGGGCGGGAAGGGGACCTCGCCTTTCTGCGGCGTGCCGGTCTGGAGCTTGGCTTCGATCTGCGGGTTGCCCCGCCCTTCCTCTGGCACGGCGTGGTCGTGCGCAGCACGCGCATCCGTGAGGCGCTGCGCCGCGGCGAACTGAAGCTGGCCAACGATCTGCTCGGACGTCCCTACGCTCTGCGGGGCGTGGTCGTCCGCGGGCTGCAGCGGGGCAGGCAACTTGGCTTCCCCACCGCCAACATCGTGCCGCCGCCGGAGCGTCTCGTCCCCGCCCTCGGCGTCTACCTCTGCCGGGCCTGGGTTGGAGGGCGCATCTACCCGGCACTGACGAACGTCGGACGCCGTCCGACCTTCGATCACGGCGGCGTCACGGTGGAGGCGCATCTGCTCGACTTCGAGGGCGATCTCTACGGACGGCAGCTTGCGCTGAGCTTCCTCCACTACCTGCGCGAGGAACGGCGCTTCGCCTCCGCCGAGGCACTGGCGGCCCAAATCCGCGCCGATGTCGAGCAGGCACGTCAGCTCCTGCTGCGGGACGGCCCTCGATGAATCGCGTTGTTGACAGGGGCGGCAGTTATGCTATGATAGCGCCGCTTTCATCAGATGTTGTGCCGAATGCCGGACAAGGAGGTCGCCATAGTCAAGGGATCGTATCGCGTCAATGAGGAGATTCGTGCTTCGCAGGTTCGCCTGATCGATGCCGAGGGTGTCAATCGAGGGGTTGTCTCCTTCCAGGAGGCTTTGGCTCTGGCGCAGGAGGCCGATCTGGATTTGGTCGAGGTGGCACCCAACGCCCGTCCGCCCGTCGTGCGGATTATGGACTTCGGAAAGTTCATCTACGAGCAGGCCAAGAAGGAGCGCGAGGCGCGGAAGGCGCAGAAGCAGATCGAGGTCAAGGAGATCAGGCTGCGCCCGAAGACCAACGAACATCACCTCGGCTTCAAGACGAAGAACGCGCGTCGCTGGCTGGAAGATGGCAACAAGGTCAAGGTGCGGGTACGGTTCCGGGGACGGGAGATCACTTATCCGGAGGTGGCTTATCAGCAGCTCAAGGAGATCGCCGAGTCGCTCGCCGATGTGGCGGTCGTTGAGATGCCTCCGCAGATGGATGGTCGCACGATGCTGATGATTTTAGCGCCGAAAAAGAAGAAGTAGGAGGAATCAAAGTGCCGAAGATCAAGACTCACAAGTCAACCTCCAAGCGTTTCCGCCTTTCGCGCGGTGGCAAGGGCAAGCTGATGCGGACCAAGCAGGGCAAGAGCCACTTCCGCCGCCGCAAGCCGAAGCGGGTGCGCCGGATGTACGATGAGATGTTCGTTGTCGAGCACAAGGGCACGATTCGACGTGTCAAGCGCCTTGCCCCCTACCTGGGCGAGAAGAGTTAGAGGTGAGCCGTGAGAGTCAAGGGTGGGATCGTTACGCGCCGTCGGCATAAGAGGATCATCAAGCAGGCGAAGGGCTACTACGGCACACGCCATCGCCTCTTCCGCCGCGCCAACGAGGCGTTGCTGAATGCGCTGGTCTACGCCTATCGCGATCGCCGCAATCGCAAGCGCGACTTCCGCCGCCTGTGGATTACGCGCATCAATGCAGCGGCGCGGCAGCACGGCCTTTCGTACAGCCGCTTCATCCACGCGCTGAAGGTTGCCGATATCCGGCTGGATCGCAAGATGCTGGCCGAGATCGCCGCCAGCGATCCGAAAGCCTTCGCCAAGATCGTCGAGGTCGCGACGAAGTAGATCGGTCGAGGTGTCAAGCCCCGGAGCTTCGGCTTCGGGGCTTTTTGCGTTATCGCTCCACCCGGTGGCCGCCAGTTTCCAGGGCGACGATGGCCCTGGCAAGGTCCGCGCTCTGCACCAGAATGACATCCGTATCGTAGGTCGCCAGTGCGAGCAGGGGAATGCCGGCCTGTGCCAGCAACGTGCTCAACTCCGCCATCAGGCCGACGAGGGTGAAGGGAAGCGGCCCTTCCACCACCAGCGCCCGCCATCCTGTCTCGCACCGCGCCGCGGCGGGACGTTCCTCCTCGCGGCAGAGCCACGACCGCTCCTCGCCGCGCAGCACGAAGGCGAAGAGCCCGGCCTGCGCGGGAAGGGGCGGGAGGGACGCGCCTTCATCCAGGCGACAGAGGGCGTACCGTTCCTCCAGCAGCCGTAGTTTCATCGCTCTTCCCGACGCGCCGCTTCCAGCAGGCGGGCGATACCTGCCCAGTGCGTGCCGTGCCAATAGACCCTTCCGCAGCGGGGGCACTGCCGGAAGCCGGTGTGATGGGCGGCGACGTAGGGCGGGACGAGCCGACTCGCCTCCTCGTGGGTGATGGGGCGCAGCGGCGCGTTGCAGTGCATGCAG
>JALXBP010000124.1 GCA_026991395.1 Anaerolineae bacterium | reverse complement strand
CCTCAACACCCCTGCCGACCCCCACCCCCGTGCCCGCCACCGGCTACGATGATGTGCCGATGGTGGAAGTGCCCGCAGGCGAGTTCTGGATGGGCACTTCCTACGCCGATACCCGACGCTGTCTCTCGGACTGCTTCCAGGAACTCGGCTTCTGGGAAAAGTTCCTCCTCGGATTCGCCAACGAGTCCCCCCGTCTGCGGGTTGACCTCCCCGCTTTCTCCATTGACCGCTTCCCGGTAACCAACGCCCGCTACCATGCCTGCGTCAAAGCCGGTGTTTGCCACCCGATAGAAGTGGAGAACCCCGACCTCCCCTCCGATTACCCCACTAATCCCGCCTACGCCGGTGCCCCCGTTCGGGGAGTCAACTGGTTCGATGCCCAGACCTATTGCCATTGGCTGGGAAAACGGCTGCCGACGGAGGCAGAATGGGAGAAGGCCGCCCGCGGCACCGACGGCCGGCCCTACCCTTGGGGCAACGACTGGAACGCCGAATACGTCATGCCCCTCCTGTCGCCTGTGGGAACTCGCCCCCAGGCAGCCAGCCCTTACGGTGTGGAAGATATGATGAGCGAAGGAGGGGAATGGACCCTCACCCCCTTCCGCTACTACCCCGGCAACCCCGGAGTGCAGGGGCCTGAGAGAGAACGAAACTGGCCCGTCATCCGAGGATACTCCCCCCACCGACGCCCGATCTGGTGGGTAACCTTCCGCTTCTCCCGACAGTACCCTCTCCACGGTGGCAAAGCCGGATTCCGTTGCGTGCGTGGACCGACCCCGCCGCCCGCTCTGGATGAAGTGTTGGCCCGGGTTGAAGTCCCCGCCACGCCGCAACCGGCGGCGGAGGTGGACCTGAGCGATATGGTCTATGTGCCGGCCGGGCCATTCCTGATGGGCTACAGCGAACCGTACACCAACTCCCGGGGCATGAATGAACACGCGAATGCGATGCCGCTCCACGTGGTAGACCTGGACGCCTTTTACATTGACCGGTATGAGGTAACGTACGGGGAATACCTGCGCTTTCTCAACGCGATGGGAGGACACGAATTTGCCTGTTCCGGTTTCCACTGCGTCGCCATCTGGCGGGAGGGCGACCCGGATTCTCTGGGCTCCCCCATTCGGCTGGAAGGAGGGCAGTACCGGGTAGAGCCGGAACTGGAGGACCTGCCGGTGGGGTATGTGAGCTGGTACGGGGCAACGGCGTACTGTGCCTGGCTGGGAAAACGGCTGCCGACGGAGGCAGAATGGGAGAAGGCGGCGCGGGGAACCGACGGACGGCTTTTCCCGTGGGGAAACGAGTGGGATACGCGCTGGACGATGTACGCCGGTGAGGTTCACCCTGTCGGGAGCAACCCGCTGGATGTCAGCCCCTACGGGGTACGCGATATGCTGGGTAACGAAGTAGAGTGGGTGTGGGACTGGTACGCCCCGGACTATTACGCGCACAGCCCGCTACGGAATCCCACCGGCCCCGCCGGGGGCGAGCGCCGAGTGTATCGGTCGATGGGAGGCGTGACAGATGTGCAGGGAAAGATAGTCTCTGGAATCCCCAAGCGCAGCGCGGTTGAACCCATTTTCCCCTTTAATGGCTTTCGCTGCGCCTACGCGCCTGAACAATGAGAGCAAAGGACCGGCTGCGAGGCGCTGGAAGAGCCACCCGCTCCTTCAAGGGCGTGGACGAGGCCTACACCATCCAGGCCGGGCGCGGCCTTTCTCGCAGCTATTCCAGCAGGAGAGCGGCGCTCAAGGCGATGAGCACGCCGCCGAGGAGGATGTAGAAGACGCGAGCGCCTTCCCGCCCCAACAGGCGCACGACGGGACGGGCACGGGGGTGATCGAGGAACCAGTCCCACCCCATAAAGCCCCCGGCGATGGAAAGCAGCCCCGAACCTATCGCCATCAGGAGCGCCAGCCACTGAAATTGTGCTTCGCTCACAGCGCCTCTTGCGAGATGATGAGGTCGGCGGTGGCGATATTCGTCGCCAGCGGCACGTTGTGGACGTTGCAGACGCGCAACAGCGTCTGGATGTCCGGCTCGTGGGGATGCTTGTCCAGTGGATCGAGGAGGAAGATCACGCCGTGGACTTTGCCCTCGGCGACACGGGCGGCAATCTGCGCATCGCCGCCGAGCGGGCCGGAGAGCATCCGCTCCACCTCCAGCCCGACCTTCTCCTGCAACATCTTGCCCGTCGTGCCGGTGGCGATCAGGTGGTAGCGGGAAAGTTTCTCGCGGTTGAAGGTGGCGAAGGCCACCATGTCGGCCTTCTTCCGGTCATGCGCAATGAGGGCGATCGTCTTCTGCGTTTCGTTCATCGGAGATCTCCTTGGGGAAAGGGACGGCCTCACGCCTCACAGCGTGATCCGCCGCGGGTGGACGCGGCAATGCTCGCTCTGGATGATGGCCCAGATCTTGTCCACCGCCTCATCGAGGTGCCCGTCGCGGTTGATGACGAGGTAGTCGAATTCGGGCAGATGCCGCATCTCCTCACGGGCCTTGGCGATGCGCAGCCGCAACTCCTCCTCCGATTCGGTGTGGCGGGCGCGGAGGCGGTTGTACAGTTCCTCGTCGGAGGAGGCACTGAGGAAGATGAGCACCGCCTCCGGCACGATGCGGCGGATGGTCGCCGCGCCCTGCACGTCGAGGCGCATCACCACATCCTGGCCGCTGGCCAACGCCTCCTGCACCTGGGCGCGCGGGATGCCTTTGTGCTGGCCATAGACGACGGCGTGCTCCAGCAGTTCGCCGTGCTCGATCATCGCCTCGAACGCCTCCCGACTGAAGAAGTAGTAATCGACGCCGTGGACTTCGCCGGGACGCGGCGGGCGGGAGGTGGCGGTAACCACAAAGTGGAAGGGATAGCCTCGTTCCTGCATCCGCTGCACGACGCTGTCCTTCCCCACGCCGGAGGGGCCGGAGATGACGATGAGGAGAGGCGTGGGTTCGAAGTGATAAGGATCGATGATTTCGCTACGGGCCATCAGCACCTCACATCTGGTGATTTGGCTTACTCGATTTATAATCGGTGCCGCGGGTATGATACCACATTGCAGGAGGAGGGAAAAGATGCCGATCTACGAATATCGCTGCCTGGATTGTGGACGACGCTTTTCCATCTTCTGGCGGACGATCTCGGCGGCGGAGGAAGGGACGCCGCGCTGCACCCACTGCGGCTCCGACCGCGTGCAGCGGCTGATCTCCCGTGTGCGGATGCTCCGCTCGGAGGAGGCGGTGCTGGAGGAACTGGCCGATCCCGCCGCCTGGGGCGATTTCGACGAGAACGACCCGAAGAGTATGGGGCGGATGATGCGCAAGATGATGAACGAACTGGGCGGCGAGATGGACGAGATGCCGCCGGAACTGGAGGAGGTCGTCGATCGACTGGAGGCGGGGCAGTCGCCGGAGGAGATCGAAAAGGAGGTGCCCGACCTGGCCGGGCTGGAATCGCCGCCGGACGAAGTGCCCTCCCCGCCTGCCACGGGTGGGAGCGAGGAGACGCTCTAAAGCAAAGGGGCCGACTTTCATGTCGGCCCCTCTTTTCTTTCGTCGCGAGGCGTTAGCCGAAGCCGCCGCCACCTCCTCCGCCACCTCCTCCG
>JALXBP010000123.1 GCA_026991395.1 Anaerolineae bacterium | reverse complement strand
GCCAGCAGTGCCGCCGACCTGACGGCGGCACTGCTGGCCATCGTCGCCGAGAAGACCGGCTACCCGCCGGAGATGCTCGACCTGACGATGGATATGGAGGCCGACCTCGGCATCGACTCCATCAAGCGCGTCGAAATCCTCGCCGCCCTGCAGGAGCAGTTCCCGCACCTGCCGGAGATCGAGGCCGACGTCCTCGCCGAACTGCGCACCTTGGGCGAGATCATCGCGCAGATCGAGCAGGCGGAGCCATCCCCAAAAGCCTGAGCGGGGCGGAGCGGAAGAGCGGAGCGTTGCCGCTGCAGGCGACGGTGCTGCATCCCATTCCGTCCCCCGACCGCCTGCTCTTCGCCGCCGAAGGCGTCGTCCTCCTCACCGGTGAGGAAGGCGCGCTCCGCAACGCCGCCCGCGCCCGCCTGGAAGCGGCGGGCTGGACGGTCGTCCCCTTCGCCCTGGATGCAGAGGAGGCTATGGAAACCGCGCTGCAGGCCATCGTCGAATCGCGCGGGCGTCCCGTCGGGCTGCTCCACCTGGAGCCGCCCGCAGAGACGGAGGCGCTTTTCCCGCAGGCCGCCCGCACCCGTCTGCGGCAACTCTTCCTCCTCGCCGGACGGCTCCACCCCTTCCTCACCAAAGCCGAGCCGCGCCCCTTCTTCGTCGTCGCCACGCAGATGGACGGGCAGTTGGGAATGAGCGGACGCGGCTTCACGCCCCTCGCGGGCGGCTACGGCGGCCTGACCAAGACGCTGGCTCTGGAATGGCCCGCCGTCTTCTGCCGCACCGTCGATTTCGCCCCCGATCTGCCCGCCGACACAGTCGCCGATCTCCTGCTGGACGAACTGCACGACCCCGACCTGCGGCTGCGCGAGGTCGCCCGGAACGCCCAGGGGCGCTTCACCCGCCGCGCCGCCCCGAAGGAGGATGGACGATGACCGCGCCGCTGGGCCGTGAGGATACCGTCCTCGTCAGCGGCGGCGGCAAGGGGATCACCGCCGCCTGTGCCGTGGCACTCGCCGAGCGCTACCGGAGCCGCTTCCTGCTGATGGGACGCTCGCCGCTGGAGGAGGAGCCGGAGTGGGCCAAAGGCGTGGAGGGCGAAGCCGCGCTCAAACGGGCGGCGATGGAGGCGATGCAGGCCGCCGGGGAGCGCCCCACCCCCGCCGCCCTCGATCGCGCGGTCCGCGCCGTCCTTTCGGCGCGGGAGATCGCCGCCACGATGGCCGCCATCGAAGCGGCGGGCGGTCGCGCCGACTACCTGCGAGCCGATGTGCGCGACGGCGACACCGTCCGGGCCGCCCTCGCGCCCTACCGCGACCGGATCACCGCCCTCGTCCACGGGGCCGGTCTGCTGGCCGACAAGCTCATCCAGCGCAAGAGCGCCGCCGACTTCGAGCGCGTGGTCGGCGTCAAGGTGGACGGCCTCGCCAACCTGCTCGCCGGCCTCGACGAGAAGCGCCTGCGCGCCGTCGTCCTCTTCGCCTCCGTCGCCGGATTCTACGGCAACATCGGCCAGGCCGACTACGCCATCGCCAACAGCATCCTCGACCAGACCGCCTACCGGCTGCGCCGCACGCTGCCCCACGCCCGCATCCTCGCCCTCGACTGGGGGCCGTGGGAAGGCGGGATGGTCAAACCGGCGCTGCGGAAACGGCTGCAGGAGCGCGGCATCCCGCTCATCCCCATCGAGGCGGGGACGGCGACCCTCATCGAGGCACTGGAACGAGCGCGCCCCGCCGCCGAGGGCGGGGAGCAGGCCCACTACGTCATCGGCGGCGAGATGATCGCCCCGCCCGCGCCGCTTCCCGTGCAGACGGTGCGCATCCAGCGCCGCCTCACCTTGGAGGCCAACCCCTTCCTGCGCGACCACGTCATCGGCGGGCACGCCGTGCTCCCCACCGTCTGCGCCGCCCAGTGGATGATCGACGCGGCGGAGGCCGTCGCGCCGGGATACCGCTTCTTCGCCGTGCGCGACTACCGCGTCTTCAAGGGCATCGTCTTCGACGAGAGCCTGGCCGAAAGCTACCTCGCCGAGATCACACCGGCCACGGCGACGGCGGAAGGCGGCACAGGCCCGCGCTTCGCCGTGCGCATCCTCAGCAAGCAGGCCAACGGACGGCCCCGCTACCACTACGCCGTCGAGGTCGAACTGCGCCGCACCCTGCCGCCCGCCCCGCAACTCGATCCGCCGCTCACCGAGCCGCGGCCCGGACTGCCGCAGACGGAGGATTTCTACGCCGACGGGACGCTCTTCCACGGCCCCGCCTTCCGCGGCGTGGAGGCCCTGCTCGACTTCACGCCGCACTCGCTCCTCCTGCGCTGCCGCCTGCCGGAGGTGCCGCCGCAGCAACAGGGGCAGTTCCCCGTCCGCACCTTCAACCCCTTCCTCACCGACGTTACACTGCAGAGCCTCCTCATCTGGTCCAGGCTGACCCTCGGCTACGGCGGCCTGCCGCTGCGCATCGCCGGAGCGGAGCAGTTCCGCACCCTGCCCTTCGACACCCCGCTCTACGCGGCGATGGAGGTCGTCACGGCGGACAAGCGCCATCTGGTCGCCAACGTCGCCGTCCTCGACGCGACGGGACGCCTCTACAGCCGCATCACCGGTGCCGAGATCACGCTCAGCCCGCGCCTGCGGGCGCTCTTCGCCCAAAACCGGCTGGAGGACGGCGTATGAGGCTCCTCGTCCTGCAGGCCGAAGCAGGCCCCGCCGAGGGCCGTGCAGGCGTGTGGCTCTGCACGACGGCACAGGCGTGCGACGCCTTCCCGACCGTGGAGGCCGCGCTGCGCAAGGCGGAAAGAGAGCTGCACCACGGCCACCGACGGCTCCACCTGCTGATCGAGGAGGATCGGCAGCGAATCCGCCTCCTCCTGGGGCGCGAGGGGCGTGCCATCGCCCGCATCGTCGCCGTCGGCAGCGGACGAGAGGCCGCCGAGGCCATCGCGTCGGCCTTCCGAGGCACGGCGTACCGCCCGCAGGCGGTCGGGCAGCTCTTCCTCGCGCCGACACTTTCCTCCCGCCAGGTCGCGGAAGCCTGCGGCGGCGGGGACGAACGCCGCTGCGCCCTGGCCGCCGCCCCTTCCCGCGCCGGAGCCGCGCTGATACAGGCCATAGCGGCGCTGCAAGGCCGCCGCATCGACCCGGCCCGTCGGGAGGAGGCCGTGCCCGCGCCCTTCTACGTGGCCGAGCGGGCGCGTCCCTGGTTCGTGCCCGCCGGGGAGCGACGTCTCGCCGCCCTCCACCTGCGCGAGGGGAGCGACCACCTCCATATCCTGCTGGAGGAGGGAGAACGTCCGGCGGCGGCCCACCTGCTCGACAACCTCGTCCCCCTGGGCGGGGCGGACGAGGCGGCGCTGATGGCCCACCTCGCCGCGCTGGAGGAGGCGCTGGCCGCGGGCGAACCCTTCGCCGCCCTGCGGGAGCAGGCCCTCCGCCGCTACACCGCGGCAAGCCGCCCGCCCTACACGCTCGCCCTCGTCGCCGAGGACGAAGCCTCGCTGGCGGAGGAGGTCGAACGGGCGCGGAAGGGCGTGCCGCGGGCGCTGCGCGACGGGGGAAGCTGGCAGACACCCCGCGGCAGTGCCTTCACCGCCCATCCGACGGGCGGGGCGGGGGTAGCCCTCGTCTATCCGGGGGCCTTCAACAGCTACGTGGGGATGGGTGCCGAT
>JALXBP010000122.1 GCA_026991395.1 Anaerolineae bacterium | reverse complement strand
TCGGCTTGGGGGTGCGGATACCGGCGACGACATCCTCGCCCTGCGCGTTGAGCAGGTATTCGCCGTAGAATTCCTTGACGCCGGTGGCGGGGTTGCGCGTGAAGGCGACGCCCGTGCCGCTATCCCACCCCATGTTGCCGAAGACCATCGTCACGACGTTGACGGCGGTGCCGAGATCGTCGGGAATACCGGCGGCCTTGCGGTAGTCGATGGCGCGGCGGGACATCCACGAACCGAAGACGGCCTGGACGGCGATCTCCAGTTGCTCGATCGGCTCCTGCGGGAAGTCGCGGCCCAGTTCGTCCCGATAGACCTGCTTGAAGCGCTCGACAAGCTCCTTGAGGTCCTCGGCGGTGAGGTCGGTGTCCTCCTTCGCGCCGCGTTCCTCCTTGAGCGCCTCCATCACCTTGTCGAAGGACTCGTCGGGGATACCCATCGCCGTGTGGCCGAACATCGAAAGGAGGCGGCGGTAGGCGTCCCAGGCGAAGCGCTCGTTGTCGGTCAGCTTCGCCAGCCCTTTGACGACCTCGTCATTCAAACCGACGTTGAGGATGGTGTCCATCATCCCCGGCATGGAGAACTTCGCGCCGGAGCGGACGGAGACGAGGAGCGGGTTTTCGGGATCGCCGAAGGTCTTCCCGGCCTGTTTCTCGATCGTCTTCAACGCTTCGAGCGTCTGTTCCCACATCCCTTCGGGGAACTTGTTGCCTGCGCGGATGTAGGCCATGCAGGCTTCCGTGGTGATGGTAAAGCCGGGGGGGACGGGCAGACCAGCCCGCGTCATATCGGCCAGGTTGGCACCCTTGCCGCCCAGCATCCCACGGACGGCATCCCAACTGCCCACTTCCTTTTCCAAGGCATCGACCTCGCCGAAGAGGTAAACCCATTTCTTTGTCATTCATTCCTCCTATTTCAGAGATGAAGTGATCAGCGTGGCACGGAAGCCGCCACCCCCGCGATGGAGGTGGCGACGCCAGACCGTCGGAATTATAGGGCAAGTTGGGGGATGGGCAACTTCTGCCTCGAGGATGATTGCTCCACCGTCAGGCTGCGTTATAGTCGGGCTATGCGGACGTGGGTACGACGCGGCATGATTGCGGTGGTGGCGCTGGCGTGGGCTTTGCGGCTCTATGCCATCGCGCGGCAGGATGTTTGGGGAGATGAGGCGTTCAGCATCTGGCTGAGTTCGCAGCCGCTGCCGCGGGTGGTGGCCGGTGGAGCCGACACACATCCGCCGCTCTATCCGCTGCTGCTCTTCGTCTGGCTGCGCGGGGCGGGCCATTCCGTCTTTGCCGTGCGTGCGCTTTCGGCTCTGGTCGGAGTGCTGCTCGTGCCGCTGCTCTACGCGCTGGGGAAGCGGCTGAGTTCGCCGCCGGTGGGGCTGGCGGCGGCGCTGCTGGCGACCTTTTCGCCCGGCCTGATCTACTACGCGCAGGAGACGCGGATGTACAGTTTGGCGGCGGTGCTGGGGGCCGCCTCCCTGCTCGCTGCGCTGCGCCTGCTGCAGGGGCGGGACGGCCTGCGCGACTGGGGCTTCTTCGCGCTGACGGCGCTGGCCGCTCTCTATACGCACTACGACACGGCCTTCCTCGTCGCTGCGGAGGGCGCGGTCCTGCTCGTCGCCCGCAGGCAGCGTTGGAGGGCGCTCGTCCTGAGCGCGATCGCGGTCGGGCTGGCCTATCTGCCGTGGGTTCTGGTGCAGCGTGCCTTCCTGGCCGACAAGGCGCAGGCCCGCCTGCAGGTGCTGCGGCCCGGAACGTTGGCGGCGATGGTGCGCTCGACGGCGGCCCTGCTCCTCGACGGGGAGCGGCTGTCCGTCGTCCCTGCGGCGGCGCTTCTCCTCCTCGTGGCCGCGGGCGCGGCGGCGCTGTGGCGGCGAAAGGAGGCGTTGTGGCTCTGCTTAGCCGCGCTGACGCTGCCTTTTCTCCTCGCCTGGCTCGTCAATCCGCTGATGCCCTTTTTCTACCCCCGCTATCTGCTCTTTGTCGCCGTCCCTCTCTTCCTGATCGCCGCCGCTGCCGTGGCGGCGCCGGTGATGCGGGGCGTTGCGGTGGTGGCCGTTCTCTCCCTTCTGCCCGCGATGCTCTCCGCCGACCTGCGCTACTACCGCGGGGAAGCGATGGTGCGCGGTCGTTACGGCGAGATGATGGCCTACGTCGAGAGGGAGGCGCGGCCCGGCGATGCACTGCTGCTCGCCAATCCCTTGCAGGCGGCGATCTTCGACTACTACCGCCCCGCGCGTCCGGAAGCCTTCTTCCTCCCCCGCCTGACGGCGATCGATGACGAGACGGAGGCCCTCCTCACGGGCTACGCGGAGCGCTATCAGCGGCTCTGGCTGGTGCGTTACGGCAACCCCGCCGAATACGACCCCGACGATGAACTGGTCCGCTGGCTGGCGGAGCACGGGACGCTGGCCTATCACGGCGGCTGGCTCGATGCCGAGTTGTACCTCTTCGTGATGGGGGGAGAGGGCGGCCCGCAGGTCTCGGTGGATGACCGCTTCGGCACCTCGATTCACCTGCGAGGCTACACGATAGGCGCGACGCGGTTGCGCGGCGGCGATCTCCTGACGCTGACGCTCTTCTGGACGACGGATGCGCCGCTCGAGCAGCGTTACACGGTCTACACGCACTTGCTCGCCCCCGACGGGCACCTTGTCGCGCAGATGGACGGGGAGCCGCAGGGCGGGGCCGCGCCGACCGACCGCTGGCAGCCCGGCGAGATCATCCGCGACGGCTACGCCATCCGCGTGCCGGAATCGGCACCGCCGGGGCGATATACCGTTCGCGTCGGGCTGTACCTGCTGCAGAGCGGGGAGCGGCTTCCCGTCTTCGATGCGGCGGGGAAGCCGCTCGGCGATGGTGTGTCGCTGGGCGTGGTGGAGATCGGGGAGTAGGCGGTTGCTTTTCCGCGCCGCCGGGTATACTGATGACGTTCCGCAGTGCGACGTGGAGGGCATGGCCGCGCGTCGGCACGGAGCCGTCGAAAAGGAGGAGTACGTATGCGCATTGTCGTCGATGCTTTCGGGTCCGACCATTGTCCGGAGCCTGATGTCGCCGGTGCGGTGATGGCCGCCCGCGCCTGGGGTGATGAGATCATCCTCGTGGGGCCGGAGGAGGCGACGCGCAAGGAACTGGCCAAGCACGATACGGAGGGGCTGAATATCCGCATCGTCCACGCGCCGGAGGTGCTGACGATGCACGACCACTCCGATGCAGTGCGCCGCAAGGTCGATGCCTCCATCCGCGTGGGGATGCGGCTGGTCAAGCAGGGAGAGGCGGACGCCTTCGTCTCGGCGGGGAATACGATCGCCTGTCTTTCGTCGGCCATCTTCGACCTGGGACGCATTCGCGGTATCCGCCGTCCGGCGCTGGCGACGCTCTACCCCCTCAGCGTCCCCCCGACGCTGCTGCTCGACATCGGGGCGACGGCGGACCCCAAGCCGGAGTACCTGCTGCAATTCGCCCGTATGGGGGAGATCTACGCCCGCCGCGTGCTCGGCATTCCCAAGCCGCGCGTCGGCCTGCTGGCCAACGGTGAGGAGGAGGAGAAGGGGAGCATGGTGCTGCGCGAAACCTTCCACCTGCTCAAGGAGAGCGAACTGAACTTCGTGGGCAACGTCGAGCCGAAGGAAGTTACCAGGCACGTTGCCGATGTCGTCGT
>JALXBP010000121.1 GCA_026991395.1 Anaerolineae bacterium | reverse complement strand
CCCGCACACCCCGCCCCACGGCCACGCCGCTCCCCACGCCCACGCCGACGCCGGCCTTCCCCGTGGCCGTTGGCTGTGCCGACGGGCTTCCTGCAGGGGCCTGCGCCGTCCTGCAGCAGCGCGTGGCAGCGGACCCAGCTCATTTCCGCTGGATGGAAGGGGCCGGGCAAGCCGACCTCCAACTGCGGGCCACCATCGTGCCGACGGCGACGGTCCAGCCGGTTGGCTCGTGGGTCTACGCCGCCGCCGTGCCCTTCTTCGCACTGGAGGAGGAGACGACGGCGGAGGGGCTGCGCAGCGCCTGGGCAGGCGAGGGCGGAGGGCCGCTCTTCGTCCGCGCCGAGGATCGTCCGCTCCTGACCGCGCTGTGGGGCGAACCCTCGCCCCAGGTGGAGGTCATCACCGGCACGCTGACGCCGGAGCAGGTGGAGGCGGAAGGCGGCGTGGCGTTGCTGCCCTTCGACCGGCTCACGCCGCAGTGGAAGGTGCTCGCCGTGGACGGGGCGTCCCCGCTCCGGCGACCGCTGGCGGCGGACTACCCGCTCGCCTTTCCGCTCTACCTCGTCGCCCAGGCCCGGCCCGACGCGCTGGAACTGCTGCTGGCCGAGCCGCTGACGATCACCAACCGCGACGAGACGAAGATGACCGTTGTGATGATGACCGGCGTCACGGCGATGACCCGCGCCACCGCCCAACTGATGGAGACGAAGGGGATCACCTACCCCGCCACCTCCATCGCCCCCTGGTTCGAGGATGCCGACTTCGTGCACATCAGCAACGAGGTCTCCTTCCGCCCCGACTGCGTCGCCGAGGGGCACGGCACGATGTCCTTCTGCTCCAACGACCGCTACATCGCACTGCTGGAGGCCGTGCACACCAACATCGTCGAACTGACGGGCAATCACCTGGCGGACAAGGGAACACAGTGGATCACCCACTCGCTGGAGATGTACGCCGAGCGCGGCTGGCAATGGTTCGGCGGCGGCTACAACCTCGCCGACGCCACCCGCCCGCTGACGATCACCCACCACGGCAACCGCATCGCCTTCCTCGGCTGCAATCCCATCGGCCCGGCCTACGACTGGGCCACGGAGACAAGCCCCGGCTCTGCCCCCTGCGACTACGACCGCCTGCGGGCGCAGATCGCCGCGCTCCACGACGAAGGCTACCAGGTCATCGTCACCCAGCAGTACTTAGAGACCTACGAATACGTCCCCACGCCGCAGCAGATCCACGACTTCCGCAGCCTGGCCTCGGCGGGCGCGACGGTCGTCCAGGGGAGCCAGGCACACCAGGCGCAGACGCTGGAGTTCTACGGCGACAGCTTCATCCACTACGGGCTGGGCAACTTCTTCTTCGACCAGATGTGGAGCTTGGGCACGCGACAGGAGTTCGTCAACCGCCTCGTCTTCTACGGCGGTCGCTTAGTGAGCCTCCACCAGCACACCGCGCTGCTGGAAGAGTACGGACGCCCGCGCCCGATGACGGCGGAGGAGCGCCGCGACTTCCTGCGGATGATCTACGATCTCAGCCCACGGGGGCAGTGAGATGAAGCGCTACACGCTCGTGCTCCTCGTCCTGGTCATCCTCTCGCTCGGCTGCGAGACGGTCTACGCGCCGCTGGGGCTCGGTTCGCCGACGCCGCGGACGATGGTCGCCACCGTCGTGCCCACCGCCGATGTCACGCACGAAGAGGTGCTCCGGCAACTCTGCGACCTCGTGCGCGAGAACTACGTCTATCCCGACTACAACGGCGTGGACTGGGACGCCAAGTGCAACTCGATGGCCGATCTTGTCCCCACCATCGAGGACGACGCGACCTTCTACGCCTTGATGGATGAGCTGATCGAAAGCCTGGGGGACGACCATTCCTACTTCCTCTCGCCGCAGGAGGCGGAGGAGGAGGATCGGGCGTGGGCAGGCTCCTTAGACTACGTGGGGATAGGCGTGTACGTAACCCGCGTCGATGACAAACCCTTCGCCGTCGTCCTGGCCCCTATGCCCGGCGGGCCGGCGGAGGCGGCAGGTATCCGCGCCCGCGACCGCATCCTGACCATCGACGGCACCCCGGCCTGCTGCAACGACGACGGCAGCGACAACTTCGACCTCATGCTCGGCGAGAAAGGGACGGAGGTGCGCTTGCTCGTGCAGACCCCCGGCGAAGCGCCCCGTGAACTGACCGTGGAGCGCTCCTCCATCACTATGCAGCTTCCCATCCTCACCCACCGCTTCACGACGCCGGGCGGGAATGTCGGCTACCTCTTCCTGCCCTCGCTGGACGAAAGCACCATCGCCAGTCGGACGCGCGGGGCCATCCGGCACCTGCTGGACGAAGGGCCGCTCGACGGCCTCATCCTCGATCTGCGCACCAACTACGGCGGCGAATATCGCCAACTGACCGGCATCCTCGGCCTCTTCACCGAGGGCTACGGCGGCTACTTCCTCACGCGCGGCGGGGAACAGCGTCCCCTCACGATCGAGGCCGACCCGATCGACGGGAGCCAGACGATGCCGCTGGCTGTCCTCATCGGGCCGGAGACGGCCAGCTATGCCGAGGTGCTCGCAGGCGTGCTGCAGTTCAAAGGGCGGGCCACGCTGGTCGGCGAAACCACAGAAGGCAACGTCGAAACGCTCCACGCCCACGCCCTGGCCGACGGTTCTCGGCTCTGGCTGGCCGAGGAAGCCTACCTCTTCCCCGACGGCACTTCGATGGAAGGACGCGGCCTGCAGCCAGATATTCCACTGCCGATGTCGGTGAAGGACGAGTGGGCGATCTACCCGCTGGAGGAAGACCCCCAAATCCTCGCCGCACTGCACTGGCTGACCGGAGCCACGGGCGGCGGGGATTGACGACCACGAAGGAGGAAACAGCTATGGAAGAACAGATCGCCGTCATCGGCTGTGGGACGATGGGCGAGGCGATGGTGCAGGGACTCCTGCGCGAATCGATCGTCCTCCCGCGGCAGATCATCGCCACCAATCCGCGCACGGAGCGCGTGAGGGAGTTGCAGGAGCGCTACAACATCCGCGCGACGACCGACAACGTCGAGGCCGCCCAGGAGGGCGACATCGTCTTCCTCTCCGTCAAGCCGCAGGTGATGGGGAAGGTCTTGCCGGAACTGCGCGGCCACCTGAGCAGCGGGGCGCTGGTGCTCTCCATCGCCGCCGGGGTTACGATCGAGCGGCTGCGCGAAGGGCTCGGCGTCGAGGAGATCGTGCGGGCGATGCCCAACACCCCCGCGAAGATCGGCCAGGGGATCACCGTCTGGACGGCGACGGAGGCCGTCGGCGAGGCGCAGCGCCGCCTCGTGCGCGAGATACTCCGCGCTTTGGGCAAGGACGTCTACGTCAAGGATGAGCCGTACATCGATATGGCGACGGCGCTTTCCGGCACCGGCCCGGCCTACGTCTTCCTCTTTATGGAAGCCCTCATCGATGCGGGCGTTCACTTGGGCTTCTCGCGCCGCATCGCCGAGGAACTGGTCTATCAGACGGTCATCGGGTCGGCACTCTACGCCGAGCAGTCGGGGCTCCACCAGGCGACACTGCGCAATCAGGTAACCTCGCCGGGCGGGACGACGGCGGAGGCTCTCTACCACCTGGAGAAGGGTGGCTTCCGCACCGTCCTCTCGCGGGCCGTCTGGGCCGCCTACCTGCGGGCGACACAGTTGGGGAAAAAGTGAGGCTGGACAAAATCGGGAAATCGTTTATACTCCACAACCGTGGCGGCCCTACGGAGCCGACGACAAAGGCAACAAAGCCCTCATAAGCGAGGTTGGAGGAACAGGTGGCAAACACGAAATCGGCGAAGAAAGAGATCCGCAAGTCCTATCGCAAATGGTTGCGCAATCGTTACATCAAAGGCAAGATGCGCGGGGCGGTCAAGGCCGTCCGCCGCGCCATTGAAGCAGGGGACGCCGCTCAGGCCAAAGCTCTGATGCCCCGAGCGGCCAAGGAACTGGACAAGGCCGCGCGCAAGCGCATCATCCACCCCAACAAGGCGGCACGGCTCAAGTCCCGCTTGATGCGCAAGATCAACGCGCTGGAGCGTTCCCAGCCCCCTGCCGCGTAGCATTCGTCTCACATTGGGTCTGACCCGCTGCGAAGCGGTAAGGCATCGCACCACCTCCTGTGAAAAGGCGGGTATCGTCGAAAGATACCCGCCTTTCCTTGTCCCTCGAAAGCTCACGATCTCTTGAATCTAACCAATCTCCAACCAATCCGAGGTTGCCATCCGCTGCGGATTATGCTATACTGGCTTAGCGAAGGGGGAATCCATCCATGCCAAAGAAGCGAGAATCATTCTTTCGTCGGCACAAGGTCGAAGAGCGGCTGGAAACCTTGGACGAACAGCAGAAAGCCCTGCTGCTGGCTATGGCTCAGGTGGAAGCAGAAGCAGGACGCACCTTCTCGGAGGAGGACGAGCAGCTTCTCTCGCGCCTGCGAGACGAGGTTACCGCCGCCGGCGCCATCGAAGCAGCGGTGCAGCGGCTGGTCTCCACACCCGCCGATCCGCGCCGCAAACTTTCGTGGGAAGAACTAAAGCGCCGCTAATAAGCCTCTCCGGCGGCCTTCAAGCCCCACATATCGACCACGATGACGACGGCCACGAGCAGAAGCGGGGCCTTCGTCAGCATCGGCGAGATCGTCTTGAGGATGTAGGTCGGCCCCACCGGCGGGTGAATGACCTCACCTAACCACGTCCCTTCCTCCTCGTCCGCCATCTCCTTGTCGGCAGGGAGCACAAAAAGCTCGTAGAAATGCTCACTGTAGCGGCTTCCCCGCGCCTCCAGCAGGTTGCCGTCGGGCAGGCGGAGACGGTAACGCGGCATTTTCAGCAACAGGCGATCGACCATATTCCACAGTTCCTCGATGACGAGGATGGGCCGATCCCGCCCCTGCAGGTACAGCAAGAAACGATCCCCCTGCCACCACTGCCGCTGCACCCAATCGAGGTGGGCGATACGGTGATGCGCCCCGTCGCGAAAGACGATGCGCTCCGGCTGCATGCCCTCACCGGGGGGGAACCAGGTCGCCGACAGGAGAAGCTGACCGTTGCTATCGGTGAGGCGATAGCGGTAGGTATAGACCTCCGAGAAAGCGTCGCGATAGAGGTGGTAGATCATCGCTCGGCTCCCTCGTCCGAGCGTTCCCCTCGGAGCGAGCGGAGGAAAGCCTCCGCCACGGCGCGGTTCACGCCGCGGGAAAGTCCGTGCTCGGCGCGGGGCGTGACGATGCCCTTCTCCGTCATCAGGTCGATGAGCCGGGCCGAGCGCGTGTAGCCGATGCGCAAGCGCCGCTGCAGCAACGAGATGGAGGCGCGGCCCTCGGCGAGGAGCACCTCGACGGCCGTGGGCAGGAGAGGGTCCTCCAGCTTCTCGCTCAGCGCCGCATCGTCGAAGTCGGGGAAGAGCGAGGGCTGCGCAACGGCCTTCTCCAGTCCGGGGGGCGTCTCCGGACGGGCGGCCTCGTAGGCATTGCTGCCGGGAGCGGCGGCCTTGCGCCAGTAGGCAATCAGCCGATCGATCTCGCGGTTGGAGACGTAAGTCCCCTGCAGGCGCAGCGGCTGGCCCACATCCGGCGGCAGGAAGAGCATATCCCCGCGCCCGAGCAGCCGCTCGGCACCGGGAATGTCGAGGATGACGCGCGAATCCACCGCCGAGGCCACGGCGAAGGCGATGCGTGCGGGGAAGTTGGCCTTGATCAGCCCCGTAACCACATCGACGCTGGGGCGCTGGGTGGCGAGGATGAGATGAATGCCCGTCGCCCGCGCCATCTGCGCCAGCCGCGTGATGACGCGCTCCGTCTCCTCCGGACTCTGGATCATCAAATCCGCCAGTTCGTCCACAATGACCAGGATGTAGGGGATGGTCGGCTCGCCGGCCTTGGCCGCACGGCGGTTGTAGTCCTCGATGTTGCGGGCACCGTGCTGCGCAAAGCGCCGGTAGCGCCCGTCCATCTCCCGCATCACCCAGCGCAGCGCCGGCACGACACGCTCCACATCGACGATCACCGGCGCGAGCAGGTGCGGGATGCCGTTGTACTGCGTCAACTCCACGCGCTTGGGGTCCACGAGCAGGAGGCGCAGCGTCTCCGGGCTGTTCTGCAGGAGGAAAGCGCTGATCATCGCGTTGATGCACACCGACTTCCCCGAACCCGTCGTCCCCGCGACCAGCAGATGGGGCATCTTGCGCAGATCGGCGGCGACCGCCTGACCGGAGACATCCTGCCCCAAGGCAATGCGCAGACTCCCGTCGAGATTGGCGAAAGCCTCCGACTCCATCACGTCGCGCAGGGAGACGCGGGCCGGACGCTCATTGGGCACCTCGATCCCCACCAGCCCCTTGCCCGGAATGGGGGCCTGGATGCGGATGGAGCGGGCCGAAAGGGCCAGCGCCAGATCGTCGGCCAACGCCGCGATCTTGCTCACCTTGACCTTGGTGCGCTTGCCGCTGCGCGTCGTCACGAAGAGAGGCTCGACGCCGAACTGGGTCACGACCGGCCCGCGGTTCGTCTCCATCACCTTCGCCGGGGCCCCCAGACTGAGGAGCGTCTCCTCGATGATGCGCACCTGCTTGCGCAGCAGATCATCATCGAAGCTCTGCTCGCTGCCCACCTCTAAGATGTCGGCCAGACGCGGAAGCCGCCATTCCGCGCCCAAGGGCAGCCGCGTCTCCATCTGCAGCGCAGGCGGCTCCGTCGGCTCCTTCGCCTTCGCAGGCGCAGGCTTCTTCGCCCTCCCGGAAGACCCGCGCGGCTTCTTCGGCGCATCCGCGCTCTCGCCGAGGACGACGGGCGGCTTCTTGACCACCGCTTGCGCCGGAGGCTCGTCGGAGGGGGCAAGGTGCGGCTGATGCACGACGATCTCCCGTCGGCGGCGCTGCCGCTCCCGCCACCACGCCAGAATGTCCGCAGGCGAAAGGCCGGTGAGAAGGACGAAGACGATGAGGAAGCCCATCACCACGACGACGGCGACCCCCGCCGTCCCCAGGCCGCACAGCCCCCAATCGAGCAGGAACGCACCGAGGTAGCCGCCACCGGCCCCGGCCCGCGCGGGCGTGTAGAGATCGACACCGCTACCGGCCAGCCACGCCGCCACCATCAGCAGGAGGAGGAAGAGGAGGAGCACGCCGATAGCCTGCCCCCGCTTGACGGTAGGGAGCCTGTCGCCGAAGCGGCGCAGGAGCAACCACAACCCCGGCGCGCCGAGCAGGATCGGCACCGCATAGACCCCCCACCCGACCGCATGGCGCACCGCGTTCAGCCACCAGCGCATCAGCGAACCCTGCTCCTGCGAAAGCAGGCTCAACAGCGTCAGCACCGCCACCGTCAGCAGCAGCCCGCCCAGGAGATCCAACTGCTGATCGAGCGTCAGGCCGGAGGAGGCCGTCCGACGCCCTCTCGTCCTCGACGAACGCCTGCTGCTTCGACGCTTCTTCGCCGCCATCAGTCCAGTGCCGCCTCGATCGCTTCGCGCACCGAGCGGACGGCCACCGCCTCTACTCCCTCGGAAAGGCGCAGTTTCCGCCGCCCCATCGTGCGCGGGATGATCACCCGATGGAAGCCGAGCCGTGCCGCCTCCGCCACCCGCCGCTCGATCTGGGAAACCGAGCGCACCTCGCCGGAAAGCCCGACCTCGCCGATGAGCGCCACATCGGCAGCGACGGGGCGATCCTTCACCGTCGAAGCCAGCGCCGCGGCAACGGCCAGATCGACCGCCGGTTCGCGCACCTGCAGCCCGCCCACGACATTGGCGAAGACATCCTGATCCCCAAGCCGCAGTCCGGCGCGCCGCGTCAGCACGGCGATGATGAGCAGAAGCCGGTTGTAGTCCAGCCCGTTGACGGTGCGCCGCGGGTAATTGAAATTCGTCGGGCTGGCCAGCGCCTGAATCTCCACCAGCAGGGGGCGCGTCCCCTCCATCGTGACGGCAATCGCCGAACCGGAGACGTTGACCATCCGCTCGGCCAGGAAGACCTCCGAGGGGTTGGAGACCTCGACCATCCCCTCCTCGCGCATCTCGAAGAGGCCGACCTCCGAGGTCGCCCCGAAGCGGTTCTTCACGCTGCGCAGGATGCGGTAGGTGTGGAAGGGATCGCCCTCCAGGTAGAGCACGGTATCGACGATGTGCTCCAGCACCTTCGGGCCGGCGATCGCCCCCTCCTTGGTCACGTGGCCGACGAGGAGGACGGGGACGCCTTCCGCCTTGGCCCAGCGCTGGAGGAGCGTCGCGCAGGTGCGCACCTGGCTGACGCTGCCCGCCGCCGAATCGAGGCCCTCCGTCCGCGCCGTCTGGATGGAATCGACCACCAGCGCCCGCAGCCCCGGACGCAGCGCATCGGCCTCGTTGATGATCGCCTCGATCTCCGTCTCGGCGTAGAGGTGGATGCCCTCCTCGCGCAGACCGAGCCGCTTCGCCCGCATCTTCACCTGATGGGGCGACTCCTCGCCGGAGACGTAGAGCACGGGATGTGCCTCGTCGCCCAAGAGCGCGGCGACCTGGAGGAGCAGCGTCGATTTGCCGATCCCCGGCTCACCGCCGATGAGGACGACCGAACCGGGCACGAGGCCGCCGCCGAGCACGCGGGAAAACTCCGGCATCGGCACGGGGAAACGCGGCTCCCGACGGACGTCGATCGTGTTCAGCGGCGCGGCCCGCCGCCCCCGCCCTGGGGAGCGACGCCGTCCCTGCTCCTCACCGACGATCGTCTCGACGAGGGTCCCCCATGCCCCGCAATGGGGACACCGCCCCATCTGACGGGCGAAGCTCCAGCCACACTCCTGACAGACCCACCGCCTTTCGGCTTTACTCATCGCAACCTCGGCCCACACGGGGATTTCACGGCACCCTCGTCCGTCGCCGGGACGGGCATTGGCAAGTATGTTCTACCTTGAAAAGCGCTGGAGGCAAATCTCGCCCCCCCCCGCCCCGCGAAGAGTTGCCGGGGCAGGGGCAGCTTGGCGCAGGCCCCGGTCTCTGGTAAGATAGGAGGGAAATCATCGTCGAGGTGAAATGATGCAACTCAACTGGCTCTGGGGCTATCTGGTGCCGATGGGGATGTTGCTCCTCGTCTGGGGCGGGCTTCCGCCGCGCCGGGCACGGAAGATCACGCCGCTCGCCCTTTCGGCCCTCGCACTGACGACGCTCCTCTACTGGGCGGTCGGCTTCGCCTTCCATTTAGGCGGGGCGCACGTCGTGGCCCCGCAGGAAGCCTCGCTGGAGGGGCTGAACCGCCTCCTCCCCCTCATCCCCGGCAATGGCGACTGGGGCATCATCGGCCTGGCCGGCTTTGCCCTCAGCGGCGATGGGGTTACGCCGACCGTCATCGCGCTCTTCCTCACCTACCTGCCGATGGCCGCGACCGCCGTGCTGCTCGTCGTCCTCGCGCTGACGGAGGAAGAGCCGCGCTGGGCCGTGGGGCTTCCCCTCCTCTTCGCCCTCGTCGTCTGGCCGATCGCCGCCTGCTGGGTCTGGGGCGGCGGCTTCCTCGCCCGCCTGGGCACGACCTTCGGCCTCGGCCACGGCTTCGTCGATTTCGGCGGCAGTGCGCTGCTCCTCTGGCTGCCCGCCGCCTACCTCTTCGGCTTCCTCGTCTGGCGGGAGCGCCTGCCGCAGGTGGAAGAAGCGACACTGCCGCCCGCCTACTTCCCCCTCCTCGCCAACGCCGGGGCCTTGCTGATGGGGGTCGGCTGGATGGGCTGGGCCTTGGCGCAGCCGTTCCACACCTGCGGGGCGACCTTCGACCTTCCCCGCACGGCGCTGACCGTCCTCCTGGCGGCGGCGGGGGCCGTCGTCGGCGGACAGGGCTACGCCTTCCTCGCCGAAGGCGAACTCGAACCCCTGCTGAGCGCCCGCAGCGCCGCCGTCGGCTGGGGGAGCGCGCTGGCCGCCGCCCCCTTCCTCACACCGGCGATGGCGCTGGTAACGGGGCTGGTGGCCGGACTGCTCTTCCCCTTCGCCCTCTACCTCGTGGAGATCGTCCTGCGCCTGCGCGACCGAAGCGCGGCCATCGCCCTCGGCCTCACGGGCGGCGCGTGGGGCCTGGTCGCCGCCTCCCTCCTCGCCGCCGGACGGTGGGGGGACGGCTGGAACGGCATCGACGGTCCCGTCGGGGGCCTCATCGGCGGCGACGGCAAGCAGGTGGCCGCCCAGCTCGTCGGGCTTGCCGTCCTCGGCCTGTGGGGCGGCGGATGGGGCCTGCTCCTCGGCGCGCTCCCGCGCCTTCGGGAGCGCCTGCAGCGACCGAAGCCGGAATCGACGGCGGACGAAGAGGCGCAGGAGCCGGAGCAGGGGCCGGAGGACGAAGGATGAGGGTCATCGCAGGCGAGGCCAAGGGCCGCAAGCTGCGCTCCGTCCCCGGACCGGGGACACGGCCGATCACCGACCGCGCCAAACTGGCCCTCTTCAGCATCCTCGGCAACGACGTCGTCGGCTCCCGCTTCCTCGACCTCTTCGCCGGTACGGGACAGGTCGGCATCGAAGCCCTCAGCCGCGGGGCGCAGGAAGCCGTCTTCGTCGAAAAAGGGCACAGGCCGCTGCGCGTCATCCGCGCCAACCTCGAAGCCACGGGACTGGCCGACCGTGCCCGCGTCGTTCGTGCCGACGTCTTCAGCTACCTGACCGTCCCCCCGACCGAGGGCTTCGACTACATCTACATTGCCCCGCCCCAGTACCGCGGCCTGTGGAAGCGCACGCTGCAGATGGTGGACGCACGTCCCGCCTGGCTCGCGGAGGATGGCTGGGTCATCGTCCAGATTCACCCGCGCGAATTCGAGCCGCTCCCCCTGGAGCACCTGCATCTCTTCGATCGGCGGCGCTACGGCGGCGTGCAGTTCCTCTTCTTCGCCGCCACACCGGAAGCGGAGGCGGAGGCAGGCGAAAGCTGAGCCGCCCTCCGCGGGCCGGAGGGCAATCGCGCAAGGGAGGTGCTATGCCCATTCACCTGTTGCCCGAAGAGGTCGCCTCGCGCATCGCCGCGGGAGAGGTCGTCGAACGCCCGGCCTCCGTCGTCAAGGAGTTGGTGGAAAACAGCCTCGATGCCGGTGCCGCGCACTTGGAGATCGAAACGCGCGACGGCGGCCTGACGCTCATCCGCGTGCGGGACGACGGCAGCGGCATCCCCGCCGACGAGGTGGAACTGGCCTTCCGCCGCCACGCGACGAGCAAGCTCACCTCCGCCGAGGAACTCGAACGCATCGCCACGCTCGGCTTCCGCGGCGAGGCCCTGGCCAGCATCGCCTCCGTCAGCCGCCTGACCTGCACCACGCGCACGGCGGCGGAGCCGATGGGCACCGAACTGTACCTGGAAGGCGGGCAGATCATCTCGCGGCACGCCGTGGCGGCGACCGTGGGCACCGATATGCGCGTCGCGGCGCTCTTCTTCAACGTCCCCGCGCGGCGCAAGTTCCTCCGCTCCGAGCGGTCGGAGCGGCGGCAGATCGACGCCTTCCTCACGCGCTACGCCATCGCCTACGCCGACGTCGCCTTCCGCGTCGTCCACAACGGTCGCGAGATACTGCGCACCGACGGGCGCGGGGATCGGCGGGCCGCCCTCCTCGGCGTCTACGGGCGCGAACTGGGGTCGGCGCTCCTCGCCATCCCGCCCGCCATCGGCGAGCAGGGCACGATCCGCGTGCGCGGCTTCGTCGCACCGACGACCGTCCACCGGGCGAACCGCGGCTACATCACCCTCTTCGTCAACGGGCGCTGGATTCAGGATATGCGCCTGACCTACGCCGTGATCCAGGCCTACCACACGCTCCTCCCCGTCAAGCGCTACCCCGTCGCCTTCCTGATGATCGACCTGCCGCCGGAGGAGGTGGACGTCAACGTCCATCCGGCCAAGACGGAGGTCCGCTTCCGCGACGGGGACGCGCTCTTCCGCGCCGTGCAGCGGGCGGTACGGCAGACCGTCATCGGCGAAGCGCCCGCGGCGGCAGGGTGGACACCGCCGATGCAAGCGGAGACGGCCCCGTCGTCCGCCC
>JALXBP010000120.1 GCA_026991395.1 Anaerolineae bacterium | reverse complement strand
ATCCTCCCCTCGCCGACGCCGCACCCGGCGCCGACGGCGACGCCGCAGCCTCCCCTCACGCCCGAACCCGCGCTCGAACCGGCCTCGATGCCCGTCTCCGGCTTCTACCTCCGCCTGCTGCCGGGACAGACGCTCTACGGGGTGGCGCACACCTTCGGGGTCGGCGTCGATCGGCTGATGGCGGTCAACGGCATCGTCGATCCGCACTCGATCCCTGCGGAGACGCCGATCTTCGTGCCGCTCGATCCGCCCTCGGCTTTCGCGCCGCGGGCCTACTTCGTCGCCCCCTACGACCGGCTGGGGAGCATCGCCGAGGCTATGGGGATCGATGCGGCGCTCCTCGCCGCGTGGAACGGCGATGTGCTGGCCGACGGGCTGCAGGCAGGCGAGTGGCTGCGGCTCCAGCCCCCTTCACGGTGAGACAAAAGCGGCCTCCACTCGAGGAGGCCGCTTCTTCGCCGGTGGCCCTCAGGCGTGCGCTTCCGTTTCGGTGATGTAAGCCGCCAGGATTTCCTCGGCCTGCGCCAGGCGCTGCAAGGTCTTCTGGCGTCCCAGCGCCTCCATCGTCCCGAAGAGCGGCGGGGCGACCTTCTTGTTGCTGATCGCAACGCGGATGATGGTGAAGAGTTGCCCGGCCTTCAGCCCCAGGTCCTTGGCAAGCTGACGCATGCGCGGCTCCATCGTCGCCGCATCGAAGGGGACGAGGTTCTTCAGCAGTTCGTGGGCCGACCGCAGCGCTTCCAGGCTCTGACGCGCCGTCATCTTCTTGCCGATGAGCTTTTCCGGCGCAGGCGGCTCGATCTCGGTGAAGATGAAGTCGGTCAACGGCACCACGTCGCGCAGCCGCTTGATGCGCTCCTTGACGAGCGGGACGAGGATCATCAGCCGTTCCAGTTCCTCCGCAGGCACGGGCGAGGGGATCAGCCCTGCCTCCTGCCAGAAGGGGATGAGCCGCTCCAGCAGTGCCTCATCGGAGAGGTTGCGGATGTAAACGCCGTTCATCCAGTCCAGCTTCTCGTAGGAGAAGACGGCAGGCGAGAGCTTGACCCGCCGCAGGTCGAAGCGCTCGATCAGCTCCTCGCGGGTGAAGATCTCCTGCTCGTCGCCCTCGCCGGGGGCCCAGCCGAGGAGGGCGAGGTAGTTGAAGAGCGCTTCCGGCAGGTAGCCCTGGCGCTTGAACTCGGCGACGGAGACCGCGCCGTGGCGCTTGGAGAGTTTCTTCCCGTCGGGGCCGAGGACGAGCGGCACGTGGACGAAGACCGGCGGCTCCCATCCGAAGGCGCGGTAGAGGAGAACGTGCTTGGGCGTGCTCGGCAGCCACTCGTCGGCGCGGATGACGTGCGAGATGTGCATCAGGTGGTCGTCCACGACGACGGCGAGGTGGTAGGTCGGGTAGCCGTCGGATTTGAGGAGGATTTGGTCATCGATGAGGCGGTTCTCGAAGGCGATCTCGCCCTTGAGCAGATCGTGGACGACGGTCTTGCCCTCGCGGGGCACCTTCAGGCGAATGACGTGCGGCTCGTCGGGGGAGACGGCTCCCGGCGGCTTGTTGCGACAGTGGCCGTCGTACATCGGCGGCTTCCCCTGCGCCCGCTGTGCCGCGCGGACGCGCTCCAGCCGCTCCGGCGAGCAGTTGCAGCGGTAGGCCCATCCCTTCTCGATAAGCTCCTCCGCCTTCTGACGGTAGAGCGCCAGCCGCTCCGACTGGACGTAAGGCCCGTAAGGGCCGCCCACGTCCGGCCCCTCGTCCCAGTCCATGCCCAGCCAGCGCAGGCTCTCGGTGATTGCCCGCAGGGCCTCAGGGACGTAGCGCGTGCGGTCGGTATCCTCGATGCGCAGCACGAATTGGCCGTTATTCTGCCGCGCGAAGAGCCAGTTGAAGACCACCGTGCGGATGTTGCCGATATGGGGATGCCCCGTTGGACTGGGTGCAAAGCGTACGCGAACGGTCATCCTCTCCTCCTTCATTGCGGTTGATGGGGAAGAGTGTACCCCAAAGCGACGTTTAGGGAAGTTTTGCTCATCCCTTCACCGAACCGGCGAGGAGACCGCGGATGAAGTAACATCCCGGGAGGATGTAGATGAGCAGCGTGGGCATCGCGGCAATCAGCGCTCCGGCCATCACCATATTCCACTCCTTGATCTGACTGCCGGAGAGGTTGCGCAACGCGACGGTGATCGGCTGGAGGTCGGGGTTCTGGAGGATGGTCAGCCGCGGGAATCTCTGCACGAGCGCTTCACAGAGCTTCGACACGCTCCTGCAGAACGTCCAGCGTTTCCCCGATGGTGGTGAGGTCGCGGCGGCAGCGTTCGAGCAGGGCCTGCTCGCTGCGGACGAAGCGCGTGTAGGGGGCAATGGCCTCCTCGATCTGCTGCAGACCCCGCGCCAACTCGCGCTCGAACTCGCGCTCAAGCGCGGCGAGGAGCCGCTCCCGCAGCTCGGTAACCCGTCGGCGCAGTTCCTTCTGCGCCTTGCGCCGCCGCGCGGGGATGACGAAAAGTCCTAACGCCGCAATCGTCCCTGCCGCGAGGATGCCGGTGATGTCTATCGCCGCGCTGGAGAAGGCCGCGGTTACGATGGCCCCCAAACCGAATGCGCCGACCTCGACGAGGGCCGTTTCCGCCACGGCCTGCTGGAGCTTGGCGGCGATGGCCTCCGCCTCGGCGTGGTGATCGTAGCTTTCCACCGCCTCTTGCGCAGCCTGTCCGACGGTGGCCAACAGGCGGTCGCGGTCATAGTCGAAGGAACCGCCCATCTGCCCCACGATGCGCTCGCTGTGGACGGCGCGGCGGGTCTCCAGATGCTCCACCACGGCCTGCCACTGCTGCAGGTTATTCCGCACCAGCCAGTCGATGATCTCCGAGACCTGACGGTCGATCTCCCGCGGGAGGTCGCCGATGACCTGCCGCTCGAAGGCCCCGCGCAGCTTCTCCTTGTTCAGCAGGTCGAAGATGTGCGCAAGCTGCATCTGCTCCTCGAAGAAGCTCTCCCCGCGGCTCTGGAAGCGGTGCAAGGTCGTTTCGATCTCGGCCAGGCGGGCGCGGAAATCCCGCTCCATCTGCGCGCGATAGGCCTCCATCTGCCGATCGATCGCCTCGATGGCCTCCGTATCATCGCGCAGGAGGGCCAGCCGCCCGTCGAGGCTCGTCAGCGCCTCATCGGTCAGCTTCCGCGCCACGCCGAGCGGATTGGCGAGCTTGAGCCGCAGGCGGTCGCGGCTCTCCAGCGTCCGCCGAATGCGGCCCTCCAGCGGCGCAAAGCGGCTCGCCTTCCAGAGCAGTTCATCCTCCTGCTCCTTGGCACGCAATGCCAAACGGGAAGATACCGGGTAGATCTCCGGCTCGAAGCCGAGCAAGCGCCGCGCGCCCTCGGCGATGAAACGCTCGACCTCGGCGACGGCGGCCTCATCGTCGAGAATGTCGATCTTGTTGAGGACGATGAGCAGCTTCTTGCCCCAGGCGCGAATCCCTTCGAGGAAGGCGCGTTCGCTTTCGGTGAAGGGACGGTCGGCGGAGGTTACGAAGAGGACGAGATCGGAACGGGGGACGAAATCCCGCGTCAGGCGCTCGTGCTCGCGGTAGATGGCGTTGGTCCCCGGCGTATCGACGATGTTGATCTCCCGCAGCATGGCCAGCGGCGCGGTGATGGTGTACAGCCCGTCGCTGCCGATGGTGCGTCCACGCTGCTCACCGTAGCGCAGCAGGTGGATATGGGTCGTCGTCGGCGTTACCCCCTCTTCGAGCAGCCGCTCACCGAGCAGGGCGTTGATGAAGGCGCTCTTGCCGGCATTGAACTCCCCCACGATGACGAGCAGGAAGAGTTCGTCCAACTGGCGGATGGACTGGACGAGCCGCTCCTGCATCGGCTCTTCTGCGCCGCAGCGGGCAAGGGCCGCGCGGAGGTCGCCGAGGAGATGGCGTTCGTCACGCAGGAGCTTTTCGGCCTTGCGGTTGAGGATGGAGTGCAGCATCGGTTAGAAAAAGGCCCGGACAACGAGGAGAAAGCCGAAGATGACGAGCGGGATGCCGATCACAGCGCCGATGAGCGTCGTCGTGAGCAGAACGCCGATGATCATCACCAGCAGGCCGAGCAGCGCGGCCATCGCCCGCCCCATCAACTCGACGAGCCTGGCAAAGAAGCGCCACAGTCCGACGAAAGGATACAGAAGCGCGGGCACCTTCCTCGTCTTCTGCTTCATCTCCGGTAGCTTGTCCATCCGATCTCACCTCCTTACAATCCAAATTATAACCGCAATGGTCAAAAGTGTGAAGCGAAGGGCGCTTGACCCCTTTGTGAAGGCGCATACAATCGAGCTATGATGGTAGAAAGCATGTCCATAGCGATTTCGATGGCCGTCATCTTGTACGGCTTGTTGCTTTGGAGCATAACGTCTCACGAACCCAAGTCCCTGTCGGCGCACAGGGACTTTTTGCTTTCCGAATCTCGTTTGAAAAGGAGGCCAACATGACCGTTTATGCCAAGTCGCCGGATGGAGAAGTGGGATGGGAGCGCTTTATGGCCAAGCGGGCACGTCGGATGCGCAGCTCGGCCATCCGCGAACTGCTCAAGGTTACGCAGTTTCCCGACGTGATCTCTTTTGCCGGTGGTATGCCTGCCCCGGAACTGTTCCCCGTGCGGGAGATCGAGGAGGCATGCCACTTCATCCTTCGCGAAGAGCCAGCAAAGGCGCTCCAGTACAGCGCCACAGAGGGATACCCGCCACTGCGAGAGTTCATCGCCGAATCGATGTCCAAGTACGGCATCAACCGCACCCCCGCCAATATCCTCATCACGACCGGCTCACAGCAGGCGCTCGATATGTTAGGCAAGGTCTTCATCGATGAGGGTGCCCCCGTCCTCACCAGCAGCCCGACCTACCTCGGCGCGATCCAGGCATGGCGGGCCTACGGCGCACGCTTCATCACCGTTCCCTTGGACGAAAACGGGATGCAGGTGGAGAAGATCGAACCTCTGGTGAAGCAGGAAGCTCCGCGCTTCATCTACGTGCTGCCGAACTTCCACAATCCCGCGGGCACCACGCTGCCGGAGGAGCGCCGCCGTCTCCTCGTCGAGATCGCCCGCAAGTACGACCTCCTCATCGTCGAGGACGACCCCTACGGCGCGCTGCGCTACGAGGGCGAGGACATCATCCCCATCGCCATGCTCGCACCGGAGCGGACGATCTACTTGGGCACCTTCTCCAAGACGCTGACGCCGGGCATCCGCATCGGCTGGGCTTCGGCCCCCGCGGAGATCATCCTCAAGATGGTGCAGGCCAAACAGGGAGCCGACCTGCATACCAGCACCTTCGACCAGATGGTGGTCAACGACGTCGCCCAGCGCGGCTTCCTCAAGGTCCACGTCAAGCGGCTGCGCAAGGAGTACCACCGCCGCCGCGACACGATGCTGGATTCGCTGACCGAATTCTGGCCCGAGGGCTGCTCGTGGACCCATCCGCACGGCGGCCTCTTCCTCTGGGCACAGGTGCCGGAGACGGTGGACACGCAGGAACTGTTCCACATCGCCGTCGAGCGCAAGGTCGCCTACGTGCCGGGCATCAACTTCTTCCCCAACGGCGACGGCGGCCGGCACGCCATGCGGCTGAACTTCTCGAACGCCAACCCGGAGAAGATCGTCGAGGGCATCCGCCGTCTGGGAGTAGCCATCCGGGAGATGATGTAGCCACACCGGGCAACGCAACGAGGCCGCAGGTCTCCCTGCGGCCTCGTCATCTTCCTGACTACGCCTCTTCCTGATTGAGCAGACGGGTCAACTCCTCGGCCTTGATGTAGCCGACGACCTCGATCTCCTGCTTCTTCACACCCTCCACCTCGGCGACCGCCTTCTTGATGTCGTGCGCCAGCGTAACGGCGATCGGACAGAGCGGCGAGGAGGGGCGGAAGCGGTAGCGGACGAAACCGCTCGCCTCATCCGCCTCCAGCTCCTCGATGAGCCGCATCCGCAGGACGTCCGCCCCCGTCTCCGGATCGATGACCGTCGCCAATCGCATCAGAACCTTCTCACGCAGCGTAGGTTCCAGCGCCATCGCTCACTCCTTTCCCTGTAGCCCCAGTCGCGCCTTGATCGTCGCCCAGAGCGCACGGATGGCCTGCGCTGCCGGACTTTCGGCCCAGGCGGTGATCGGTTGCCCGGCCACCATCGCCTCGGTTACAAGGGTATCATAAGGAATGCGAACCGACAAGGCGACGCCGCGCTCGCGGCAGAAGGCCTCGATGGCCGCGCTCTGCTGCTCGCTCAGATCGCCCTTGTTGATCGCCACCAGCGCCGGGACGCCGAAGTGATCGGTCAACTCAAGTACCCGCGCCAGATCGTGCGCCCCGGAAAGCGTCGGCTCGACGACGATGAGCGCCAGGTCTGCCCCGGAGGCGGCGGAGATGACCGGACAGCCGATCCCCGGCGGCCCGTCCACGACGACCAGCGGGCGGCCATCGTCCATCGCCCGCAGCTTGGCCTGCTGCTTGACCAGCGTAACCAGCTTGCCGGAATTATCGGCCCCGGCGAAGAGATGGGCGTGGTAGAGCGGCCCGTAGGGCGTCTCGGAGAGGTACCACTCGCCGACCTGCGGCTCGCGCATCGTGATCGCCTCGACCGGGCAGTGATAGACGCAGGCGGCGCAGCCATCGCAGGCCACCTCGTCGATCCCGTAAGGGTCGCCCGTCCGATCCGGCACGAGGATGGCGTCGAAGCGGCAGGCCTCCTCGCACAGCCCGCAGGAGATGCACTTTTCCTCATCGATCTCCGCCACCAGCCCGTTGGAGAAGGGATGGCTCTCCAGCCGGGTGGGATGGAGCACCAGGTCGAGGTTGGCCGCGTCCACGTCCGCATCCGCGATGACGATGGGCAATTCCCCCGCGGCCAGATGGGCAATCGCCGCCGCGAGGCTCGTCTTGCCCGTGCCGCCCTTGCCGCTGATGATGACCAGTTGCTTCGGTGCCGTGCTCATCGTCCCACCTCCTCCTCGATGCGGCGGTAGAGCGCCTGGAAGCGCTCGCGGTACTCCGGGAGCCGCGCCACGATCGTCTCGCCCTGCGCGTAAGCCTCCGCGATCCGCCGGTCGAGCGGAATGCGCATCAGGATGGGGATACCGGCCTCGGCGCAGAAGCGCTCCACCGAATCGTCGCCCACCCCGTCGCGGTTGATGACCACCCCGGCGGGCAGTCCAAGCTCCTCACGGGCCACCTGCACTGCCAGCCGCAGGTCGTGCAGCCCGAAGGGCGTCGGCTCGGTAACGAGCAGCACGAAGTCGGAGCCGCGCATCGTCTCCACCACGGGGCAGGAGTTGCCCGGCGGCGCATCGAGGATGGCGATGGACTCCTCCTCGGCAGGCAGGCCCTTCTTCTTCAACTCGCGGATGACCGGCGTGGCCATCGCCTGCCCCACGTCGAGCACCCCTTCCCCGAAGGCGATGGGCGTGCCCTCGCCGGTCGCCTTCCCCCAGCGCAGCCTGGCCGTGGGATGCAACACCTCGGTGATCGCCTTCTCCGGACAGTTGTAGGCGCAACTCCCGCAGCCGTGGCATAGCTCCGGGAAGACGAGCACCTTCGTGCCGATGACGGCGATCGCGTGGAAGACGCAGACCTCGGCACAACGTCCGCAGTAGGTGCAGCGATCGTCGTCCACCTCCGGGATGAGGATACCCGTCGTCTCCTCCCGCTCGATCTGCGGGCGGAGGAAGATGTGCGCGTTCGGCTCCTCCACATCACAGTCGAGGAAGGTTACGGCGCGACCGGCGGCGGCCAGGCTCAGCGCCAGATTGACGGCGACCGTCGTCTTGCCCGTCCCTCCCTTGCCGCTTGCTACGGTTATGCGCATAGGCCGCTCCTCCGGGAACTCTCCTTCGGCACTCTCACTCCCCCGCGATCCCGTCCAGAAGCCGCGCCGCCTCGTCGAGTTGGCAGCGCAGCGCCTCGACCTCCTCACGCAGGCGGTGGGCCTCGTCGTGCTCACCCTCCGCCTCGTCGCCTTCATCCTTGCACGGGCGAGCATCCTCTAACGCCCCGCCGACCAGCGCCTCCAGCACGTGGCGCACGGAGCCGGAAGCGCCCGTGTAGGGGCGGATGCCGTATTGGTGGAAGAGGGCGATAGCCCGTTGTCCCATCCCGCCGGAGATGACCACCTCCGCGCCCTGCGCGTGGATGAAGGCGGGCACCTCGCCGGGCGCGTGATGCGCCGCGCCGGGGTTGGGCAGCGCCTCCACCTTCTGCACCTCCTTCCCCTCCAGGTCCACGAAGACGTAGTAGGGACAGCGTCCGAAGTGATGGGAAACCACGCTTTCCAGGCCGCGTGGATCATCGGCAGCAATAGCGATACGCATCGTTCTCTCTTCCTCCTAAGTGGATTTTACAGGCCACCCCGACGGCGGCGTCGCCGACGGCGTCCCCCGCCCCCTCGTCCTGCGCCGCGCCCCCGCGCCGCAGGCCACGCCTCATCGGCGGGGAGCGGCGGGGTGGAGGAGGCAGGCATCGCCGGATTGGAGGCGACGCCCGTCCGTCCCGCCGTCATCTGCGAGACGGCGGCGGCCTCCTCGCGGGCCTCCAGCAGGCGAAGCCCCACCCTCGCCAGCGAGGAGAGCAGCGCCAGCCCTCGCTCCACGATCCGCGCCGAGCGCGAGGGGGCGGCATCTGGCCGTACCTCGATGATCGGCGGCGTCGCCTCGACGATCTCGCCTTCGACGACGGCGGGCAGCGTCTCGTTCGTTTCCTTCATCATCGTTCCCTCCCTCCGCCCTCCCTTGGGACTACTTCTTGCTCAGCTTGTCGATCTTGTCGAGCAAATCGGCCAAGGACTTGCGCAGCGCGGCGACCTCCTCCTTCAGCGCGGCCACCTCGTCCGCCGGAGCGGGCGGAGCGGGCGGCGGGGGGACGGCAGGCCCGCCGTGGTGATGGTGCGAGTCGCTGTGCGTCGCGCCCCCTGTGGCGACCAGTCGCCCGGCGCGGAAGGCCTCCACCGCCTGCGCGGCGGTCATGCCGGTGGCGATGTAAACCGGCACACCGGCGGCCTGCAGCACGTCGAAGGAGTTGGGGCCGATGTTGCCGCTCAGCACGGCCTGCGCCCCCTGCTGGACGACGAACTGCGCCGCCTGAATCCCCGCGCCGCTGCTGCTCGCCGCCGCCGGATTGGGAACGGCCTGCATCGCGCCGCTCTCCGTCTCCACGAAGAGGAAGTAGGCGCAGCGACCAAAGCGGGAATCGACCTGATCGTTCATTGTCGGACCGGATGCGGTGATAGCGATCTTCATCGGTAAACCTCCTCGAACTTGTGTTCTTCTAACCGGCCAGGCCCTCAGGCTGCCGGTGGGGATGTTTGCATTGCCTGACGGATGGCCTCGGCCAGACGCTGCGGCTCATCCGTGCCGATACGGAAGCGGCGACCGTTGGCAAGCTGCAACTCGACCGCCTCCAAGCCGGAGACGTTGTAGAGCCAGCCTCCCGGTATCCGGCGAATCCCCCAGCCGTAGTACCAGCGATTGCGCACGACCCGCACATCGCGGATGTCGCCGATGGGGATGATCCGGCGGATGAGGCCGGGGCCGAAGCTCACGACGATCCCGTCGCGCCGAACCTCGACGGTGAGCGAGGCAAAGAGGACGGCACTCGCGATGAGCAGCACCAGGACGAGGCCGAGCGGCAGCCGGGCGGTGCTCTCGCCTGCTTGCAGCAGAAGCGCCCCTGTGAGCACAGTGCCAAGCCCAAGCACGACGATGAGGAGCGTGCCGATCTGCCTGTGTCTGTAGAGCGTCATCGTTCACCTCCGCGGCTGCAAGGGGCGGGGCGCAGGGTGCGCCGACCCTGCACCCCGCAGCGATGCTCACAGATCGCCGAGACGACGCAGCGCCTCGTCGATCTGGGCACGGAGCGCGGCAACCTCCTCGCGCAAGGCGGTAACCTCATCCGCCCGCGGGGGCATGGGAGCGCCGGGAGCGGGCGCAACGGGCGGCACAGGGGCGACGGGCGGCTCATCGACCATCCCCATCGCCGCGGCACGCCAGTAGCCGGGGCCACCGGCCCAGCGGGACCAAGCAGGCCAGCGCCCGTAGGTGCGGTAGTAGTCCAGGCAGGCCCCGCGGCCCCAGCCGCGCCCGTAGCCCATCCCGCGGCCCCAACCACCGAAACCGCGTCCGTATCCACGACCATAGCCATAACCGAACATCGTTCTCACCTCCTTCGTGCAGAACGGTTTTCAACGCAAACGGCCGTAAGCCTCCAGGAAGCGTGCGACCATCTCCTCCAAGGAGCGCATCTCGACGGCCCAGGCATTGAGGATTTCGCGGCCCGCTTCGGTGATGCGGTAGATGCGGCGCGGCGGCCCTTGCCGCGTCTCCACATCCCAATCGGAGGCCACCCAGCCGCGGCTTTCCATCTCCTGCAGCAGCCGGTAGACGGTCTGCGGTGGCATGCCCTCCACGCCGAACCTCGTCTGCAGGCGGCTGAGGAGCGCGTAGCCGTGCCCGGCCTCCTCGGCCAGCAGGAGCAGGATCATCGGCTCGACGATCCGCATCCTGCGGCCCCACCGCCTCCGCGGTCCGCCCCGTCCCCATCCTTGACCTCGCATTATGCACTCCTTTCTCCGTCGCTATGATGATACCATACTATTCACAGAATGTCAATAGTCATCCGGGCTTTTTCCCCGCACGCTGGGCAGCTTCCCCACGGTTGAGTATAATAGCGGCACACGTGCGCAAACGGCGCACCGCAGGAGGTGCATATGCTCGAAGCGGCGGCATCCTGGCTGTGGAGCCAATACGGCGAAGAGTTGACCAAAGAGGGCATCCGATGGCTCTGGGATCAGGCGCGTTGGAAACAAGCCGAGCAAGCCTACCGCGAGGCGGTGATCGAGCGGTACGGCTTTACCCGCGTCCTGGGCCACCCGGAGCCGCTCCCCTTAGAGGGCATCTTCACCGACCTCTTCATTCTGGACAGGCCGGTCGCCCTGCAACGATACGACCGCGAGAGTCTTGCGGAATCCTTCGCCCTGCGGAGGCCCCGGCGGCAGACCGACGGCAAGCGGTACCCCGCCCTCAAACTGATCACCGATCCCAATCGCCAACGGTTCCTCATCTTGGGCAAGCCAGGGGCCGGGAAGACGACCCTCCTCCGCTACGTGGCCCTGCAGGCCGCACGGGGGAAGATCGACAAGGTGCCCATCATGGTCACACTGCGGGATTGGGAGGTGAGGGAGCAGACCCTCCTCGACTTCATCGCCCGCGAGTTCGACATCTGCCGCTTCCCGCAGGCCCGCCCCTTCGTCGAACGGCTGCTGCAAGACGGCAAGGCGATCGTCCTCTTCGACGGCCTGGACGAGGTTCCCAGGGCCGAAGGACGCCGCGAGCAGGCCATCGGGCAACTGCGGGACTTCGCCGACCGCTATCCCAGCCAATGCCTCATCACCTGCCGCATTGCCGCCACCGACTACGTCTTCGAGCGGTTCGAGTACGTCGAACTGGCCGACTTCACCGAGGAGCAGATGCGGGCCTACGCCCGGCACTGGTTCGGCCCTCAATCGCGGAAGTGGGAACGCTTCTCGCAGGAATTCTTCGAGAAGGAGGAGCACGCCCCCCTGCGCGAACTGGGCCGCACCCCGCTCCTCCTCTCCCTCATCTGCCTAGCCTTCGACGAGACGCAGGAGCTTGCGCCCCGCCGGGCGGAAATATACGAGGAAGCAGTGGACGCGCTGCTGAAGAAGTGGGATGCCATCCGTCAGATTCGGCGCGACACCATCTACAAAGACCTGACGGTGGGCCGCAAGCGGCAACTCTTCTCCCGCATCGCCGCCGAGTCCTTCGACGCGGGGCAGTATGTCTTCCGCAGGCGGGAACTGGCGGCGAAGGTCGCCGCCTTCCTCAAGCGGCTGCCCCATCCACCGGACGAGATGGACGAGGACGTCGGCACGGATGTCCTGCGGGCCATCGTCGCCCAGCACGGCATCTTCGTCGAGCAGGCCCATGCCCTCTACACCTTCGCCCACCTCACCTTCCAGGAGTACTTCACCGCCCGCTACATCGTCCAGAACGCCGCCTCCGGCACGCTCGACCGGCTGATGGCCCACATCGGCGACGACCGCTGGCGGGAGGTCTTCCTCCTCACCGCCAGCCTGCTGGACGACGCTGCGCCCTTCTTCGAGCGTATTCAGCGGACGCTGGATGAACTCGCCGCCGGAGACAAAACGCTCTCCCGCCTGCTGGCGTGGGCAGCGCAGGAAGCGGAGCGGGTCGCTGTGGATGGCAACTCGGCTACGGTACGGGCATTCTATTTTTATTGGACCCTCTCCCTCGCCGAGTATCTCACCCTCGCCCGCGACCATGATCTCAACCACGCTCGCGCTCTCAACCGCGCTCTTGCCCACGCCTTGGCTCTCACTCACGATCTTGCATACGACCTCGTCCGCATCCTCAACACCACCCTCGCGCTCATCCTTGCCCTTGACCGCTCCCGTGCTTTCGCTTATGCCCTCAACCATGCTCTTGACCATGTCCTCGACCGTGCCCGCACCTACCCGTGCTCAGAACTGGACCTCACGCCGCTTGACGTTCTGTTGGTTGCGATCTCTCTCCCTGCTCTCTCCCAAGACAAGCGGCCTCCCTTCGCTCTTCGTTTGGCCGAGGTTCTCGCCACGCTGCGGGAGCGCCTTCGGGAGGGTGAGCACGCCCCCCTGCGCCACGTGCTGATGACCCTCCCGCTCCCGGAGGAGAACTGGGGCGATGACGAATGGCAGATTTTCCATACCGCCCTGCAGGAAGGGCTGCAAGAGGAATTCGGCATCGAATCATTCTGGACGTTGGACGCAGAAAACCTGACGCGCTACCTCGAAGGCAGCCAGCTTTTCTCGGAATGTCTGGAGCAGGCCGCCGTCGAGGACCGCGAGGCCATCAAGGCGCGGCTGCTCCGTCCACCCGTCCGCTGAGGGAGCGTCGCCCTATGCCAGCCTTCCGCAGCCCGCAACGCAACCGCCGACAAGCACGAGACGGCCACAGCCACCCCTCCCCGGCCGCAAAGGAGCCGAGCCAATGGAGACGTTGAGCCTTTCAGGGTGGCTGACCATCGCCGTCGTCGCCATCTCGACGCTGGTCTTCATCTCCGACAGCCTCCGCCCTGATCTGGTGGCCCTGCTGGTGATGGTCGCCCTGCCGGTGCTGGGGCTGGTCTCCCCCCAGGAGGCGGTGGGGAGCTTCGGCAGCCCGATCGTCGTGACGCTGATGGCCGTCTTCATCCTCGGGCGGGCGCTCACGGCGACGGGGGTCGGCCATTACATCGCGGGCAAGCTCTACCGACTGACGCAGGAGAGCTGCTCACGCCTGCGGGTCGGGCTGATGCTCGCGGGGATGATGATGTCGCTCTTTATGAACAACGTTACGGCAGCCGCCGTCCTCATCCCCGCGGCGATGGAGGTGGCCCGCAAGCAGAAGACGCCGCCATCCCAGATTCTCCTCCCGCTGGCCTACGCGACCCAGTTGGCCGGTATGGCGACGCTCTTCACCACGGCCAACCTCATCGCCAGCGGCCTGCTGGCCTCGGCGGGCTACGCCCCCTTCGGCGTCCTCGACTTCCTCCCCATCGGCGGCCTCGTCGCGCTGACGGGGTTGCTCTACTTAGCGCTGATCGGCTGGCGGCTGCTGCCGAAGCGCACCGCGCACGAGGCGGAGCAGGATGCTTCCCTGCAGGAGCCGGGCGAACTGCTGGAGTTCTACGCCCTCCCGGAGCGGCTGTGGATCGTGAAGGTGCTGCCCCAATCCGCCCTCGTCGGCAAGCGGCTGAGCGAAAGCGGCATCGGTGAGCAGTGGGGCCTCTGTGTCCTCGCTATGCGGGGGGAAGAGGGGCACTTCCGCCTCGTCACCCCGGAGGACCGCCTCTCCGCCGGAACGGAACTGCTCATCTCCGGACGGGAGGAGCGCATCCGCGCCCTGGAACCGCTGGGCCTGCAGGCCGAGGAGGCCAATCTCCCTTCCGAGGCGATGCTGCCGGGGGATAGCGCCCTGATGGAGGTGCTCATCCCGCCGCGCTCGCGGGCGGTGGGCAAGACGCTGCGCGATCTCCGCTTCCGCCAGCGGTACGGTCTTTCGGGCGTTGCGCTCTGGCGAGAGGGGCGTCATCTGCGCACCGATGTCGGCGGCATGCCGCTGCGCTTCGGCGATGCGCTCCTCGTCTACGGCCCCGAACGCAACCTCGCCCTGCTCAAAAACGACCAGGACTTCCTCCCGCTGGCCGAGCCGGTCTCCTACGGGCGCACCTCGAAGGCGGGGTGGGCGGTCGGCATCTTCCTGGCGTCGCTCGTGCTGACGGCGGTCCACCTGCTGCCGGTGGAGATCGCCCTCCTGGCGGGGGCGGCGCTGGTCATCCTCGCCGGGGCGCTTTCGATGGACGAAGCCTACCGCGCCATCGACTGGCGCTCGGTCTTCATCATCGCGGGGATGATCCCGGCGGGCGTGGCGCTGAGCAAGAGCGGCGCGGCGGCCTGGCTGGCCATGCACGTCCTGCACCTGCTCGCCCCTTGGGGGAAGGCGGGGATCGTCATCGGCTTCTTGGGGATGACCGGCGTGCTGACGCAACTCATCCCCGGCGGGGCGGCGATCCCCGCGCTGCTCGTCCCCATCGCCATCCACGCCGCCGAACAGAGCGGCATCTCGCCGCGCCTGCTGGCGCAGGCCATCGCCATCGTCACCGGCGCATCCTTTATGACCCCCTTCAGCCATCCGGCCAACCTGCTGGTGATGGGGCCGGGGGGCTATCGCAGCCGCGACTACTTCCGCGCCGGTCTCCCGCTGGTCGTGGTCGTCGTGGTGGCTACGACGCTCCTCGTTCTTCTGCGTCTGTAGGCCGGCTCAGCAGGCGGTGGAGGGCCTGCTGCTTGCCCGCCCGCACCAGTGCCAGCACCTCATCCTCCGCCTGGAGGAGGGTATCCCCGCGCGGGACGATGATCTCATCGTTGCGAATGATGGAGACGAGGAGGCAGTCGCGGGGGATTTCCAGGTCGCGCACCGCCTTGCCCTCGGCGGGCGCACCGGCTTCGACCTTCTCGGTTACGAGGGCCATCTTCCCTTCGCGCAGGCGGAGGAGCGTCATCATATCGCCCAGCGACATCTGCTCGGCGATCATCTTCGCCAGCAGATCGGCCTGGTTGAGCGCCACATCCACCCCCATCTCCGGCGTGAAGAGCCAGGCATTCTTGGGGTTGTTGATCCGCCCGATGATGCGCGGCACGTGATAGAGCTTGCGTCCCAACATCGCCACGGTGAGGTTGGTCTCGTCATCGCCCGTTACGGTGACGAGGACATCGGTCTCGCGGATGCCCGCCAGCTCCAGCGTCTTGAGCTGCGTCCCGTCGCCGTCGAGGATGACCTCGGTAGGCAGTTCGCGGTGCAGGCGAGAGAGGACGTGGGGACGCTGCTCGACGACGATCACCTCGTAACCATCCTCCAGCAGAAGATGGGCCAGATGGGAACCGACTTTGCCACCACCCACAATCAACACACGCATCAGAAAGCCTCCGTCTGGACATCGTAGGAGCGCAGCCAGCGCCGAAAGTCCTCCAGCGCATCGGCACGCATCGTCAGGCGTACCATCTCCACATCCTCCAGCGTGCGCTCCGGCTGCGGCAAGACCGCCTTCCCGCCGACGATGAGCGCCGTGGGCGTCCAGGCCCCCTCCCGCTGCAGATCGGCCACCTTCAGCGCGGCCAACTCCGGCCCGACGCTCAACTCCACGTCCACGACCTCGCCATGCCCCAGCGAGGCGCTGATCTGGAGCGTCGGATGGCAGAGGATCTGCTCCAGACGGCGGACGCGCCACGAGACGGAGGTTACCGTCGGCACGCCGAGGATGGCGTAGAGCGGCTCCCGCTCCGGGCTGAAGAGGCGGGCGACGACGCGGGGGATGTTGTAGTGGCGCTTGGCGATCGTCGCGGTGATGAGGTTAGCATCCTCATCGTCCGTCACCACGGCAACGGCATCCGCCTCCTCGATCCCTGCGCGGCGCAGGGCATCGTGGTCGAAGGCCACGCCGGTAATCGTCCGTCCGACGAAATCATCGCCCAAGCGGCTAAAGGCGTTGGGATCATCGTCAATGACGGCGACCGCGTGCCCGCGCTCGACCAGCGTGCGGGCCAGGGTCGCGCCGGTACGTCCACAGCCGATCACGATCACATTCATCGTCTCACCTCACTGAACTTCACTGATGAAGATGGAAAGGCACATCGGTAACCATCACCTCGCGGCGGAAGAGGAAGGCGGCGTGGATGAGGATGGCCGTCTGATTGTGCAGGAGCCGGTGCCACCACTTGACGGGGACGAACTGCGGCAGGACGATCGTCACCACCTGATCGCGGCGGCGACGGTCGTCGATGCGCGTAACGTAGCGCACCAGCGGGCGCACCAGCGAGCGATAGGGCGAGGGCAGCACCTCCAGGCGGACGCCGTTGCCCCACGCCTTCCACTTCTTGAGCACCTTCTCCGTCTTCGTCGGGTCGGTCTCCACGTAGACGGCGGTAACGTCATCGGAGATGGAAAGGGCGTAGTTGAGCGCCACCAGCACGCCGCGATGGACGTCGCCGATGGGCACGACGACGCGATGACGCCGGATAGGCGGCGGCGAGCCGGTGGATTCCAGCGAAAGCTGCCGCGCCACATCCTGATAGTGGCGATGGACGGCGAGGAAGAAGGAGATGAAGACGGGGATCCACAGGAGCACCATCCACGCGCCGTAGATGAACTTCGTCGCCGCGAAGACGAGGAAGACGACGCCGGTGGCGAAAGCGCCGATGCCGTTGATCGCCGCCTTGATCTGCCAGCCCGGCGTGCGCAGCTTGAACCAGCGCCGCACCATCCCCGACTGGGAGAGGGTGAAGGAGAGGAAGACGCCGACGGCGTAGAGCGGGATGAGGCGCGTCGTTTCGCCCTGGAAGATGACGACGAGGGCGGAGGAGAGCAACCCTAAGGTGATGATGCCGTTGGAGAAGACGAGGCGGTCGCCGATGTTGCCGAACTGCGTCGGCATGTAGCGATCGCGGGCGAGGATGGAGGAGAGGCGCGGGAAGTCGGAGAAGCTGGTATTCGCCGCCAGGATGAGGATGAGCATCGTCGCCGCCTGGAGCAGGTAGTACATCACCGAGCCATCACCGAAGATGAAGCGCCCAAGCTGGGAGACCAGCGTCTCGTGCGTCATCTCGTTGGGGACGATGCCGAACTGGTAGGAAAGGAAGGTAATCCCCAGGAACATCGTGATGAGCAGCGAGGCCATCGCGATCAGCGTCTGCGCCGCGTTCTTCGCCTCCGGCGGTTTGAAGGCGGGGATGCCGTCGCTGATCGCCTCGACGCCGGTCAGCGCCGCGCAGCCGCTGGAGAAGGCCCGCAGGATGAGGAAGAGCGTCAGGCCCTGCTGCGCCTCGTACTGGATGCGCGGCGGCATCGGCAGCGGCACGCCGGTCGTCTTGAGCACGTACCAGCGGTACAACCCCGTCCCCAACATCGCCAGCATAATGGCGATGAACATATAGGTCGGGATGGCGAAGATCGTCCCGGACTCGCGGATGCCGCGCAGATTGAGCAACATGATCAGGCCGATGAAGAAGAGCGCCAGCGCCACGCGGTAGGGATAGAGCGGCGGATAGGCCGAAGTGAGCGCGGCTACCCCCGCACTGACGCTCACCGCCACCGTGAGCACGTAGTCGGTGAGCAGGGCCGCCGCCGCCGTCAGACCGGGCAGCTCGCCCAGGTTCTCGTGCGTGACGATGTACGCGCCGCCGCCGGTCGGATAGGCGTGGATCGTCTGCTCGTAGGAGAAGGCGACGATGACCAGCAGCGTCGCAATCGCCAGCGCCAGCGGCCACGCCAGGTGAATGGCCTGGCTGCCGGCGAGGATGAGCACGAGCATAATCTCCTCGGTCGCGTAAGCGGTCGAGGAGAGGGCGTCGGAGGCGAAGACGGCCAGTGCCTTGACCTTGGTCAGCCGCTCATGGATCGCCTGCGCGGTCGAGAGCGGATCGCCGATCAACAGGCGGCGCAAGCTGAACTTGCGCGTTTCCTCCTCTTCGTAGAGCAAGGTATCGTCCCTCATCGATTCTCCTTCTCCTGCCTCGGAAATAAGGAACGCCGTGTGATGATGACACAAAACAAGCCCCCACCCCCTGGGAGGTGAAGGCCCCAGCCCTTCGATTGTACTCATCTCCGACGGCACGTCAACGTTCTCGCGGGGGACGGGAGGGACACAAAACAGCCGATCTCCCCGTGTGGGGAGATCGGCTCAAGCAAGGAGGTGAGAGATCTACTGTTGGTCGCGTCGATAGCGCAGGATTTTCTGCCGCGCCGCATAGACCTCGTCCAGACGACGGACGGGGGCATTGTGCGGGGCTTCGTGCAGCAGGTCGGGATCGGTCTTGGCCTCCTCGGCGATCTTGAGGAGGATGTCGGCGTAGCGATCGACTTCTTGCTTGCTCTCCGTCTCCGTCGGCTCGATCATCAGTGCCTCGTGGACGATGAGCGGGAAGTAGTTGGTCGGCGGATGGACGCCGTAGTCGATGAGGCGCTTGGCGATGTCCAGCGCCCGCACGCCGGGGGCATCCTCGAAGCGCCCCTCGACGACGAATTCGTGCTTGCAGATGCGGTCGTAGGGGAGCGGATAGACGTCGCGGATGCGGCTGAGGAGGTAGTTGGCATTGAGCACGGCGTACTCGGCAGCGCGGCGGACGCCCTCATCACCCAGCATGCGGATGTAGGTGTAGGCCTTGATCATCACCGAGAAGTGTCCCCAGAAGGACTTGACCCGTCCGATGCTCTTGGGCGGATCGTAGAAGGTGTAGAGGGGCGCTTCCTCTTCCGCTTCCTCTTCCGCGTCCACCTCCTTCACCACGATGGGGGCGGGGAGGAAGTCGGCCAGCTTGGCCACGACGCCGACGGGGCCGCTGCCGGGGCCACCGCCGCCGTGCGGGGTGCTGAAGGTCTTGTGCAGGTTGAAGTGCATCACATCGATGCCGATCTCGGCGGGGCGCATGATGCCCATCAGCGCGTTCATATTCGCCCCGTCGCCATAGACCAGGCCGCCTGCCTCGTGGACCATCTGGCAGATCGCCTCCAGGTTTTCGTCGAAGAGGCCCAGCGTGTTGGGGTTGGTGATCATGATGCCGATGAGGCGCTCGTTCATATACGCCTTCATCGCCTCCAGATCGACGTTCCCCCGTGCATCGGAGGGGATTTCGACGACGCGCAAGCCGCTCATACTGGTGGAGGCGGGGTTGGTGCCGTGCGCCGAGTCGGGGATGAGCATCGTGTCGCGCTGGGTCTCGCCGCGATCGAGGTGGTACTTGCGCATGATGAGGACGCCGGTCAGCTCGCCGTGGGCACCGGCTGCCGGCTGCAGGGAGATGGCGTCGAAGCCGGAGATGGCCTTCAACTGCTCCTGCAGGTGATACATCAGGTAGAGCGCGCCCTGGACGGTCAGTTCATCCTGCAGCGGATGGATGCCGACGAAGCCGGGTAACCGCGCGGCCACCTCGTTGATCTTGGGGTTGTACTTCATCGTGCAGGAGCCGAGCGGGTAGATACCCTTATCGACGGCGTAGTTGAGCTGCGAAAGGCGCAGGTAGTGGCGGACGACATCGACCTCGCTCACTTCGGGAAGCGGGAGATCGTCGCGCAGGAGGTCGGCGGGCAACTCGCTTTCCGGCACGTCCAGCTCGGGGAGACGCACGCCCTTGCGACCGGGAATCGAAAGTTCGAAGATCAAAGGCTCGGTCATGCTTCCACCTCCACCTGATGGTAATCCGCGAACGCCCGGAGGGCCTCGACGAAGTCGTCGATCTCATCACGACCGTTCATCTCCGTAACGGCGACGAGCATATGGCGGGCCAGATGCGGGTAGTCACGGCTGAGATCGTAGCCGCCGATGATCTCGTAGTCCCATTCGTTGAGCAGGAAGTCGTTGATCTCCGCAACGGGCGCGGGGCATTCGACGACGAATTCGTTGAAGAAGGGCTTGTCGGCGACGACGGTGTATCCGGGCAGGGCAGCGATGCGCTCGGCGGCGTAGTGGGCCTTGTGGTAGTTGGCGAGGGCGACCTTGCGCAGGCCGTCCTTGCCCAAGGCGGAAAGGTAGACGGTTGCGGCCAGCGTCATGATCCCCTGGTTGGAGCAGATGTTGGAGGTGGCGCGATGGCGGCGGATGTGCTGCTCGCGGCTGGTCAGCGTGAGGACGAAGCCGCGCTTGCCTTCCACGTCCTTCGTCTCGCCGACGATACGCCCCGCCATCTGGTGGACGTAGCGCATTTTGGTGGCGTAGAAGCCTAACGTCGGGCCGCCGAAGTTCAGCCCCAGGCCGAGCGGCTGCCCGTCGCCGAAGACGATGTCCGCGCCGTACTCGCCGGGCGGTTTGAGCAGCCCCAGGCTGATGGGATTGACGGCGACGGCGAGGAGCGCCTTCTTGCCGCGTGTGTGCACCTCGTCGGCCAGCCCTTCCAGCGGCTCGATCTCGCCGAAGAAGTTGGGGGTCTGGACGATGAAGGCGAAGGTCTGCTCGTCCACCATCTCGACGACCTCCTCCAGCGGCTTCTCCAGCGCCTCGTCGCCGACGATCTCCAGCCCCATCCCCTGTGTGTAGGTGCGGATGACCTCGCGGTAGTGCGGATGAAGCGTCGGGGCAAGGACAACCTTCTTGCGCTTGCCGCGGAAGACGTTGTAGGCCTGGATGACGGCCTCGGCGGCGGCGGTCGCCCCGTCGTAATGGCTGGCGTTGGCGACCTCCATCCCCGTCAGATCGCAGATGAGGGACTGGTACTCGAAGATGGCGGTCAGCGTCCCCTGGCTGATCTCCGCCTGATAGGGGGTGTAGGCCGTGTAGAACTCCCCTCGGCTGAGGACGTAATCCACCACGGCGGGGACCCAATGGCGATAGATGCCCGCGCCCAAGAAGGTGGGGGTGCGATAGGCGTTGAGGTTGGCCTCGGAAAGTTCCCGAAGCTCCTCCAGCACCTCCATCTCGGTGAGCGGGGCCTCCAGCCCCAATGTGGGATAGCGATACCTGGCCGGTACGTCGTAGAAGAGATCGTCCATCTTCTCGACGCCAATGGCTTTGAGCATCGCCTGACGTTCTTCTTCCGTGTGCGGTACGAAGACCATAGACGACTCCTTTTCGTACAAGAAAATCAAGCCCGCGATGGGCTTGATGTGAAGTTAGTGGGCCTCTTCTTCGGCAACGACCTTCTCGTAGTCCTCCGGCGTGAGAAGCTCGTCCATCTCTCCGGCATCGTCGGGCCTGACCTTGATCAGCCACCCCTCGCCGAAGGGATCGCTGTTGACGAGTTCCGGTTCGTCCTCCAGCTTTTCGTTGACGGCGACGACCTCTCCGCTGACCGGAGCGTAGATGTCGGAGGCGGCCTTCACCGACTCGACGACGCCGAAAGCCTCGCCTTTGGTGATCTCATCGCCCTCTTCCGGCAGTTCGACGTAGACGATGTCCGAAAGCGTCTGCTGCGCATAATCGGTGATGCCGATGACGATGAGGTCATCCTCCTTGCGTGCCCACTCGTGGCTCTTGGTGTAACGACATTGCGGATCGATTTTCATCTTCTCCTCCCGAAATGGTAGATGATATGCCGATCTTGTGGGGGAAGCTCCCCCTGCTGCAGTATAAACCCAAGCATTCCGCTGGCAACCTACCCCGCCGGATAGTTCACCAGCCGCCAGAGCAACTCGAACTCCTGGTAGAGCTTGGTCTCGCGTTCGCCCGGCAGCCGCGGGATGACGACATCGGGTTGACGGGGTAGAGCGGTCATATCGTTCTCTCCCGCCATCCCCGTTATGTCGTTGAAGACGATGCGAATCCGCGAAGGGTTGACGCCCAGGCTCGGCAACGTCTCGAAGGCCATCGTCGTCAAAACGCGGCTTTCGAGACGGCTTGTGGCCACCAGGCAGATCCAGTCGAAATGCGGGAACGCCTTCCATTCCAGGGGTAACGCGCCCTTGTCCAGATCGACGATGACGAAGTAGTTGTCCGCCTTCAGGGTCTGCAACAGCCGCACGAAAGAGAGCGGATCGACCTTGTCCAGAGGAACAGGCGAAGCGGGAGAAGGGATGAAGGAGAAGTTGAGAGGATGCTGCATCGTATATCGCCCGATGGTCACCAGGTTGATCTCCTCCGGCGGATGGGCCAGCAGGCTCAAGAGATGGTAGTTGCTATTGGTGTGGGAATGAACGCTGAAGTAACTGACGGGATAGGAGAGATCAAGGAACTGGACGGGGCGATCACTGTACTGTGCCGCATAGGCCGCCAGGTTAAGGGCGATGGTACTGACTCCCGTCCCGCCCGCGAAGGAGAGCACACCCACGGCGATACCCTCTTCGTTGCTCTCCTGGGCGCGACGAATGCGCTCGATGCGCTGCAGGGCGGCCTGGATGCGCACTTTCAGTTCTTCGTGGGATATTTTGACTTTGTTGATGAAGTCGTCCGCGCCGCTGTTGAAAGCCTTGCTGCGTGCGTCGAAACCGTCGAGGACGGTGAGGAAGATGATGGGGATGGTGGCGAATCGGGCATCCTTGTGAAGCTGCTGGGCGGCGGTGTAACCGGTCATCTTGGGCAGCATCACGTCCATCAGGATGAGATCGGGGAGAATCTCTCGTGCGCGGGTAATGCCTTCCTCGCCGTCCTTGGCCCAATAGGCCTCGTACCCCCATCGTCGCAAGAGCACCTGGTACATCCGTCCGGCATCGGCGTCATCTTCGATGATGAGGATTCGCTTTTTCTTGTGTTCGCTGGCCATAGTTCGACTCCCTGTGCTGAGCTAAAACGTACCTACACGATCGAGACGGCGGGGTTCTCCCGAGGTGGTGCTTCCTCTTGAACAGGGATGAGGATGCTAAAGGTACTACCTTTGTTGAGCTCGCTCTGGACTTCGATGCGCCCGCCGTGCAATTCGACGATACGGCGCGAGATAGTAAGACCAAGACCGGTACCTTTGATATCTCGCACACGGGGGTTGCTGGAACGGAAGAATTTGGTAAAAAGCCGCTTCATATCCTCCTCTGAAATGCCGATGCCACTGTCGATAACGTCCCACCGCACGTAGTGGATTCCCTCCTCCTCCCACCGGTAAAGGCGAAAGATGATGCGTCCACCTTCCGGCGTGTACTTGTGCGCATTGCTGAGCAGGTTGGTCAATACCTGCACCAGCCGCCCGTGGTCGCCGTAGATGGCCGGCAGATCGCTTTCGATCTCCACCTGCAAATGCTGCCCCTTGGCCTCGATAGGCTGACGGAAGGCGTTGATCGCATCCTCGGAGACGGCTTCCGGGTGTATGGTGCGCATATCGAGCCGCAGCCGCCCTGCCTCCAAACGGGAGATATCGAGCAGGTCGCTGACGAGACGGTTCATCCGTTCGACGTTGGAGCGCACGACCTGCAGGAACATCATCTGCTGGTCGGTGAGCGGACCGGCCAATCCTTTCATCAGCAGATCGATGTACCCCTTCATCGACGTCATCGGCTGTTTCAATTCGTGGGAGACGAAGGAGATGAACTCCGTCTTCGCCTGATTGGCCCGCTGCACCTGCTGGAAGAGGCGGGCGTTGTCGATGGCGATGGCAGCATGCTCGATGAGGCGGTTGATGGACTCGATGGATTCATCGTTGAAGCAGGAAGGGTCTTCCGACTCCAGCGCCAACACGCCGATGACGCGGTTTTCCCGGCGGATAGGGATGGTCAACTGCGCACGCATGCCCGGCAGCGACGGCTCGTAGTGCGGGTCCTGCGTAACGTCGGTAACGAGGGACGGCTTCCCCTGCCGGACCGTCCAGCCGATGAGCCCCCGATTCAAGGGCCAGAGGGCATCTTCCTGATAGCGGTTGATGATCTCCTCCGGATAGCCTTTGTGGGCGAGGAACTGCAAGCCGGGTTCGCCGTCGCCCTCATCGTGATAGGCGGCGATCAGCCCGATATTGGCCCTGGTGATGCGCAAGGCCCAGTCCAGCGTCTGCGACATGACCTCCCGGTAGTCGAGGGTGGCGTTGAGCTGACGGTCGATATGCTGCATAAAGGTCAGTTCCTCGACGCGGCGGCGCAGAGCCTGGTCGGTGCTGGTGAAGAGGCGGGCGTTTTCGATGGCGATGGCGGCCTGCGATCCAAAGGAAAGGAGCAACTCGGCGTTCTCCTCGTCGAATTTCGCGCCGTCCTTGCGGTTGACGGCCTCCAGCACGCCGATGGTGCGCCCGCGCACGCTCAGGGGCACGGCGAGGATGGAACGTGTTACGAAGTCCGACTTTTGATCGAAGGCGCGGTACCAACTGCTCTCCTGGCGCACATCATTGGCGATGATCGGCTTGTTGCTGGAGAAGCAGTTGCCCGCGATCCCCTTGCCTGCAGGGACCTTCATCCCGCGAAGCTGCTCGCCCGCCGGGCCGCTGGAGATGCGGAAGACGAGGTCGCCGCTGTCCTCATCAAGGAGGAGCAACGATCCCCCCTCGGCATTGAGTAGCGATGCGGCATAACGGACGACCAACTCGAGCACTTCGTCGATATTCAGGCTGGAGGCCAGCAGACGACCGATCTCATTGAGGGTCTTCAACTGATGCGCGCGGGCCTCGAGCCGGGCTTGGAGCCGCCGCCGCTCGATGGCGGAGGCGGTGTAGGAGGCAACGGTTACGAGGAAGCTCTCGTCCTCCTCCGTGAACGTCATATCGTCGCCGTCCGAGGCCATACTCATCACGCCGATGATGGCATCGCGTCCGGGCAAAGGCACGCCCATCCATGCCTTCAGCGGTTGGAGTGGCTCGAGATGACGCCGCTCGCATTCGGCAACGTAATCATCGGTGCGGATGGTGATCCCCGTACGGGCGATGACGCCGACCAGCCCCTCCTCCACAGGGATGCCTTGCGTCATATAGATGCGCTCGCCTTGGCGGACGACAAAGACGCGCCGAAGTTGGGTGCGATCTTCATCGAGAAGGAGAACACAGAAATTGGGGGTCGGGATGACGCGCTGGAGCTGCGTGTAAATCAGTTCCAGGATATCGTCGAGCGGCTGATCGAAATTCAGCGCCTGGGCAATGAGATGAAGTGAACGCAATTCGCGTTCTCTCCGTGCACTGGCCTCCAGGCGCTCTTGTGCCGGCTGCGCTGATCTCATACCCCCTAACTCCTTCCGCACCCCCTGGGGCTCAAGGCTCATCCCTTACATTGTAACACGCTGTGGGGATGATGGCAAACGTTTGTCCGGCCATTTCGCGGCCTTTAACTTTTCCGTAACTCCGATGAAACCGCCCACCGGGCACTCTATGTTATGGTAGAAGCGCTGATAAAGGCGATGCCCAAATGACACATTGGATTCTAACGACACCGGAGGGTTTCTCTCTCGCGCACCTGCTCCAACGATCGAGCAGCCTCATCCTGCCGCCCTTCCACAGCAGCTACAACGGCGACCTGGATCGGGTGGAGCGGCTCTCCTCGGGCAGGACGGTGCGCTTCTCCATCTCGGAGGCAAGCGCGGGCGTCCAGGTGCGCGTCGATGAGCGGCTGAGCGGCGAGGAGCGGGAAGAGCTCAGCCGCAAGGTGTGGCGCATGCTCCGCCTGGGAGAGGATTTCCGCGACTTCTTCGCCCTGCTGGAAGGGGAAACATTGCGCCCGCTGCTGCCCTTCCTCGAGGAAGGGGCCCGCTTCCTGCGCGGCACGACGCTCCTCGAGGACATGGTCAAAGCCTTCGTGCTCACCACGCGCCCGCTGGCGCTGGCCGTCTATCGACTGTCGCAACTCGTCGAACAATTGGGCGATCCCTGGCCGAGCAATCCCACGCGCCACGCCTTCCCTTCGGCTGTGCAGATTCTGCAATCGCTGCGTCTCCTCTACGACATCCTGGGCGAAGAGACAGGAGCCGAATTGCGGGCTCTGCTCGCCGCCTACCTGACGGCCGAGGATCGGCTCCTCACCCTGGAGCGGCGGGACTTCTCCTCGGTCGTCGTCGCCGCACAGTTCCAGGTCCTTCCCGGCATCACCGAATGTCGCCTGGCGCTGATTATGTTCTCGCTGGGGCACTACGCCTACATTCCCTCCGATCTGTGCGCCTGGTCATGCTGGCACCGCAAGCCGGCACCGGACGGTGTGGATGCGGAGACGATCGCGGAACTCTGTGCCCCGTGGCAACCGTGGGGCGGATTGGTCTATCTCCTCTGGGATTGGAACCGGCTCCTGGACCCCACCTACGAAGGCCATCTGGCCCTTCACAACTGAGCCGAAGCGAAAGGAGCACGCCCGGGCGGGCGTGCTCCGTGCCACGCCACAGGGCTACAGGTTGTAGAGCTTCTTCAGCAAAGCGATGTCGGCATCGACCATCATCCCGATGAGCTGCTCGAAGGAGACCTCCGGCTCCCAGCCGAGCGTGCGCTTCGCCTTGCTCGGGTCGGCGACGAGCAGATCGACCTCCGCCGGGCGCATAAAGCGCGGGTCCTGCACGACGTAATCCCGCCAGTCCAGCCCCACGTGGGAAAAGGCCGCTTCGCAGAGCTGCTGCACCGAATGCGTCTCGCCCGTGCCGACGACGTAGTCATCGGGCCGATCCTGCTGGAGCATCAGCCACATCGCCCGCACGTAATCACCCGCAAACCCCCAGTCCCGCTTGGAATCCAGATTCCCCAAGGCGACCTTGTCCGTCAGCCCCAGCTTGATCTTCGCCACGTGGTAGGTTACCTTCCGCGTGACGAACTCCAGCCCTCGCCGGGGAGATTCGTGATTGAAGAGAATGCCGGAGACGGCGAAGAGCCCGTAGGATTCGCGGTAGTTGACGGTGATCCAGTGGCCGTAGACCTTCGCCACGCCGTAGGGCGAACGCGGGTAGAAGGGCGTCGTCTCCCGCTGCGGCACCTCGCGCACCTTGCCGAACATCTCGCTGCTGCTCGCCTGGTAGAAGCGTATCTCCGGATCGACGGTGCGGATGGCTTCCAGGACGCGCGTAACGCCCAGCGCTGTAACCTCGCCGGTGAAAACCGGCTGCTGCCACGAGGTCGGCACGAAGGACTGGGCCGCCAGGTTGTACACCTCCTGCGGGCGGTGCTCGCGCAAGATGTTGATCAGCGATCCCTGATCCAGCAAATCGCCGGAGACCAGCGTAACCTTGTCCTGAATGTGGCGGATACGCTCGAAGTTGACCGTGCTGCTGCGGCGAACCATCCCGATGACCTCGTACCCCTTCGTCAGGAGGAACTCGGCCAGATAGGAACCGTCCTGTCCGGTGATGCCGGTGATCAAAGCCCGTTTCTTCGCCATACCTCTCCTTTCTGCTCTCGTGAAGGCTACGCCGTGCGGCTCACGCCGACTCTGGCCCGCCACTCGTTCAAGACATCGCGCAAGGTCTGCTCGAAGGGAATCTCCGGTCGCCAGCCGATGGCCGCTTCCAGCTTGGCATAGCTGCCGTAGATGAGGGGCACATCGGCGGGGCGGTAGCGCTGCGGATCGATCTCCACGCTGATCGCCACCTCGGTCAGCGCCAGCAGCCCGTCCAGAATCGACTGGATAGAGCGCGGCGTGCCGGAGGCGACGTTGTACACCTCTCCCGGCTCGCCGCGGAGGATCAGGCCCTCGTAGGCCCGCACCACATCGCGCACGTCGGTAAAGTCCCGCGAGGGGCTGAGATTCCCCACGCGCATCACCGGCGGCTGCTTCCCCGCCTCGATGCGGGCGATCTGCGCGGCGAAGGCGGCGATGACGAAGCGCTCGGACTGCCCCGGCCCCGCGTGATTGAATGGCCGAACGCGCATCACCGGCAGGCCATAGCTGATGAAGTACTGGTACCCCATCACATCCTGTGCGACCTTGCTCACGCTGTAGGGATTTTCCGGCCTGAGCGGGGAGCGCTCCGTGAACGGCAGAGCCTCCTCCGGCGCACGGCCGTACTCCTCGCCGGAGCCGATGACGAGTACACGCGGCTTCAGCCCCAAGCGGACGCAGCCTTCCAGCAGGTTGAGTTGGCTGCGGATGTTGTTCTCCAGCGTCCCCCAGGGGTCGCGGTAGGCGGTCGGGACGTGCGATTGCGCGGCCAGATGGATGATGGCCTCCGGACGGCTCTCTTCCAGCAGGGCGCGCACCGCCGCCGCATCGCGCAGGTCGAGGGGGACGATGCTCTCGCGCCGCGGATCGAGCGGCTCGGCGGGGAACTGCGGCAGCGTCGTGCCGACAATCTGCCATCCGCCCTTGCCGAGCACATAACGGCGGATATGCGTACCGACGAAACCGGTCGCACCGGTGAGCAACAGCTTCATCTCCACTTCTCCTTCCTCTCGATGGGGAAATTATACCACAGCCGAACCCCGCCCGCCGACGATGGCGAACCTGCGCCGCCTCCTCACCCCTTGATGACGGCCAGAGGGCGCAGGCGGGCCACCTTGCGGGCAATCCCAGCCCTGACGACCGCCTCGACCACCTCGTCCACCGCCTTGTAGGCCGCCGGGGCCTCCTCGGCCAGACCGCGCATCGAGCCTGCGCGGACGACGATCCCCTCCCGCTTCAGCGCCTGTCGCACCTGCTCGCCGCGCATCCGCCGCTTGGCCTTGCGGCGGCTCATCGTCCGCCCCGCGCCGTGGCAACTCGAACCGAAGGAGACCTCCATCGCCCGCGGCGTCCCCACGAGCACCCAGGAGGCCGTCCCCATCGACCCCGGCACGAGCACCGGCTGCCCTGTGGCGCGGTACGCTTCGGGCAGATCGGGATGGCCGGGCGGGAAGGCCCGCGTCGCCCCCTTGCGATGGACGATCACCTCCATCGTGCGCCCGCCGACGGTGTGCCGCTCGACCTTGGCGATGTTGTGCGCGACATCGTACACCTGATGCAGTTCCCACCGCCGCACCTTGCCCGCCAGCACCTGCTCGAAGGTGCGGCGCACACAGTGGGCGAGCACCTGTCGGTTGGCGAAGGCGTAGTTGGCCGCGGCGGCCATCGCGGCGAGGTAGTCCCGTCCCTCCGGCGACTCGATCGGCGCGGCGATCAGCTCACGGTCGGGGATGGAGAAGCCGTAACGCTGCGGCAGTCCCTGCAGCCTGCGGATGAATTGCGCGCACACCTCGTGCCCCAGGCCGCGCGAGCCGCAGTGAATCTGCACGGCGACGCCACCCTCGCGCAGGCCGAAGCGCCCGGCCACCTCGGCATCGAAGAGCCGCTCCACCACATCCACCTCCAGGAAGTGGTTGCCCGCCCCCAGCGAGCCGAGTTGCGGGCGTCCGCGCTCCTTGGCCCGATCGGGAACGGCATCGGCGCGGGCACCGGGGAGCCGGCCCCCGCTTTCCGTGCGCAGCAGATCGTCCCGCTCGGCCAGCCCGTGGCGCAAGGCCCATTCTGCCCCCTCCTCCAGCACGGCGTTCAGCGCCCGATACGAAAGCGGGTGCAGGCCCTTCTTCCCCAACCCGCTGGGACAGTTCGCGTAGAGTGCCGTCGCCAGTTCGTCCAGATGGGGCCGCAGCGCCTCCGCATCCATCGCACCGGCGAGGAGACGCACCCCGCAGTTGATGTCGTAACCGACACCGCCCGGCGAGACGATCCCCCCTTCCAGGCGAAAGGCCGCCACGCCGCCGATGGGGAAGCCGTAGCCCTGGTGAATGTCGGGCATCGCCAGCGCCTGCCCGACGATCCCCGGTAGCATCGCCACGTTGATCAACTGGCGGATCGCCTCATCGGCGAGCGCCGCCTCCAGCAGCCGCTCATCGGCGATGAGGCGAGCGGGGACGCGCATGCGCGGGTCGTAATCGGCGGGCAGCTCCCAGAGACAGGCGTCGATGCGGCGAAAATCCCTCTTGGTGACCATCACATCCCCCTTTCAGAGATCGAAGGTTACCTCGGCCTCGCAGCCCTCCGCGCGGCAGCGGACGTGCAGGTTGTGAAAGGTCGCCGCCTTGATGTAGGTGCGCCATCCTTCCACCGTGCGCCCGCGGGCCGTCGCCTCCAGCCGCCGCCCGTCGATGTGGTGAATGCGGAAGGCGTGGAAACTCCGCAGCGGCACGGTCTCGGCGCGGAAGAGCAGTTCGTTGAGCCAATCGACCAGCAGGCTCTCCACATCCGAAGCCTCCAGCGCCACGCGGAGCGGCGGGAGCGGCTCACCTCCTCCCCACGGCTCCAAGAGGGCGAACATCGCCTCGGCGGCGGTCGCGAAGAGATCAGCCAGGTCGGCCCCCCAAACGGCGATGAGGGCGTCCGCGGTATGCTCGCGCTCCTCCCAGTGCCCCATCACACCTCGCGCAGGTGGAGTTGGGCCGTGATGAAGTCGGCAAGCGGGACGACGGCATCGAAATCGAAGCGGGGCAGCCCGCCGCAATCGAGATCGGGCACATCGGTAACGCAGGCGATGACCCGATCGAGGTCGGGGATGCGGTGCGGACTGCGGGCGGCGCGGATCACCTCGATCTTGGGGTAGGTCGCCTTCTTGTGCCCCTCGACGATGATGAGATCGACGCCCTCGATCTGCGCCAAAGCCTCCTCCACGGCGGGATCGTTCGCCCGCCGCGTGAGGACGATGCGATCACCGGCGACGAGGGCCGTCTGTGCCGCACCCGCCTCCCAGTAGCGGCGGCTGTCCTTGCCCGGCAGGTCCGTTTCCACCTGCCGATGCAGGGTGTGCTTGACGACGGCGACGCGCACACCGCGCCGCGTGAACTCGGCCAACAGACGCTCGATGAGCGTCGTCTTGCCGCTGCTGGAGCGGCCTACGAAACCGATGGTTGGAACGGTCATACTGCCTCCATCTCCTCCAAAGCGGTGCGCACCCGCCTGAAGACCTCTTCCGGCGTCATAGCGCTCGTGTCGATGTAGAGATCGCAGTGCTCACGGGCGTCGCGCAGACGGCGCTCGCGCTCCTCGACCCACCAGGCGGGCGGCCTGGACAGCTTCTCGCGGGCCATCGCCGCCTCGATGCTCACGTCGAGGTAGATGAGTATGTCGGGATCGGTCAGCCGCCGCCACATCGTCGGCACGCCGGAATGCTCCTGGCGGATCTCCCGCACGCGCCAGCCGGCCTCCCGCAGCCGACGGGCCAGTTCCGACTTCCCCGCCGAGCAGGGGCCGACGATGCCGATGAGCAGCTCCGTCTTCATCGCACATCGGGGACGCCCATCTCCACCGTCAACCGGCGGGGGCCGCGCCCCTCTCCGGCACGGACGAGGAGGACGGCGATGCTCGTGTCGTCCACCGGACGCCCGTCGTCCGCCGCCATCGCACGCTCCAGCAGGCCGTCGGCGATGGCCTGGGCGGTAGGTGCGTCGGCCCACAGGTCGGCAATGGCCGCTCCGATCTCCAGGGTGCGTCCCGTGCGGCTGCCCGCGTGCATCAGCCCGTCGGTGAAGGCGCAGACCATCAGGCCAGGCTCCAAGGGGAGCGTGGTTACCAGCGGGCGCATTCGGCGGCGGAAGCCGAGCGGCGGGGCCTCACCGGGGAGCGCCTCCAAGCGCCCGTCGGGATGGCGCACGTACACCGGCGGCTCGCCGCAGCGAGTGATGACCAGATCGCGGTCGTCCATATCCACCGAGAGAATGGTCAGCGTGGCCGAGACGCGCCCGCCGCGCATCGCGTAGAGCACGTCGTTGGCCGCCCGCGCCGCCGCACCGTCGCGCACCCCCTCCCCCAACTCGGAGATGACCTTGCGCACGACGGTCAAGCTGATCCGCTTGGCCCCCGGACCGGAGCTTTGCCCGTCGGCCAAGACGAGCGAAAGCCCGCCGCGCGGACGTTCGATGATCTCCAACGTGTCGCCGCCCTGACGCACCGCCCACTTGTCGATCTTGGCAACTGCGACCGAGATGTGCATCGCTCACGAAACCTCGCCATCGCCCAGCTTCTGCCCCAGGGCACCCGGCACGATCTCCACCTCGACGCCATCGGCCAGGCGGAGACGGGCGACGTTCGCCTCCAGATCGAGCGCCGTCAGCGTGCCGATGAAGCCGCCGATGGTGATCACCCGGTCGCCAACGGCGAACTGCGCGATGCGCTGCTTGCGGCGTCGGCGGGCGAACCACTGGGGCAGGAAGAGGAAGGCCAGGGCGAGGAGAATGAGGAAGAGCCAGGCTTGCTCACTCGCTTGCATCGGAACCTCCTTGCGATGTTGGAACCCCCACCTCCATTGTACCAGAAAAGCGCCCCTTCCGGAACGGGACTTCGCGCGCGGAGGGCGTCGAGGGCCTCAGCGCAGCGTGAGCGAAAGGTCGTAAAGCCCGCCCGCCATCGGATCGACGGCGTAGGCCAGGATGTAGTAGGTACCGTCCTGCGGCAGGGTGAGCGCGATGCGCGCATCAGTGCCGCCGCCGCTGTCATCGTCGCGCAGGAGCAGTTCGCCGTCCGGCGCGTAAAGCTCCAGGTAGGCGTCGATCTTCTCCCCGTTCATCGTGATGGTAATCTGATCGCCTGCCCGGCCCTCGAAAGACCACAGGTGCCGTTCGCCGTTGCCGCGCAGCGTGTCGGAGATGCTCTCCCCGTAGGCGATGTGGCGCTGGAGCGCCTCTTCCTTGGCCGAGGTGAGCGTGAGGTCGTAATCTCCCATCCCCGACTTGGCGTGTACCTCGAAGCGATAGCGTCCCGGTCGCGCCAGCCACAGGCCGTCGATGCCCGCCCCGCGCCCGCTTGCCGAGCGGTCATCGTTGGCAGCGACGACGTTGCCCTCCTCATCGCGCACGACGAGGTAGGGGTCCAGCAGCCCGTCCCTGGGCTGCAGATCGACGTTGACGAGGGTATTGCCGGGATTGTCGAAGGTCCAGACGTCGATCACCCCTCCTTCGAGCGTCGCCGCCCGGCTCTCGTCCATCGCCAGCGTCCCCTGCTCCTTTTCCACGACCGGCTGGGGCTTGCTGAGCACCATCGTCTCGATCATCTGCCGGAAGATGGGGCCGTAGGTCGCCCACGCTTCCTCCGGCGCGCCGACGAGACCGGTGAGGGCCAGCGCATCGTCGCAGTAGACGAGGAGGATGAGGTGGTAGGGCGGGCGATCGGGGCGCAGGAGCAGGCTGATCTGGGCCAATCGGAAGGTCTTGCCGCCGATCGTCTCCTCATACGGGGGCTTGAGGATGAGATAGCCGGGCGCATCGGCCAGGCTTTCCTGCAGATGATTCAGCCGTTCGGAAAGCGTCGCGCCGGGGAAGCCGAGTTCCTCCATCTCATCCGGCGGGCCGGAGACGATGAGGAAGAAGGGGCCTGCGCCCAGGTCCTCGCGCTGCGCCACCTCCTCCGAGGGCGTGATGAGCGTCTTGTGCGACGTGATGAGCAGATGCCAGTCGCTCGGATAGCGCACCGTAACACCGGCCACCCTGTTGACCGCCGTCTCCAGCGCGCTATCGGGCAAAGGGGTCGGTGTGGGCGGGCGCGGCGTGGCCGTGGGCACCGCCGAGGGCACCGGCGAAGCCGTCGGTTCGCCCGCCGCCGTACAGCCGACGACCGTCAGCACGAGCAACAGCGACAGGATGATCTCTTTTGCCTTCATCGATCCACCTCCTTAGGATGCGCAGCGGCTCTTCGACCCACGGGGCTTGGGGAAGAAGAGCCTGGCGTCATTTAAACACGTCCCCTTCCCAAGTCAAAAGGGCGGGCACGCCCAAGGGGCCGCGCGGGACCCCCCCACGGCGCGCCGCGGAGCAATGCCTGAAAATCGACGTGTGTTATAATTCGCGTGAGGAAGGAGGTCGATGATGAAAAAGCGACGGACAAAGCGCAGTTTCTCGCAAATCTTCCTCTACGTCATCACCATCCTGCTCTTGCTGAGCATGCTCCTGAGCTTCGTGATGATGCTGCGGTGAGCAGAGGCGCGTGATGCGAGGAGGCTACCACGACACAGCGATACAGATCGGCAGACCGGAGCGCTGGCAGGTCGCCTGGACGACCGAATCGCCGCTGCTCCCCCTGCTGAGCGGCGTGGGCGGCGGCTGGCTCATCGCCCTCATCCTGCTCTTCTACGCCGACCCCGCCGGACGCTGGACGGCGATGACCATGGCCACGGCGATCGCCGCGCTGATAGCGGCCTACCTCATCCGCACGCTGCCGCGGGAAAGCCGCGGCCTGGCGGAAAATCCGCCGGACGGCACGCCCCGCCTCCTCCACGTGGTGCGCTACCTCCACCGCGAGGAGCGGTGGGAGACGGACGCGCCCGCAGCCCTGACGGTGGAGCAGCGCTCCATCGCCGAATCGCAGCGGCGCATCGTGGAAACGGCGCGGCTTTGGGTCGTCACCGCGGAAGGCGAACGCCATCCGCTCTCCCCCTGCCTCGCGCCGGAAGCCGTGCAGCCCCTCCAGCAGGCCCTGACGCGGCTGCTGGAGCTTCCGCCGGAGGCGTGATGAGACGCGGTCGGCTCTACCACTTGGAAGGGATCGTCCTCGCGCGGCGCAATCAGGGCGAAGCCGACCGCATCGTGCGCCTGCTGGCCGAGGACGGCCTCTACGAACTGATCGCGCACGGCGTCCGCAAGCCCCGCTCGCGCAAGGCCGGGCACCTGGAGTTGTTCAACCGCGTGCGGCTGCTCGTCGCCCGCAGCAAGAGTTCCTGGGATGTGATCAGCCAGGCCGAAGCCATCGAGTTCCATCCCCGCCTGCGCGAGGACTTCCGGCGGGCGACGCAGGCCCGCTACGTGGCCGAACTCGTCCTGGCCTTTTTCCAGGGGGAGGCCGATGCGCGGCTGCTGCACCTCGTGGAGGAGGCCCTCGTCCACCTGGAGGAGGAGGACGGGGAGCGCTTCCTGCGCTGGTGGGAGCAGCGCCTGCTCGACCTGGCCGGTTACCGTCCCATCTGGGATCACTGCGTCGTCTGCCGACGGCCGCTCCATCCGCGCCGCGACGACCGGCAACCTTACGGCTTCTCGCCCGCACACGGCGGCGCGCTCTGCGCCGATTGCTACGCAGGCAGGGAGACCGACGAGACGACGCCGCTCTACGCCCTCTCGCCGAGCGCCCTCTCCTGGCTCCAGGCACTGCAGCGACGCCCCTGGGAGGCACTGCGCACACGACCGTGGCCGGCGGCGAGCGCCCGCGAGGTCACCCGTCTGATGGAACGGTACATCGCCTGGCAGCTCGAACGTCGTCCTGCGACCTTGCGGATGGCAGGCCGCTGACTTTAACTCGGAGGCATACGGTTTATGACATTTCAAGAGATCATCCTGCGTTTGCAACGTTACTGGGAAGCGGAAGGGGCGCTCATCTGGCAGCCCTGGAGCGAGAAGGTCGGCGCGGGGACGATGAACCCGGCCACCATCCTGCGCGTGCTGGGGCCGGAGCCGTGGAACGTCGCCTACGTCGAACCCTCCTTCCGCCCCGACGATGGCCGCTACGCCGACAATCCCAACCGGATGCAGATGCATACCCAGTTCCAGGTCATCCTCAAACCCGATCCCGGCGACCCGCAGGAGCGCTACCTGCGCAGCCTGGAGGAACTGGGCATCCGCCGCGAGGAGCACGACATCCGCTTCGTGGAGGACAACTGGGAAAGCCCGGCGTTGGGCGCGTGGGGGCTTGGCTGGGAGGTCTGGCTGGACGGGATGGAGATCACCCAGTTCACCTACTTCCAGCAGGCGGGCGGTCTCGACCTCAACCCGCCTGCCGTCGAGATCACCTACGGCCTGGAGCGGATTGCGATGTACCTCCAGGGCGTGGAGTCGGTCTGGGACCTGCGCTGGGATGCCCATCACACCTACGGCGAAATCCTCCGCGACCAGGAGGTGGACTACTGCCGCTACAACTTCGAACTGGCCGACATCGAGCGGCTGCGGGCGATGTACCAACTCTTCGAGGAGGAGGGCATCCGGGCGCTGGAGGCCGGTCTGGCCGTCCCCGCGCTCGACTACATCCTCCGCTGCTCGCACACCTTCAACCTGCTCGATGCGCGGGGCGCGGTCGGCGTTACCGAACGGGCGCTCTTCTTCAAGCGGATGCGCGACCTGACCCGCCGCGTCGCCACGAACTACCTGGCGCAGCGTGAGGCGGTCGGCTTCCCGTGGCGCACCCGCCCCGGCCTGCGCGGCAGTGAGGCGGGCGAGGCCGCGCCGATGCACCTGCCGCTCAACGGGGTGAAGCCTCGCGCCGAGGCGGAACGCCCCGCCTTCCTGCTGGAGATCGGCACGGAGGAACTGCCCGCCACGCACGTCTGGGCGGCGCTGCGCCAGTTGGAAGCGATGCTCCCCGCCGCCCTGGAGGAGGCCCGGCTGGAGCACGGCCCGCTCCACATCTGGGGCACACCGCGCCGCCTCGCGATCCTCGTCGAGGAGATGGCCCCCCGTCAGCGCGACGAGGAGCGCATCGTCAAGGGGCCGCCCGCCCGCATCGCCTTCGACGCGGAGGGGAAGCCGACCCGTGCCGCGATGGGCTTCGCCCGTTCGCAGGGCGTGGCGGTGGAGGCGCTGCGCGTGGAGCAGATCGGCGGCGGGGAGTACGTCGTCGCCACCGTGCGCACCGAGGGGCGTCCGGCGGCGGAGGTGCTGGCCGAACTCGCCCCCCGCTGGATCGCCGCCCTCCGCTTCCCCAAGTCGATGCGCTGGGATGAGAGCGGTCTCGCCTTCAGCCGCCCCATCCGCTGGCTGACGGCGCTCCTCGGCTCCGAGGTCGTCCCCTTCGACTACGGCGCGTTGCGCAGCGACCGCATCACGCGCGGCCCCCGCCCCGCCGCATCGCCCGCCATCGCGCTGACCGATGCGGCGGAGTACACGGCCACGCTGGATTCCTACGGCGTCATCGTGGATCACGAAGCCCGCCGCGAGGCGATCCACCGTCAGGCCGCAGCCTTGGCGGCGGAGGTCGGGGGGCATATCCCCGACGAGGCGGCGCTGCTGGACGAGGTTACCCAGCTTGTGGAGGTGCCGACCGCGCTGCGGGGCAGCTTCGAGGCGAAGTACCTGACCCTGCCGCAGGAAGTGCTCATCGCCGTGATGAAGAAGCACCAGCGCTACTTCCCCGTCCTCGATGCCGAGGGCAAGCTGATGCCCTACTTCATCACCGTGCGCAACGGTGGCCGGGAATACGCCGAGGTGGTGCGCCGGGGCAACGAGAACGTCATCCGCGCCCGCTACGCCGATGCCGCCTACTTCTACGCGCAGGATACGAAGCAGCCGCTGGAAAGCTTCGTCCCCCGCCTGGCGAAGCTCACCTTCCAGGCGGAGCTGGGTTCGATGCTCGACAAGACGCACCGCCTGGAGAAGCTGGCCCCCTGGGTTGGCGAGGCGCTTGGACTGGAGGAGGGGGAGAGGGTGGCCCTGAGCCGCGCCGCCCATCTGGCGAAGGCCGATCTGGCCACGCAGATGGTCATCGAAATGACCAGCCTCCAGGGCGTGATGGGACGCGAGTACGCGCTCAAGTCGGGCGAGCCGCAGGCCGTCGCCGAGGCCATCTTCGAGCACTACCTGCCGCGCTCCGCAGGCGATGCGCTGCCGACGACCCGCGTCGGCGCGGCGTTGGGCATCGCCGACCGTCTGGACAGCCTGGCCGGTCTCTTCGCCGTCGGCCTGACGCCGACTGGCTCCGCCGACCCCTACGGTCTGCGGCGGGCGGCACTGGGGCTGGTGCAGATCCTCGTGGGGAAGGCGATCCCCTTCTCCTTGGCCGAGGGGCTGGCCGAGGCGGCCCGTCTCCTGCCGGTGGAGGCTTCGGAGGCAGCGCTGATGGCGGCGCAGAGCTTCGTCATCGGACGGCTGGAGGGGCTGCTGCGCGAGGAAGGCTTCGCCCACGACGTAGTGCAGGCCGTCCTCGCCGAGCAGGGCGACGATCCCTACCGCGCCTGGCTGGCCGCGCAGGCGCTGAGCGACTGGGTCGCCCGCGAGGATTGGCCGCTCATCCTCGACAACTACGCCCGCTGCGTGCGCATCACGCGCGACAAGCCGCGCTACGCCCTCGACGCCGGGCGCTTCGAGATGGAAGCGGAGCGGCAACTCTACGAGGCGCTGCTCCGGGCCGAGGCGGGCGTCGAGCGGGGCGATGTCGGCTCGCTGATGACGCAGTTGCAGGCACTCGTCACGCCCATCCGCCGCTTCTTCGACGAGGTGCTGGTGATGGCGGAGGATGAGGCGGTGCGCCGCAACCGGCTGGCGCTCCTGCAGCGCATCGCCGCCCTCACGCGCGGCACGGTCGATCTGAGCCGGATGGAGGGCTTCTAACCCGATGATCCGCCACATCATCTGGGACGTGGGCGGTACGCTCTTCGACACCTACCCGGCGATGGCCGAGGCCTTCCGCCGTGCGCTGGCCGATTTCGGCGTGGAGGAGCCGCCCGCCGACCTGATGACGCTCCTGCGCGTGAGCCGTCAGCACTGTGCGCAGGTCCTCGCGGAGCGATACGGCCTCGACGAAGCGGCCCTCTACGGGCGCTACAGCGTGCACTACCACGCCATCGGCCCGGAGGCGCAACCTCCCCGCGAGGGGGTGGAGGCCGTCCTGCGCTACATCGTCGAGCGCGGGGGGATGAATTTCATCGTCACCCACCGCAGTTGCGAATCGGCCTATCTCCTGCTGGAGATCCATGGCCTGCGGCACTACTTCACCGAGGTCGTCTCCTGTGAGCGACGCTTCCCGCGCAAGCCCAATCCCGCCGCCTGTCTCTACCTGGTGGAAAAGTACGGGCTGGTCGAGCGGGAAACGCTGGGCGTGGGCGATCGCGATGTGGACGTCCAGGCCGGGCGGAACGCCGGTTTGCGCACCGCCTACGTCGGGCCGCAGCCGCACGAGGTGAAAGCCGAGATCGAGGTGAGCGATATGGCGGCGCTGCTCAAGTTCATCCGCGCCGAAAACGAGGGGATCGCGTGAAAGTACGAAACATCATCTGGGACTTCGACGGCACGCTCTTCGACACCTACCCGGCCATCGTCGCCGCCTTCCGCCAGGCGATCGCCGAGTTGGGGCACGAGATCGACGCGGAGGAGGTCGAGCGGCTGGTCAAGGTCTCCTTCACCCACATCCTCGACGTGCTGGGCGAGCGTTTCGGCGTGGAGCCGGAGAGGCTGGGCGAGCGTTTCTACGCCATCTACCTGGCGATGCCGCCGGAGAGCCAGCCGCCCTTCCCCGGCGCGCGGGAGGTCTGCGAGGCGGTCGTGCGCCACGGCGGGAAGAACGGCATCGCCACCCATCGCCGCCGCACTTCGCTGGAAGCGCTGCTGGAGGCGCACGGGATGCGTCATCTCTTCTGCGCTATGGTCACGCACGATGACGGGCTGCCGCGCAAGCCCGATCCGGCCCAGTTCGCCACCGTCGCCGCGCGATGTGGCATGCGCCCCGAAGAGACGCTGGGCGTGGGCGACCGGGCACTGGACATCGAGTCGGCGCGGGCGGCGGGGATGCGGACATGCTTCTTCGGCCCGGCTCCGGCCCCGACCGCCGCCGACCTGGTTGTTTCGTCCCTCTGGGAACTGCTGCCGCTCGTGGAATGAGCGGCCTTTTCTGTGGAAACCGCGATATCTTTCTCTAAGGAGAATATGCTATGGAATCCGTTCTCATCCCGCCTTACGGGGGCACCTTGGTGGACCTGGTCGCGCGCGGCGAGGAGCGCGAGGCGCTGCTTGCCGAGGCGGCCCACTATCCCTCCCTGCAGATCACCGACCGTAATCTGCACGATCTGGAACTGCTCGCGGTAGGAGCCTTCTCCCCGCTGGATCGCTTCATGGGCAAGGCCGATTACCAGCGCGTCCTGACCGAGATGCGCCTGGCCGACGGGACCCTCTCCCCCATCCCCATCACATTGACGATCGACAAGGAGGCGCTCCCCACCCGCGCGGAATGGATCACACTGCGCGATAGCCGCAACGACATCATCGCCGTGATGCGCCTGGAGGAGGTCTTCCGCTGGAACCCGGAGCGCGAGGCCCGCCTCGTCCTCGGCACAACCGATCCGCGCCATCCGCTCGTCGCGGAGATGCAGCAGTGGCGCGATCTCTGCATCTCCGGCGAGTTGAAGGTGCTCAACATGCCCAAGTACTACGACTTCGTCGAGCTGAGGCGGACACCGCGCGAGGTGCGGGCGCTCCTGGAACAGATGGGACATCACAACGTCGTCGCCTTCCAGACGCGCAACCCGATGCACCGCATCCACGAGGAACTGACGAAGCGGGCAGCGGCACAGGTAGGCGGCAGCCTCCTCATCCACCCCGTGGTGGGGATGACGAAGCCGGGCGACGTCGATCATTACACGCGCGTGCGCGTTTACAAGACGCTGGTCGAGAAGTACTACGACCCGAACAGCACCGTGCTCAGCCTCTTGCCGCTGGCGATGCGGCTGGCCGGACCGCGCGAGGCGCTCTGGCACGCCATCATCCGCCGCAACTACGGCGCGACCCACTTCATCGTCGGGCGCGATCACGCCGGACCGGGCAAGGATAGCCAGGGACGCCCCTTCTACGGCCCCTACGAGGCCCAGGAGATGATGGTGCAGTACGAGGAGGAGTTGGGCGTGAAGATGGTGCCCTTCCAGGAATTGGTCTATCTGGTGGACGAGGATCGCTACGAGGAAGCCTCGAAGGTGCCGCCCGATGCGAAGACGGCCCGCATCTCCGGCACGCAGGTGCGTGAGGAGTACCTGGCGAAAGGGAAGCCACTGCCGAGCTGGTTCACCCGCCCGGAGACGGCGCAGATTCTGATGGAAGCCTATCCCCCGCGCCACAAGCAGGGCGTCTGCATCTGGTTCACCGGTCTGAGCGGGGCGGGCAAGTCCACGCTGGCCCGCATCCTCACCGCCAAGCTGCTGGAGCATGGGCGGCAGGTTACCCTCCTCGACGGCGACGTGGTGCGCACCCACCTTTCCAAAGGGCTGGGCTTCAGCAAGGAGGATCGCGACACGAACATCCTGCGCATCGGCTTCGTCGCGGGGGAGATCGTCCGCCATCGCGGAACGGCGATCTGCGCCGCCATCAGCCCCTACCGCGCCACGCGCAACAAGGTGCGCCAGATGGTGGGGGAGGATCGCTTCATCGAGGTCTTCGTCGATACACCGCTGGAGGTCTGCGAGCAACGCGACGTGAAGGGGCTTTACGCCAAGGCGCGGCGGGGCGAGATTCGCGGCTTCACCGGCATCGACGACCCCTACGAGCCGCCGCAGGAGCCGGAAGTCCACATCCAGACGGTCGGCCACACGCCGGAGGAGAACGTCCGGCAGATCCTCGATTACCTGGAAGGACGCGGTTTTCTGAAATGAGGGAGGTAATCCTGTGAGTCTCGAGAAGATCGAAGCCCGTTGGCGAACGCTCGATCCCGTTTTCGTGCGCGGCATGCAGCGTTCCGGCACCTCCGTGATGGAAGGTGCTCTCCAGCGTATGGGGATCCGGGGCTTTGCCGAGGGGCACCTCTGGTTCGAGCTACTCGGCCCCCTCACCCAACTGCGTGATCCGAC
>JALXBP010000119.1 GCA_026991395.1 Anaerolineae bacterium | reverse complement strand
TCTGGGTGGAGGGATGGACGCCGCAGGTCGTCGTGCCGGGCGAGGAGGGGCCGCAGCAGATCGACGCCGAGATCATCGTCATCACCGACCCGGGGCAGCACAAGGTTACGATCAAGGTGCCGCGCAGCGTCCTGGAGGGCGATCCGGCGGCGTGGAGCTACGCCGCGGCGGTGCTCGGCCAGGAGGGTTTCCCCTCGGCGGGGGTCTGGCGCGTGCGTGATGTGGAGATCGCCGCCAAGCAGTGGCGCTTCGGCGGCGCTCCGGCGGATGCCAATCACACGCGGATCATCGATCTGCTCTGGCCGGAGGGTGTTACACCGACGCAGGAGGAACTGCTCAACGCCTATCTCCCGACGACGAAGCTGCCGGAGACCCCTGCACCCGATGATTTCGCCCAAATTCCGATGTTGACACTGCAGTGAGCCAAAATGCAGAACGCCCCCGCAACTCGGCGGGGGCGTTTTTTGTGGGCTGCTACGGCGTGGGGGTGGGAGGGCTGGGCATCGCACTGCTGATAGTGCTGAACATCGTGGAGATTTTGCCCCCGACCGTGCGCAAGATGACGACGACTAAAATGGCAATGAGAACGAGGATGAGCCCGTATTCCACCAACCCCTGGCCCTCTTCGCGCTGCAGATAGAGCATTGAACACCTCCTTGGGTATACATCGTTCCTTGCCTCTATTTTACGAGGAAGCGGAGCGGAGGGCAATAGGAGAAAGGTCATAGGCACGAGGCTATCCGGAGGTCGGTGCTTCGCCCAGCCGCAGCAGATTGGCGCGGATCTGCTCGCGCTCCTTTGGGGGAAAGCTGCGGAGGAAGGCGGCGAGACGGGCACGGCGGGTGGTGGCGGCACGGGGACATTCCAGTTCCGGCGGCACTTCCCAGCCGCGAGCGCGAGCGTAGCGGCCGATCTCCGCCTCCTCCAGCAGGATGAGCGGGCGGATGAGGCGAAAGCGCCCGCCGAAGTAGCGCAGGCTCGGCTCCAGCCGTTCCAGCTTCCCCTTGTAGAGGAGGCTCATCAGTGCGGTCACGGCGGCATCATCGGCGTGATGACCGAGGGCGACGACGTTGCAGCCCAGCCTGTCGGCGGCGAGGAAGAGCGCCTTGCGCCGATTCCAGGCGCAGCGGAAGCAGTTCAGCGGCAGCTTTTCCCCCGGCGGCAGTTCCAGCGGGACGATGGCGTAGGGCAGGCCGAGGGAATCCAGCCAGGGGCGCAGGTGGGGTTTGAGGTCGGGCAGGCCGACGGCGCTCCCGTCCACGTGGATGGCGACCAGTTCGTACCCGCCCTCGACCGCCGCCCCACGGTGCAGCAGGTCGAGGAGGACGCGGCTATCCTTGCCGCCGGAGATGCCGACGGCGATGCGGTCGCCCCCTCGGATGAGCGCGTAGCGGCGGACGGCACGGTTGACGCCGCTCAGCAGCCGCGCGGCCAAGCGTTCGAGGTCGGGCATCGCTCATTCGGCCAGCCGCTTCCCGTACTGCTGCCGGTAGTACTCGCGGTAGAGGTCGCCGCTCTTGATGGGACGCCACCACCACTCGTTCTCGGCGTACCAGCGGACGGTCTTCTCGATCGCCTCCTCGCAGGTGTGGCGGCTCTCCCAGCCCAGCGCCTTGAGCTTGCTCACGTCGAGCGCGTAGCGCCGGTCGTGGCCGGGGCGGTCCTCCACGTGCTTGATGAGGCTTTCCGGCTTGCCCAGGGTGCGCAGGACGATGCGGGTCATCTCCAAGTTGGTCAACTCGGAGCCGGTGCCGATGTTGTAGATTTCGCCGATCTCACCTCGATGGAGCACGACGTCGATCCCTTCGCAGTGGTCGAGGACGTACTGGTAGTCGCGCTTCTGCATCCCGTCGCCGTAGAGCGGCAGCGGGAGATCGTCGATGGCGTTGGTGGCGAAGAGCGGGACGACCTTCTCCGGGTACTGGTAGGGGCCGACGTTGTTCGAGCCTCGGCTGATGGTTACGGGCAGCCCCCACGATTCGTGGTAGGCGAGCACCATCAGGTCGCCCCCGGCCTTGCTCGCCGAGTAGGGGCTGCGCGGCTGGAGGGGATCGCTTTCCACCGAGCGCCCTTCCAGCACCTGGCCGTAAACCTCATCGGTGCTCACCTGGTGGTAGCGCTCCAGTCCCAGCTTCTTCGTCGCTTCCAGGAGGACATAGGTGCCGTAAACGTCGGTCTGGATGAAGGAGCCGGGTTCCATCAGCGAGCGATCGACGTGCGTCTCGGCGGCGAAGTTGACGATCGTGTCCACGTCGAAGCGGCGCAGCGTTGCCTCCACCCTCTCCGCGTCGCAGATGTCGCCCCGGACGAAGGCGTAGCGGTCGCCGAAGCGCTCCGCCACATCCTGCAGATTCTCCAGCCGACCGGCGTAGGTCAGCTTGTCATAGACGACGATGAAGTCATCGGGGTACTTTTCCAGCATGTAGCGGACGAAGTTCGAGCCGATGAACCCGGCTCCTCCGGTAACCATCAGACGGCGCATAGGTTCTCCTTTCCTCGAAGGTTACGCAACACGAAACACGGATTACGTGTTGCGTGCTGCGTGCTACGTGCTGCGTGTTCCGTATTCCGTGTCCGTTCCCTCATCCCCTACGGCAGGCCGTTGAGCTGGAAGGTGAAGCCGAGGATGTCCACCAGGACGGAGGAAACATCCTGCGGGCGGCTGAACTGCAGTTCGAATCGCTGCTCCTGGCCGCCTGCGATGCTCCAGGGCAGCATGGGGCTGGCCGAATGGAGCGTGCTTTCGCCCTGGGAGGAGGTGAGGTGGATATTCTCCAGCGAGACGGTCAGCGTTTCCTCGCCGTCGTTGTGGACGACGCCGTTGACGACGATGAGATTGCGCCCTCCGTCGATGAAGGCGTCGAGTAGCTCGACGCGGGGACGGGCCGGTTCGGGAGGAAGGGGATGATAGGGCAGGTCGAAGCGGAGGCTTTGCTCGCGGGTGGGATCGGGACGGAAGAGCCAGGTCAGCGGCGGGAGCGTTTCGCGCGGGATGAGGTAGCCTGTCGTGAGCGTAACGGTTTCGCCGGGCTGGACGAGCGTCGGCGTCGTCTCCCCGGCCAGGGCCTCCACCTGCGGGTTGACGAGGAAGATGCGCCCCTCACCGTCTTGCAGGCGAAGGTCGAAGTAGCTCGGATCGAGGGAAGCCGCGCTGCCGTTGTGCAGACGGTAGGTGATGAGCAGCGGACGCCCGCCCAGTGCCTCGCTCTCCTCGTCACGAACGGTTACGGTGACGAGGGAGACTTCCAGGTCGTCGAGGCGCTGCGTGGTGCTGGTCGTCGTGGCTTCGGGGAGATGGCGGGCCTGGACGATGAGGCGTTCGCTGCTCTCCCGGTCGAGAAGAAGGGCGAGGGTGAGACCGGGGTGCGTCTGCGCCAGGGGGGCCGTCTCGTCCGAGGGGATGCGGCGGCTTTGCGGCGAGCCGAAGACGAGCCGATGGCCGTTGTTCAGCGTGAGCGTGATGAGGTCGCCGGGGCCGAGCGCTTTCAGTGTCGCCGCCGTCTCCTCGCTGTAGGGCAGGCCGATGACGTAGTTGATGAGGGTGCCGTAGAGCCAGACGGCCTCGTCCCCGCCCTGGGGAAGCGGCCACTTGCCGTCGCGGGTGGGGACGGCGACGACGGGCACGGTCAGATCACCGACGGTAACGGCGGTGGGAATGGCGGTATCCAGGGGCTGCCCGGCCTCTTCCAGCAGGGGTTGCTGGGGAAGCGGGAGAGGGGAGGTGAAGGTGAAGACCTTCTCCACGGTAACTTCCGCCTGCCCGCCTTCCGGGCGGGGACGGAATTTGTCGATGACGACGCCGAGGAGCACGCCGAGGACGATGACGGCGGCGACCATCAGG
>JALXBP010000118.1 GCA_026991395.1 Anaerolineae bacterium | reverse complement strand
GGATGGCCTCCGGCACCAGGTAGTCGCTGAAGGGGTTGTCGTAGCGCTCGCTGCGTGCCTCGACGAGGGGATCGTTGGGTACGTCGAAGGGCAGCTTGGCGATCACCAGGCAGGAAAGGTGCTCGCCGGGGATGTCCACCCCTTCCCAGAAGGAGCGCGTTCCTAACAGGACCGATCGCTCGCTCTTGCGGAAGTTGCTGAGCAGTTGCGCCCGTGAGCTTCCCTTCCCCTGCGCGTAGAGGAGGATGCCCGCCTGCTGGAGCGGACCGGCCAGCGCCTCGGCCACCGCCCGCAGTTGGCTGTAGGAGGTGAAGAGGGCCAGCGCGCGCCCTTGCGTGGCGAGGAAGAGCCGCAGCATCGTCTCTTCGATGCGGCGCTGATAGCCGTGCTGACCGGGTTCGGGCAGGTCGTTGACGGCGTAGAGGAGGGCGGCCCGTCGGTAATCGAAGGGCGAACCGACGGCCAAGGTCTCCGCATCCCACGCGCCTAAGCGCTCCTGCAGGTAGTCGAAGCGCCCGCCGACGCGCATCGTCGCCGAGGTGAGGACCGCGCCCCCCGTCGCCTGCCAGATCTGCTTCTCCACCAGCGGCGCGACCTCCAGCGGGGCGCTGTGCAGGCTGATCTCGTCGCGGCCATCGGCCTCCATCCAGTAGACCTCGTTGTCCTGCGGGGCGACGATGAAGTGGCGCAGATGGGTGTAGCTTTCCTGGAAGTGGCGGCGGATGGCGGAAAGGCGCGCCCGCAGGGTGTCGATGGTGGGCAGATCGTCCATGCCCACGTCGTCGAGGCCGTTGGCCACCTGCTCCATCTGCTTGAGGAAGCGCTCGAAGGTCGGTTCCCCGGCGTCCCAGGTCGCCTCGACGCTCTCCCAGCCGCTCTGACGGCGCACGGGGGCGGTCAGGCGCAGCCGACGGGTGTAGGAGCCGCGCCGATCGGGGGCCTCGCTGTCGAACCAGCGCTCCAGCGTGCGGACGATGCGGTCGAGGTGGTCGCGCGTGGCCTCGGCGGTCGTCTCCAGTTCCGTCGTCCACTCCTGCAGGATAGCCCTCACGTCGTCGGAGAGGTAGCGCTGGAGCTGGAAAAGTCCGTCGATCAGCGAGGGCGGTATGCCGCGTCGTCCGCCCAGCACCTCGGTCAGGAGCCGACGCAGGTCGAAGCGATCGACGCGGCGGTGGAGCGCCTCCGTCGTCGCCCGCTCCAGGTGGTGCGCCTCGTCCACGACGAGATGGCGGTAGGGGGGGAGCAGGCGGTTCTCCATCGCGGCATCGGCCAGCAGGAGGGCGTGGTTGACGATGACGATGTGGGCCGCGCGGGCACGGTCGCGGGCGCGGTAGAGGAAGCAGGTGCCGCTTTCGTAGAAGGGGCAGTCGAAGGGCGAGCAGTTTTCGCGGCTGGCCGAAAGGCGTGCCCAGACGCGGCGGTCGGCGGCGGTCGGCATGAAGAGCTGGTCGCCGTCGCCGTCGAGCGTGTTGGGCAGCCAGAGCAGAATCTTGGCGATCATCGTCATCTCGGCGGCGTCGGCGGGGCCGCGTCGGCGCAGAGCCTGCCACTGGCGGCGGCAGAGATAGTGCGAGCGTCCCTTGAGCACCGCCGCACGGAAGCCCTGCGGGAAGACCTTCTCCAGGAGCGGGATGTCCTTGCCGATCAACTGTTCCTGCAGGTTGATGGTGTTCGTCGAGATGATGACCGATTCCTCGTTCTGCAAGGCCCACCGGACGGCGGGGATGAGGTAGGCGAGCGATTTGCCCGTCCCCGTCCCTGCTTCGACGAGGAGATGGTGCGGCCCGTTGAAGGCTTCGGCGACGGCGGCGAGCATCTCCCGCTGCTGGGGGCGGTGTTCGTAGTCGGGGAAGGCCTCGGCCACGGGGCCGTCCTCGTCCAGCAGGTGGATGAGGGCCTCGACGTCCAGCGGGATCGGCTCCTCGCGCGGTTTGAGCGGCTTGCCTTCCTCGCGCTGCAGGAAGAGCGGCCCGGCGCTGTCGCCGCCGCGGCGTGCTGCCAGTTGCGAGCCGATGCCGCCCTGGAAGCCGCGCCGTTCGCTCTGATGGAGGGCATCGCGGAAGAAGTGGTGCGCTCCCCAGCGGAAGCGTTCGCCCAAGCGGGCGATCTCCTCCAGCACCTCGCGGGGAAGCTGGGTCGCCCGCCGCAGGAGGGCGATGTAGAGCGCGTGCGCCATGCGGGCGTCGTCGAGCGCGCGATGGCGCTGCGGCGGGAACTCCAGCCCCATCACGCGGACGAGGTTTTCCAGCGTGTAGCGCCCGGCGTGGGGGACGAGGATACTCGCCAGGCTGAAGGTGTCGATCGTGTCATTGCCCAGCAGGACCTGCTGGCGGTGGAGGAATTCCATATCGAAGGCGATGTTGTGGCCGATGATCGGGTCGTGCCCGACGAAGCGCTCCAGTTCCCGCATCACCTCCTGGATCGGCGGCGCATCGTGCACGTCGGCATCGGTAATGCCCGTCAGTTCCGTAACCTTGGGCGGGATGTGGCGGCGGGGGTTGACGAAGGAGGAGAAGACCTCTACTTCCTTGTCCCCGCGGAAGCGCAGTGCGCCGACTTCGATGATGGCGTCGTAGGAGGGTGTCAGGCCGGTTGTCTCCAGATCGAGAGAGATGTAGCTTTTGGGCATAGTCCCCTTTCTTGTCTGCCGCCGAGGGCTACGGTGTGGCCGTGGCCGTCGGCGAGGGTGTCGGCGTGGGCCGCCAGCGGGCGGTGTGGGTGCCCACGCAGGGGTCGTAGTCGCCGCCGAGGATGATGCGGAAGTCAACGGCCCGCTCCTCCTGCGGTTGGGCGAGCACGGCCTCGGGCTGGAGGTGGTAGAGCCGCATCAGGCGGGGGAGCGGCGAGCCTTTGCTCGTCGTGGTGAAATCGACGATCTGCGTCTGCGGCTGGAATTCCACATCCTGCACGGCGACGACGAGGAAGCCCTCGATGCGCAGACGCTCCGCCGCGACTTCGCCCCAGCCGCCGTTCCCCGTGCCGTTCCACACCTCGACGCGGCCCTGCATCTGCGAGGCACGGCTGCCGACGGGTGGCTGCGCGGCCTCCAGCAAGAAGTTGTACATCGCCTCCGGCTGGGGCACGAGGACGTAGCCGCCGTTGGGGGCCGTCCACGGCTGGACGAGGGAGGAGCCGCGGATGAAGCGGCTCTTGAGGTTCCGCATATCGAAGCGGGCGGCGACCGAGGCGAAGTAGAGCGCATCGGTCAGGCCGATGTCCGTCTCCACCGAATCGCGGTAGATGTTCCAGAAATCCGGCACCTTGCCGAAGAGGTCCTGCCGCCGCACCTGTCGGAAGATGGCGCGGAGGACTTCCTGCTGCCGCCGATGCCGGTCGAAGTCCGAGGTGCTCCAGCGGGAGCGGACGTACCAGAGCGCGTGTTTGCCGTCGAGGTGGTGGACGCCCGGTTCCAGGTCGATGTCGCTTTCGCCGGTGGGCGAGTCGGGATCGGGGTAGGTGTCGTGGAAGGGACATTCGACGATGACGTCCACGCCCCCGATGGCGTCGATGATCTGCCGATAGCTTTGGAAATCGACGAGGACGTAGTAGTGGATGGGCAGCCCGAAGTTGTATTCGATCGTCGCCTTGACCAGGCCGGGGCCGCCGCCGGGATAGCGCAGGTTCACGCCGTGCAGGTAGGCGGTGTTGATCTTGTCCAGTCCCCAGCCGGGGATCCAGGCGTAGTAGTCGCGCGGGATGGAGATGAGGCTGACGGCGGGCGTGTCGGGGAAGAGGGAGGCGATCATCATCACGTCGGTGCGGGCGACCTTTTCGCCAGGGCGGCGGTCGCTGCCGAGGAGGAGGATGTTGATCGTCCCTTCCGGCTGGGGAATGGGCGGCATCGGTGTGGGCTGCGGCAGCGTCGAAGTCATCTGGGGCGTGCCGGTGATGATGGGGGC
>JALXBP010000117.1 GCA_026991395.1 Anaerolineae bacterium | reverse complement strand
CGACGATCTCCCCCTCCACAGGGCGTTGCGAGATCGTCGCATCGGGAGGGTATCCCCTATCGGTAGTGGGTGAGAGACGCGCATGTGCAAGCTGTAGGGGCAGAAAGGAGGTCGAAGCTGATTCGAGGGCCATATCTTGCAGGAGAAAAGCAACAATCCCGGTAGGCGGGATGGAAACCGTCGACAAGCTTTTCCGTATCCGACTTCTTTCTCTTGGAGAAAAGCAACAATCCCGGTAGGCGGGATGGAAACGGCTCCAATCTAACCCTCTTAGGCATGCGCACTTGACGGAGAAAAGCAACAACCCCGGTAGGCGGGATGGAAACCTAGTGGCGATGGTGATCTCCGGCGTCGCCGCCCCCTCCGCCACGGAGAAAAGCAACAATCCCGGCAGGCGGGATGGAAAGGGGGCTGTTCCGTATTGCGTGCAGCGTTTGCCTGGTTCACGGTGCGGAAGGGCGATGCTCCCGGTGAGTGGGTGGAACGGGGCTGTTCCGTATTCCGTGTTGCGTATTCCGTGTTGCGTGTTCCGTGTTCGTGCCGCGTTTCTCGACCGGCTCGCGGCGCAGAAGGGCGGCAATGTCGGCCGAGGGGAGGGAAAGGTCGGGCCGCTTTCCCCGTGCGGGGGAGAGGCTATAATCAGAGAGGGATGACGATCCCGGCAGGCGGGTAGTGAGGCCCCTGCCGGGAGCCGTTTGTCCGCTGCCGGGGGCGGCGCTTCCGGCGGCGGAAAGGTATCGAGGCTCATTTCAAAGGCTGGAGGGAATGCGATGGGAGATTTTCGGTACATCGGACGGGATATCCCGCGCCCGGACGCGGTGGACAAGGTTACCGGCCTTTCGCGCTACATCGACGATCTCTACCTGCCGGGGATGCTCTACGCCGCCGTGCTCCGGCCCGAGTATGCGCACGCCCGCATCCTCGGCATCGAAACGGCGGCGGCGGAGGCGATGCCCGGCGTCGTCAAGGTCGTGACGGGCGAGGGCTGTACCATCCACTACGGGGACAACATCAAAGACCTGACGCCGATGGCCGTCGATCGCGTGCGGCATATCGGTGAGCCGGTCGCTGCCGTCATCGCCGATACGCCCTGGCACGCACGCGCGGCGCTGGAGAAGATCGAAGTCGCTTACGAGCCGCTGCCCGTCTACGTCGATGCCCGCGAGGCGATGAAGGAGGATGCGATCCTCATCCACGAGGACAACGGCGAGATATGGCATCTGCCCACGCTCCATCCCATCCCCGGCACGAACGTCGCCAACTACTACCGTCTCGTCAAGGGGAAGGGGGAGGCGGGCTTCGAGGAGGCCGATGTCGTCGTCGAGGGGGAGTTCAACTTCCCCTTCGGCTCGGCGGCGGCCATCGAGCCGCATGGGGCGATCGTCTGGTTCAAGACGGACGGCACCCTCGAGGTGTGGTCCTCCTCCATCTGCCCCTTCATCATCCGCGAGGATTTGGCCCACGCCTACGGCTTGCCGGTGAGCCACGTGCGCGTCCACATCCCCGAACTGGGCGGCTGCTTCGGCTACAAGTCGGATATCACCGTCGAGCAGACGGTTGCCTACATCGCCAGCTTCGTCCCCGGCCATCCGGTCAAATGGGTGGCGACGCGGCGGGAGGATTTCATCGGCACGCTCATCGCCCACGGCATCCGCATCAGGATGAAGATGGGGGCAACGAAGGAGGGGAAGCTGGTCGCCCTGAAGACGACGGTACTCCATTCCACCGGCGCTTACGCCGATACGGGGGTGAATATCACCATCGGCGCGGCCCATAACTCGACCGGCCCCTACGAATTCCCCCACTGCGATCTCGAAGGGTACACCGTCTACACCAACACGCCGCCTGTCGGCGCTTACCGCGCCTACGGCCATCCCGAGGCGCAGTTGGCCACGGAGCGGATGATCGAGTTGCTGGCCCGCAAGCTGGGGATCTCCTCGCTGGAACTGCGGCGGAAGAACTACCTGCGCGAGGGGAGCATCACCGCGCTGGGTGAGCGCCTGTGGAAGCACAACGGCGATGCCGAAGCCGCTGCCCGCATCGTGGAGGAGGCCATCTTCGGCCACGAGAAGCCGAAGGAGGATGAGCGCTACTACTACGGGCGGGGCTTCGCCGCGCTGATGAAGTCGCCCAAGGGGGCCCCCTTCTCGACGAAGGGCTGCTATATGAAGATGAATATCGACGGCAGCGTCTCCGTCAATATGGCCGGTGCCGAGGTGGGGCAGGGGCTGCGCACCATCGTGCAGCAGATCGCCGCCGAGGCGTTGAAGATACCGCCGGAGCGTATCCGCGTCTACACCGAAATCGACACGCAGTTTTCCCCCTACGAATGGCAGACCATCGGCTCGATGTTCACCCTGCAGGGCGGGCGGGCCATCGTGCGCACGGCGGAGCGGCTGATCCGGAAGCTCAAGGAGACGGCGGCCCAGGTGCTCCGCTGCGACATCGACCTGCTGGACTACGACGGCGAGTACGTCTTCCTCCGCTCCGATCCCAGTGTGCGGGTCGAGGTTACGCGGCTGGCGCGCGGCTACATCCACCCCGACGGCATCACCGTGGGCGAGGTCGCCCAGGCGGTCGCCGATGCCCGTCTGCCGCGCTACTCCAACCCCGATGAGCACGGGCAGGGGACGATGGGCGTAACCTACACCTTCGGCGCACAGGGATGCGAGATTCGCATCGACAAGAAGACGGGGGAGATCATCGTCGATCACTTCGCCTCCGCCTTCGACGTGGGGCGGGTCATCCACCCCAAGCAGATTCGCGGGCAGGTCGTCGGTGGCGTAACGATGGCGCTCGGTGCGGCGCTCAGCGAGGAGTTGAAGTTCGACGAGGAAGGGCGGCTGCTCAACCCGCAGTTCTACCAGTATCACATCCCCACCTACAAGGAGCGGCTGCGGAAGCAGACGATCGCCTTCGTGGAGACGCCGGGGGAGATCGGCCCCTTCGGGGCGCGAGGACTGGGCGAGCATCCGGTCATCGGCGTCGCCCCGGCCATCCTCAATGCCATCTACGATGCGACCGGCATCGATTTCTACGATATCCCCGTGACGCCGAAGCGGATGAAGGCCGCGCTGGAGGCCAAACGTAAGCGCGAGGGCGAGGACGCGGCGAAGGAGGTGGAAGCATGAAGACGATCACCTTCACCATCAACGGCGTGGAGCGCACCGTGATCGTGGAAGAGGGGCTGATGCTCCTCGATGTCCTGCGCGACGTGCTCCACCTGACCGGTGCAAAGCGCGGTTGTGACAACGGCACCTGCGGGGCCTGCACCGTCGTCGTCAACGGCAAGGCGGTCAAGAGTTGCACCTACCCCATCGAGAAGGCAGCGGGGGCGGAGATCGTGACCATCGAGGGACTGGCCGAGGACGGCTCGCTGCACCCCATCCAGGAAGCGATGGTCGAGGCGTGGGCCGTGCAGTGCGGCTTCTGCACGCCCGGCATCGTGATGGACCTCTACGCCCTGCTGGAGTTCGATCCCGATGCGGACGATGCGGCGCTGGAGCGGACGCTGAACCGCCATCTCTGCCGCTGCACCGGCTACGAGGCGATCGAGGAGGCGGCGAAGCTGGCGCGGGAGAAGATGAAGAAGGCGAGCGGCGAGTAGCCCCGCTCACTATGCCTTCCAGGCCCCCGAAGCGCTTCGGGGGCCTGCTGCTTTGAGGCGGCGGGGGCGTTCTGTGTTACAATCGCGCACGCAGGCCGTCCGTGGTGGGAATGCACCGTCGCCGTCGGCTCGAAGGCGCACCGTCTCGGACCCGCGGGGGCCTGCGCATTCTGCCGCTTCGAGGAGCGTTATGGTTGATATCGTCTTCTTGCACGCGCCGAGCGTCTATGACTTTCGCAAACGGGCGACCCTCTGGGGGCCGATCTCCGATCTCGTCCCCTCCACGCCCATCTTCGAGATGTACCCCATCGGCTTTTCGACGTTGCTCGCCTACCTGCAGCAGCACGGCTACCGCGTGCGCATCGTCAATCTTGCGGCGAGGATGGAACGTTCCGCCCGCTTCGATGCCGAAAAGCTGATCGCCAACCTGGAAAGCCGCGCCTTCGGCATCGATCTGCACTGGCTGCCGCACGCCCACGGCTCGCTGGAGATCGCCCGCCTGGTGAAGAAGTACCACCCCGACCGCCCCGTCATCTTCGGCGGCTACTCCTCCTCCTACTTCCACGAGGAACTGATCCGCTACCCGTGGGTGGACTACGTCCTGCGCGGCGATTCGACCGAGGAGGCAGCGTTGCGCCTGCTGGAGCACATCATCGAGGGGACGCCGCCGCGAGATGTGCCCAACCTGACGTGGAAGGAGGCCGACGGCACCGTCCACGTCAACCCGCAGAGCTACGTCCCCGACAACCTCGACCACCTGACGCTCGATTACCGCGAGGTGGTGCGCTCCGTCGTCCGCGACCGCGACCTGCTCAACTACATCCCCTTCAGCCACTGGCCCGACTATCCGATTATGGCGGCGCTGACGGTGAAGGGCTGCACGCAGAACTGCACCATCTGCGGCGGCTCCGCCTTTGCGGCGCGGAAGCTGAGCAACCGCCAGCGCCCCGCCTACCGCTCGCCGGAGAAGCTGGCCGAGGATGTGCGGCGGATGGGGGAGATCAGCCACGCGCCCGTCTTCATCCTGGGCGACCTGCGCCAGGCGGGGCTGGACTACGCCCGCCGCTTCTTCCGCGCCGTGCAGGGCTTCCGCGGCTCGGTCATCGTCGAGTTCTTCTGGCCGACCGACCGCGCCTATATGGAGGCGTTGGCCGCCGCGCTGCCCAACTTCTTCGTGGAGTTCTCGCCGGAATCGCACGACCCGCAGGTGCGGCGGGCCTCCGGCAAGGGCTACAGCAACCGCGGCATCGAGCGGATGATCGAGGCGTCGCTGGCCGTGGGGGCACGGCGCTTCGATCTCTTCTTCATGATCGGCATGCCGCGCCAGACGGCGCAGTCGGTACTGGAGACGGTGGACTATGCTCGCAGGCTCCTGGAGCGTTTCCCAGACGGGCGGCTCATCCCCTTCATCTCACCCCTCGCGCCCTTCCTCGACCCCGGCAGCCGCGGCTACGAGATGCCCGACCGCTACGGCTACATCGTCCACGCCCGCACCCTGGAGGCGCACCGCCGCCTGCTGCTCCGGCCTTCGTGGAAGTACATCCTCTCCTACGAGACGCGATGGCTCGACCGGCACACGCTGGCCGAGATCACCTACGAGGCGGGCTACCGGCTCAACCGGCTCAAGCGCGAGTTCGGCCTCGTCAGCGCGGCGAAGGCGGAGGAGACGGAGCGGCGCATCGCCGAGGCCCGTCACCTGATGGCGACAATCGACCGGCTGATGGCGCAGTACGCGGGCGCGGAACTCGAACGCCATCTCGCGCCGCTCGCCGAGCGTATCCGCGCGGCGAATACCTCCACCGTCTGCGACAAGTCGGAACTGGACGTGAAGGTCGGACCGATCCCCTTCAAGCTGCTCAACCTGGCGCGCATCGGCGCTCCCGCCTTTCTGGAGGGGCTTATCGGCTGAGTGCGCGGCGGGATGGCCGCCGCCGGAAGCGAAAAGGCCCCCTTCCGCAGGGGGCCTTGCTTCGTGACGGGGGGTCAGCGCTCCACGCCGTCCAAGGCGACGAGGCTCGCGCCGTGAGGGATCGCCTCGCCGTGCCGTCGCAGGAAGTCCTCCACGCCGAGGAGGAAAGCGACGACGTAATCGCGCTTGCGGGCCAGCCCGATGTGCCCGACGCGCAGAATCTTGCCGTGCAGGTCGGCGATGCCGCCGGAGATCATCACACCGGATTGCGTGCGTAGCTCGTGTTGCAGCCGGTCTGCCTCGACGCCGGGACGCATCAGGAAGGCGGTGGTCAGCGGCGAGGCGCAGGCTTCCTCGACGAAGAGGGGGAAGCCCAGCACCTGCAGTCCGGCGCGGACGGCGCGGGCGGCGGCGGCATAGGCGGCGTAGCGCTTTTCGACGCCCTCGTCGAGCAACTGCATCAGGCTGGTGTGCAGCGCCACGAGGTTGCTCGTTGGCATCGTAACCGGCGTGGGGTGCCAGTTGCCCCAATGCTCAGCGTACCACCGCCACGTCTTCAGGTCGAGATACCAGCCGCGCGGGGCCTTTCGCGCCCGGACGGCCTCCCATCCCTCCTCGCTGACGGAGACGATCGCCAGCGCAGGTGGGACTTCCAGCGCCTTGTTCGCCACGGTAACGCAGAAGTCGATGCCCAGATCGTCCACGGCCAGGTCCAGCCCGCCCATCGAGGAGACGGCATCGACGATGGTGAGCAGGCCGGCCTTCTTCGCTTGCGGCGTGATCTCCTCCAGCGGGTTGAGCACGGTGGTCGAGGTTTCGTGGTGGACGACGGCCAGCGCCTTCGCCTCCGGATGGGCTTCTATCGCCTCGCGCACCACCTCGCCGGTGATGGGCTTGCCCTCCTCGACGAGGGGGGAGACGATCTTCAACTGCAGCCCTTCGGCGACGGTGATGAGCCGCTTGGCGAAGAAGCCGTTGTTGGGGATGATGATCGTCTCGCCCGGCTCGGTAACGCTGGCGATGGAGGCTTCCAGGGCCATCGTGCCCGGTCCGGCCATAATGAGGATATCGTTCTGCGTGCGGAAGAGCCGCTTCAGCATCTCCTGTGTCTCGGTGTACAGTTGAATCCATTCGCGCCCGTAGTGGGGACGGCTCGGGGAGGCCATAGCGAGGCGGACTTCCTCGCCGATGTCAACGGGGCCGGGTATGAGCAGTTTCGTTCGACTCATCTGTGCTCCTTTCGGTGATGGGAATGTGATGGCAACGGTCATCGTGCGATACACCGCCACGATGATAGGCTCATTCCGGGGAAAGGGCAAGTGCGGCTCGATCGTGGAGCTGTGGTTGTTGTCTGCGAGGGAACGGCTATACTGTGATCGCGCCTTCCATACCGGCTCCCCCATACCCTGAAGGCCGTGAGGCCACATTCCGCTTTGTCGCATGCTCCACGATGGCCATATCGATCCTTGGCGATGGCATAACCCGCCGAAAGGCCGGGCTTGGGTGAAAGGAGAGTGTCTATGTCCCGTCGGGCTATTCTGGTAACGTTGTTTCTTCTCGGGGCCTCGATCGTGGCTGTGCCGGTAGCGGCTCACTCACTATCGGCTCCTCTCTACCCGCCGGATACGACTTATCGCACACTCGTGGCCCCGCTGCCGCCGATGCCTCCGTACAACGGATGGGTGGAGGATATCAGTACCTCGATACGATTGATGCGCATCACTCGAGCGGGCGATCCGCTGTACGACTCCGGCTATCCCTCTCATGCCTATGCCAAGCATCAGGTGTGGAATATCGATGCAACGATGTACAAGTTCTACTCGGTGGCGCTCTACGATGCCGCGACGCACGAGATGCTCCGCGCACTGCCGGGCGTGCTCTACGAGAGCTTTTGGTCCAACACCGATCCCGATCTCATCTACAGCTTCCGCCCTGATGGCACTATCCGCACCTACACCGTCTCGACGGAGGCCATCGTCGATCTCGATCGCCTGGAAGGCTATGACATCGTCCGGGTGGGGCCGGGCGAGGGCAACATCGATATCCACGATCGATACGTGGCTTTGACCGCCAAACGGGGTGAGGATTTCGATCTGGTGGTCTTCGATCTGCAGCAGCCCGGTGTTGTCGTCTCCACCACCTTCACCGATGCGTGGGGGACGGGCGGCTCGTTGGCCGAGCATATCGACTGGGCATCGGTTTCCCAATCGGGGCATTACGTCGTCATCAATTGGGACAGTGGCCCGCCGTGGGATGTGCAGCCTTTCGATGGACACTACGGCGTCGAGGTTTACGAGACGACGACGCTGAGTTTTACGCGGCGCTTGGTGCGCTACGGGAATCACGGCGACCTCTGCTTTACGCCCACCGGCGAGGAGGTTTACGTGCAGTTCTGGGGGGAGGAGGGGACGATCAACGCCTATGACCTGGCCACCGGAGCGACTACCGTCATCCAGACCGACGATGACTTCGGCGTCGGGGATGCCCACATCTCCTGTCGCAACATCCTCAGGCCGGGATGGGCCTACGTGAGTACCGATCCCTCGCGTGGCGGCATGGTCGTGGCTGTGAAGTTGGACGGCAGCGGCACGGTTGAATATTTCGGACATCATTTCAGCACCGCTTCGACCTACGACAAGTCGCCGATGCCTGTTCCTTCCCCTTTGGGCGATGTGGTCATGTTCAAAAGCGACTTCGGTGACGACAGCGATCCTTTGGAAGTTTACGAATTCGAGGCGCAGTACGTCGCTTTCCGGCACGTTATGTTGCCGATGATCTTCAGATGAACGGCCCTTCTCACGAGAAAGGAGCATCCGATGAAGATGAACGCTTTCCTCGCGCTGTGGATTGTTCTCGCCCTCCTGTTGGGCTTTCCGGCGACGGGGCAGGCCGCCCCTGCGGGGCCCGGCGGCCCGATCATCGTCGATCACACCTGCACCGACATCACCCGCGTCCCCCAGGCGTGGATCGAGGCCGCCAAATCGACGCTCCACATCGGTTATGGGCACACCTCGCACGGCAGCCAATTGACCAGCGGAATGAGCGGCCTGGTCGAGTTCGCCAACAATGGCGGCCTTGGGCTGGCCTTGCCGGAAGATATCTTCGCGTGGAACCGCGGCGGTACAGGTGGGGCGCTCGACTTGCGGGAGGGTGATGGGTACGGCAGCGGCGATCTCGATCACGACTGCGGTTACTATCCCCACTGGGTCGATGAGACCCGTAGCTATCTGGGAACACCCGATCCGGCTACGGGACGCGGCTCCAATCATCCGGAGATCAACGTCATTATGTGGTCGTGGTGCGGTCAGGCGGCGAGTTACGACGAACAAGAGATGCTCGACAAGTACCTTCTGCCGATGAGCCAGTTGGAGGAGGACTATCCCGGCGTAACCTTCGTTTATATGACCGGCCATGCCGACGGCAGCGGAGAGGCGGGCAATCTTCATCAGCGAAACCGCCAGATACGGGAATACTGCCTCGCGCACGATAAAGTGCTGTATGATTTCTACGACATCGAACTCTACGATCCGGACGGCAACTACTACGGCGACAAGGCCGTCAATGACAATTGCGACTATGACGCCGACGGCGACGGCTCGAGGGAGAGCAACTGGGCCATCGCCTGGCAGAACAGCCACGACGAGGGGAGCGAGTGGTACGATTGCAGTTGTGCTCACAGCCAGGCGCTGAATTGCAATCGCAAAGCCTATGCCGTCTGGTGGCTATGGGCCAGATTGGCCGGCTGGGATGGCGACGCGGCCAGCGGCGGCGAGGTGGAAAAATCGGCATCGGCGTCGTGGGCCAGGTACGGGGCGAGTGTGGCGTTCACCCTCACCGTGCGAGGGATCACGACGACGGCCAGCCTGAGCGACCGACTCCCCGCGGGATTGGGCTACGTGAGCGGCACCTTGACGGCGACCCGGGGAACGGTCGATGACGGCAGTGCCCCTCTCCTGCATTGGAGCGGAGAGCTTAGCCCAACGGCGGGGGTTACGGTAACCTACCGTGCCGTCGTCACGACGACGGCGACTGCGGCGTTGACCAACACGGCTCATCTCAGCGCCCAGGGTTATGCCCCGCTCTCCGATACCGTTACTCTCATCGTCAATCCCGTCTTCGTTTACTTGCCGCTCGTGGTGAGGGAGTAGGACGACGCCTACGCCAGCCAGCCCTCCGGCGGATGCAGCCGTTCGATGAGGAGGAAGGCCAGGAGGGAGAGACCCATCAGGAGGGTGGACATCGCCATCGCCTGGCCGTAGTTGCTCGCGCCGGGCTTGGCGAGGAAGCGGTAGATGGCGATGGGGAGGGTCGGGCGTTCCGGACGGGCCAGGAGTGAGGTCGCGCCGAACTCGCCCATCGAGACGGTGAAGGCGAAGAGCGCCCCAACGGCCAGCGCGCGCCAGGTCAGCGGCAGGTCGATGCTCAGGAAGCGGCGGAGCGGCGTCGCGCCGAGCAGGGCCGCGGCCTCGCGCAGGGCCGGACGAATGGCCCGCAGGGCGGGGAGGATCGCCCGCACGACCAGGGGCAGGGCGACGAGGGTGTGGGCGGCGATGATGAGCAGCGCCGTCCCCCGCAGGTCGCAGCAGGGCTTCCCCCAGGCGACCAGATAGCCGAAGCCTAACGTTACCGCAGAGGTGCCGAGCGGCAGCATAAAGAGCGCGTCGAGCCACTCGCCTCCGCGCCGCCGATGGAGCAGCAGCGCCGTCAGCAGCCCCAGCACCAGCGCGGTGCCCATCGTGGCCGCGGCGAAGAGGAGCGAGTTGCGCATCGCCTCGATGGGCGGCACGTAGAAGATGGAGCGCCGCGGGTTGTAGAAGAGTGCGCGGTAGAAGCCCAGTCCCTCGCCGAAGGAGCGGGCGACGAGCGTCGCCGGTGGCATCACGAGGTAGCCGAGCGTCGCGAGCAGGTAGCCGTACACGGCCCATCGCACCGCGCCTGTGGGCCTCTTCCGCTCCCTTTCGCGCCGACGCAGGCGCAGCGGGCGTGCGTGGCGGGCCTCCAGCCGCGTGTAGAGCAGCGTCGCCGCCAGGGTGAAGCCGATCTGCAGCAGGGAAAGGAGCGCAGCCGAGGGGAAATCGGCGAAGGCGATCGCCTGGCGGTAGATCTCCACCTCCAACGTCGCAAAGCGCGGGCCGCCGAGAATGAGGATGACGCCGAAACTGGTGAAGCAGAAGATGAAGACGAGCAGCGCCGCCGACTCTATCGCAGGCATCAGGAGCGGGAGCGTTACCTCGCGGAAGGCACGCCAGGGCGAAGCTCCGAGCAGACGGGCGGCCTCCTCCAGCCGGGGATCGAGTGTGCGCCAGAAGCTCCCCACCATACGGATCACCAGCGCCTCGTTGTAGAAAAGATGGGCCAGGAGGATGGCGGTCAGCGTGTAACGCAGGTCGAAGCGGGCGAGGAGCGTGCTGAAGGCCGCGGCGACGACGACGGTCGGCAGCACGAAGGGGAGCGTCGTCAGCGCGAGGAAGAGCGACTTGCCCGGAAAATCGTAGCGGGCGACGATGAACGCCCCCGGCAGTCCGGCCAGCAGCGTCAGCAGCGTGGAAAGGAGCGCCTGGGCGAAGGTGAAGCGAATCACCCGCCAGATGGCCGGGGAGAAGAGCCGCCCCGCTCCCCCGCCCAGTTCGAAGCTCAGCCCGATGATGGCCGCCAGCGGGTAGAGGTAGAAGAGCAGGAGAAAGAGCAGCGGCAGGGCGAAGAGGAGGGGCGGCAAGCCCCTCCAGCCACTCGACGCGCCGCGCTTCAATGGAGCACCGCTTCCGTCCAGTCGCGGATCCACGTCTCGCGTCGTGCGTCGATCTGCTCGGCAGGGACGGTAATCGGCTCCTCGGCCTGGAGCGCGAAGTCGATGAAGAGCTGCGGCAGCGGCGTCCCCTCGCGGGCGGGATAGACCCACATCTGCAGCGGAATGTCGCGCTGGAACGGTTCGTCGAGGAGGAAGTCGATGAAGGCGCGGGCGAGCGCTTCCTCCTTCGTGCCGCGCAGGATACCGGCGAACTCGATCTGCCGGAAGCAGGTCTGCGGGGCGACGATGGCCCCCGTCGGCGGTTCGTCGAGTGCGCCCTCGCTGAAGTAGACCTCGGCGGCGGGGCTGGTGGCGTAGCTGACGACGAGCGGGCGCTCTCCCTCGCTGTAGGCCCCGCCGCTGAATTCGCCGTAGTAGGCCGTCTCCCAGCCGTCCACGACGCGCACATCGTTCGCCGCCAGTTGCTCCCAGAAGGCCAGGTAGCCCTCCTCGCCGAAGCGCCCCACCGTGGCGATGAGGAAGGCCAGCCCGGGCGAGGAGGTGGCCGGATTTTCCACCACCAGCAGCCCGCGGTAGATCGGCCTGGTCAGATCGGCCAGGTCTTCGGGCAGCGGCAGATCGTGCTCGGCGAAATAGCGCTTGTCGTAGTTGAGGCAGACATCCCCGTAATCGACGGGGACGACGCGGTCTTCGGGATCGAGCTGCAGTTCGGCGGGTATCCGATCCAGGGCGGCGGGATGGTAGGGGATGAAGAGGTCGGCCTCCAGCGCTCGACCGAGGAAGGTGTTGTCCACACCGAAGAGCACGTCGGCTTGCGGATTGTCGCGGCTGAGGATGGCTTGGCTGAGCATCGTCCCGGCATCACCGGCCTGGAGGAACTGCACCTTGACGTTGTGCTCGCGCTCGAAGCGGGCGATGACCTCCTCGCTGACGCTGAAGCTGTCGTGGGTCATCACGCGCAGCACGGTCGGCGATGGAGCCGTCGGCGTGGCGGGAGCCGCCCGATGGGGGGCGCAGGCCGTCAGCACGAGGCCGATGAGCATCATCAGCAGCATCCATCTTCTCATCGCAGGGTCTCCTTTCGTCGGTCGAGGGGAGCCTCGTCGGGCGGCGGTGCCTGGAAGAGCCAGAGCAGCCCCCGCTCCAACGTAACCAGGGCCTCCTCGGCGACAAATTGATTGCTTACGCCGCGGGCGGTGCCGAAGTGCAGCGTTTCGCCGTGGAGGGGGTAGCGCAGCCCCTCGGTGCGCACGCCTTGCGCCGCGCCGCCCAGGGGGAGGAGGGAGAGCGTTGTGCCGGGGCGGGCGTGCAGATGGCAGCGCTCGCCGCCGTGCAGACAGCGCACGCTCCAGCCGTCGGCCACGGCGATGACCCGCCGCCCGCGCAGCACCGGCATGGCGAGGAGGAGAAGGTTGGCGACGCTCTGGTCGGGGCGACCGCCCCACATCCCAAGGATGACGATCGTCTCGGCTCCCTGTGCCGCCGCCCAGGCGAGGGCCAGTTCCAGGTCGGTCTCGTCCTTCTCCGGCGGATAGGGGTGGAAGCGTGTCCCCGCCGCCTCCAGCCGTGCCCGCACCTGCGGCGGCAGCGAGTCGAGGTCGCCGATCACGTGGTGGGGGATGAGACCGGCGGCGATGGCGTGGCGCGTGCCGCCGTCCGCGGCGACGATCAGGTCGCCGGGGCGGTGCCACCGCTCGACGGTTGCTTGCGTCGGTGCAGCGCCGTTGGCGAAGAGCAGAAGACGCATCGAAACCTCCTGTGGGCGCAGCGGCCCGCTCGAAGAAGGGCGGGCGTTGTGCGTCGGCGTTCGCCTCCCGGATGCAGAAAGCCCGCCAGCGTGGCCGGCGGGCGCTCATCGCGTGGGCCTTCCTACGCTGGTATTAGCCAGTTCAGGTTCAAGGGTCGGCATCGGATGTGGATGCCCTCTCAGCCCGGCTCTCCCGTGCTCCCCCGGCCTTCACCTGTCAAGGAACGGCTGCATTGTAGCACAGCTTCCGTGAAAGGGGTAGTCGGCTACGGCTCGTCCTCGCCTTCCGCTTCCTCCGGCTTGGCCTCGGCGATCTGCCGGACGCCTTCGGCGAGGCCGTCGGCCATCTTCTTCGCGGCCTTGACGAGGCGGGGGGCGTGTTTGGCGGCGGTGATGCCGGTCTTCGTCCCCTCGACGAGGGCCGTCCCCATCGTCGAGGCCGTCCCTGCGGCCACTTTGATCCCGCCCTTCGTCGCGGCGTAGGCGTTCTTCGCCGCGCCTTCGGCCATCCGTCCCCCTGCCTTCACCCCTTTGGCGGCCAGGCGGATCGGCGTGGCGGCGAGATCGACGGGGTGCTCTTTGGCTTTGCGCAGCGTCGCCGCCGTCTCGTCCACGGCGATGGCCTTCAGGTCGGCAGCCGTCTTGACCGTCTCCTCGCCCATCTCTATGGCGCTTTGGGCGGCGGCTTTGACGGTGCGGGCCGCCTTCTTCCCCACCTTGGCCGCGCCGCGGGCGGCCTGGGCGGCGACGGCGGCTCCGCCTGTGCCGATCTCCCTGGCCGCGCTCCCCGTCGTGCGGGCGACGTGCGCGGCGGCTTGCGCCGTCGCCTCCGCCTTCGCTTTGACTTGGGCGATCAGGTGGCGGGGGATGGGGATGGGGGCGTCGCCCGCTTCGCTGCGCAGGGCGTTGAGGCGCTCGTAGAGGCGCAGGCGGGCCTCCGGGGACATCGCCACGCTCTGCGCGGCCTCGCGTCCGGCCTCGATCTCGCGCTGGGCTTCCACCGCCTGGCGGCAGGAAGCGCAGAAGGCGAGGTGTTTCTCCACGGCGCTTCGCTGCCCGGCGGAAAGTGCGCCGGTCAGATAGGCGCGAATCCTCTCGAAAGTCAGGTGCTCTTCGTTCATCGATCGTCCTCCTCTGTCGATGCCGCTTCCCGCCGACGGGCGATGTAGTCAACGAGGAAGCGGCGTGCGCGGTGCAGCCGCACCTTCACGGTGGAAAGGGAGAGTCCCTCGGCTTCGGCGATCTCGCGCATGCTCAAGCCTTCCACCTCCGCCAGTACCCAGACGACGCGCAGGGTGGGGGACATCGCCTCCAGGCCCTCGCGGATGCATGCCCACCGCTCGGCGCGTTCCAGCGCCTCCTCCGCGGAGGGGGCCGTCCCGCCGAGCGGGAGTTCGCCGCCGTACTGCTCGCCGAGTTCCTCGAGGGAGGTTTCGGCGCGGGCGGCCTTGTGGCTGCGCAGGAGCGCCAGCGCCTTGTTGGTCGCGATGCGGTAGAGCCAGGTGGAAAGTTTGGCCTCGCCGCGGAACTCGCCGATGTGCCGATAAACGGTGATCAGCGTCTCCTGCACGACCTCTTCGGCATCCGCGGGGTTGTTCAGGATGGCGTAGGCGGTGGCGTAGAGCCGGTCGGCATATCCCTCGATGAGGGCGGCGTAAGCCTGCGGTTCGTTGGCCCGCAGGGCCTGGACGAGATCGGCTGCGGTCGCGTAGGTGATCGTTTCTTCCTCGCTCGTCGTCATCGTCTGCCTCCGGACTTCTTCGCGCGGTCGTGTGATGCGGAAGGGGGATCGACCGCGTGGTCGATCCCCAGTTTACCGCTTTTTGGCTCAGAAGCCCAGTCCGCTCAGCGCCATCAGCATATCGCCGTTGAGGAAGGAGATGCTCTGGAGAGTGGATTGCTGGGTCGTCGTGCTCTGCTGCATCATCTGCGCCAGGGTAAGGCTGCTGCTGCTGATCATCCCCTCGCTGACGACGATGCGGTCCGCCATCACGCCGATCTGCAGTTCCGTCCAGAGGATGCGGTCGGCCATCTCGCCGATACGGTCGGCCATTTCGCCGATGTCGTCGGAAAGGGCCAGCGTCGTCCCTTCGGAGTTGTCGATGCGCGTGTTGATGTCGTTGGCGGTTACGATCATCGCCGAGGCGTCGGCTTCCATCTGGGTAGCCAGCGTCATCACCTGCCCGGCCTGGGTCAGGAGCGAGGGGTCGCTTTCCTGGCTCTGGATCATCGCCGCCCAGTTCTGGAGTTGGACGGCCTGGCTCTGCACCATAGCGGCCTGTTCGCCGATCATCGTGGCATCCATCTGCACACGTTCCCAGTCCACCGCCGGATTGTCTCCCGAGGTGATGCCGAAGGCGGCGACGCGCTGCGTGCCGAAGAACATCCCGACCATCAACGTTATCGCGGCCATCACCAACCCCATCTTCTTCCACGTCATTTCGAACCTCCTGGTTTTCTCTTTTGGATTTCTGCGGCCTTGTTTCGGCCTTCTGTCTTTATGATGCAGGTCGAGGGGAAAAGGTTACATCGACTTTCCCTGCGGGACGATGGTTGACAAAATCGTCGGCTCGGCTATAATGCACCCGCGCAGCCGACCCGCGGGGTTGGCTCCTATTGTGTTAGTGGGAGGAATGAACGTGTACGCAGTGGTCAAATCCGGCACACATCAGTACAAGGCTACCGTCGGCGGTGAGATGATCGTCGAGCGCCTGCCCTATCCCGTAGGGACGCAGATCGAATTGGAGGATGTCTATCTCCTCGTCGATGGTGATGAGGTGCAGGTGGGGCAGCCCGTTGTCGAGGGGGCGAAGGTCATCGCCACCATCGTGGAAGAGTTCCGCGGGCCGAAGATTCGCATCTTCAAGCATCATCCCCGCAAGCGCTATCGCCGACGCCAAGGCCATCGGCAGAACTATATGCGCCTGCGCGTGGATGAGATCGTCAAGGGAGCGTAGGGCGTATGGCACGCAAGAAGAGCACCAAGAGCAATGGGCGTGACAGTCGCGCGAAGCGCCGCGGTGTGAAGAAGTACGGCGGCGAGCGTGTGCGTGCGGGGAACATCATCGTCCGTCAGGTCGGTATGCACATCAAGCCCGGCGTCAACGTGGGGATGGGCAAGGATTTCACCCTCTTTGCCTTGATCGACGGCAAGGTCCGCTTCGACGTCGTCCACGGGCGCAAGCGCGTCAACGTTGACCCAATAGAAGGAGCTGCGGAATTATGAAGCCGAAGATCCATCCCAAGTGGTATCCCGAGGCGCGGGTCGTCTGCGCCTGCGGCAATACGTGGACGGTTGGGGCGACCGTGCCCGAGATCCGCACCGACGTTTGTTCCAAATGTCATCCCTTCTTCACGGGCGAGCAGCGCATCGTCGATACGGAAGGGCAGGTCGAACGCTTCATGCGCCGTCTGAAGGCCCGCGAGGAAGCGCTCAAGGCCGAGGAGATGCGCCGCAAGCGTATGACCTCGCCGGAGCTGACCCTGGAGGAGCTTGGCCTGAGCACCCGTGCCGTCAATCTGCTCCGCGCCGAGGGGATCGTAACGGTCGGCGATGTCCTGGAGCGTCTGCAGGATTCGGGCGATGTGGGTTTGACCGATATTCGCGGCTTCGGCCTCAAGGCGCTGGCCGATTTGAAGAAGCTCCTTCGTGCCCGCGGATTTGCCCTCCCCGGTGACGAGGGCGCACCACAGGCCGAGGCAGCGTAGCGACCTCATCGGGGCAGGGCAAATGCCTTGCCCCGCTTTTCTTCACCCCTTACAAGGCACTCACCTTTCCACCCGTACCGGAGGCAGGGCGATGTACGGCAGACCTTTCAGCGGTTGGATCGAGGTTATCTGTGGCAGTATGTTCAGCGGCAAGACCGAGGAGTTGCTTCGTCGGGTGCGCCGCGCCCAGATCGCCAGGCAGAAGGTGCAGCTCTTCAAACATTCGCTCGACCGGCGCTATGATGCGGTCAAGGTAACGTCGCACAACGGCCTTTCGGAAACGGCCATCCCGGTGCATTCGACGGCGGAACTGGAGGCCAACCTGGATGAGGAGGCCGACGTCATCGCCATCGACGAGGTGCAGTTCTTCGACGAGGCCATCGTCGAGCTGTGCGAAGCGCTGGCCCGTCGGGGGAAGCGCGTCATCTGTGCTGGCCTCGACCTCGATTTCCGCGGGCTGCCCTTCGGGCCTATGCCCGCGCTCCTCGCCGTCGCGGAAGAGGTGAGCAAGCTCCACGCGATCTGCGTTGTCTGCGGTGGCCCGGCCAGCCGTTCGCAGCGCCTGATCGACGGACGTCCGGCCCGTTTCGACGATCCCATCATCGTGGTCGGGGCCAGCGAAACCTACGAGGCCCGTTGCCGCGGCTGTCACGAGGTTCCCCGCTGAGCGGGCGAGGTGGCTATGTCGATGCACGACGATGTCCAGAAGATTCTCATCGATGAGGCGGCGATCCAGCGCCGGATCGCCGAGTTGGGCGCAGAATTGAACGCCGCTTACGATGACGAGGACGTGCCTATCTTCGTCTGTGTGCTCAAGGGCGCTTTCCTCTTCCTCGCCGATCTCGTGCGGCACCTTCGGTTCCGCCACGAGATCGACTTCATGGTCGTTTCCAGCTACGGCGATGCGACCAGGAGCAGCGGTATCGTGCGCATTCTGCTCGATCTGGAGCGGAGCATCGAGGGGCGGCACGTCGTCGTCGTCGAGGATATCGTCGATACCGGCTACACGATCGACTACATCCTGCGCAACCTGGCCTCCCGCCATCCCGCCAGCCTGCGCATTGCGACGCTGCTCAACAAGCCGAGCCGCCGCAAGGTCGAGGTCCCCCTCGATTTCGTCGGCTTCGAGGTGCCCGATGAATTCGTCATCGGCTATGGGCTGGACTACGCCCAGCAGTATCGCAACCTGCCGTACATCGGCGTCCTCAAGCCTTCCTGCTATTCGGACGAGCCTTGAGGCGATGGGCAAGCCGCACGCGAGGCGAGTGCGGGAGGGGCGCGCGCTCCTGACCTTCGTCCTCACCTTCGCCCTCATCGGCCTGCCCTTCCTTCTGCTGCTGATCGTCCTCATCTGGCGGCAGCCTGCCCCGCCGCCGACGCCGTGGCCCACGGCTGTGCTCACCGTGCGACTGCCGAACGTCCCTTCCCCCACCTCCTCCGCTCCTGCACCGACGCCGACATCGACGCGGCCCGCGGAGGAGGCCGCGATCCGTGTCGGGCTTCGCGTCGCCGTGAGTGGTACCGGCACGGGGCTGAACTTGCGGGGAGCGCCTTCGATTGCTGCTCCTGCGGAGTACCTTGCGCAGGATGGCGAAACCTTCCTCGTGCTGCAAGGGCCCATCGAAAACGATGCGTTCCGCTGGTGGCGCTTGCAGAAAGCGGATGCGCCGGATGTGGTCGGCTGGGCGGTGGAGCGTTACCTCCGTCCCCTGCCTTGATGCAGATTTGCAGGGCGCGGGTGCTCCTCTCTTTTTGCCGAGCGCTTGCTTCGACCGGCGAAGTGGCTACAATGGATGTACTTCACTGCAAGGAGGAGATAGATGTGGCCCACACGCGAGGAAGCCTGGGAACTGCTCAATGAGTACACGCAGAACCCCAATCTGATCAAGCATGCGTTGGCCGTCGAGGCGGCGATGCGTGCCTACGCCCGTCGCTTTGGGGAGGACGAGGAGCGGTGGGGGATCGTCGGTCTCCTGCACGACTTCGATTACGAGCGTTATCCCAACCCGGAAGAGGGCGGGCATCCTTTCAAGGGCGCAGAGATTCTGCGGGAGAAAGGCTATGACGAGACGCTCATCCGCGCCATCCAGGCCCATGCGCCCTACTTCACCAACGTCACGCCGGAGACGCCGATGGAGAAGGCCATCTACGCCGTGGATGAGCTGACGGGCCTGATCACCGCCGTGGCGCTGGTGCGTCCGAGCAAGAATATCCGCGACGTCAAAGTCAAGTCGGTGAAGAAGAAGTGGAAGGACAAGAGCTTCGCCCGCGGCGCACGCCGCGAGGATATGGAGGAAGGCGCGAGGCTGCTGGGCGTTGACCTGAATACGCACATCGCCATCGTCCTCGAGGCGATGCAGGCCATCGCCGAAGGCCTCGGCCTGGCCGGGGAAGCAGCCGGGTGAGGCCGCAAGAGAGGGTGGGGGCAACTTTCTTGCCATAAAACCAACGCCCGGCTATAATGATGATGAGCTCACACAGAAAGGAGTGGATGATGAAAACGAAAGCTTTAGCCCTGCTCGTGCTGGCCGTACTTCTCACGCTGCCGCTGGCGGGATGCAACCGTCGGGCCGTCGGGAATGTCCCTCTCTCGGAGCAGATGGCACAGGAGGCAGAGTCGAATACCGAGGCCCAAGCGGGAGCAACCTCGCCCATCGTAACCCCCGAGCCGACGACCGAGGCCCCCCCGCTGACGGTCGAGGCGACGGCCGTGATGACTGTCGAGACGACCCCTGAGCTTACGGCGGAGCCGACGGAGGAGCCAACGGTGGAGCCGACCGCCGAGCCGACGGCGACGGCCGTGGCGACGACGACGGCGGAAACCGGGCCGAACGGTGAACCGATCCACATCGTGCAGGCCGGGGAGAACCTCTTCCGCATCGCGCTGCGCTACGGGACGACGGTCGAGGCCATCGCGCAGGCCAACGGCATCACGAATCCGGCGCTGATCTGGGTCGGGCAAAAGTTGGTCATCCCCACCTCCACATCGGCGGAGGGGAGCGCAAGTGGCGGCAGCACGGCAGGAGAGACCATCTACACCGTCCAGCCGGGGGACAACCTCTTCCGCATCGCGCTGAAGTACAATATGAGCTACCTTTACCTGGCGCAGTACAACGGGATCGTCAACCCCAATTTCCTCATCGTAGGGCAGCAGATCCGCATTCCGGCCCAGCCCTGAGTGAGAGCGATCACCAGTCCGCAGAACGAATGGGTGCGGCGGGTGCAGCGTCTTCGACGCCGTGCCCGCCGTCGTCGCATCGAGGGGCTGATGGTCGTCGAGGGCCGCCGCCTGGTTGCCGAAGCGCTGCGGGTAGTGCAGCCGGAGGCGCTCTTCTACACGGAGGCTTTTGCCGAAACGGCGGAGGGGGCAGCCCTCCTTCGGCATCATCGAGGCGCGGCATGGCCGGTCAGCCGGGCGGTGATGACGGCTATGGCCGATACCCAAAGCCCCCAGGGCATCCTCGCCGTCGTCCCCGTGCCCCGGCTCCCGCTACCGCAGGGGGAGGTGTTCACCCTCATTCCGGACCGTGTGCGCGACCCCGGCAACCTGGGCACCATCTTGCGCACCGCTTGGGCCGCCGGTGTGGATCGGGTGCTCATCCCGCCGGAAACCGTTGACCCGACCAATCCGAAGGTCGTCCGCGCCGCGATGGGAGCGCATTTCCATCTGCCCTGGCGGGTGATGGACTGGGAGGCCATTCGGCACCACCTCGACGGGGCGACCGTCTGGCTGGCGGAGGCGCGTGCCGGAAAGCCTTACGATGCGGTGGATTGGCGGGGCAACGTGGCCCTCGTCGTTGGCGGGGAGGCCAGCGGCGCGAGCGAGGAGGGGCGGGCGCTTGCTGCCGGCCATCGGACGCACATCCCGCTCCGCGAGGGGGTGGATTCGCTCAATGCGGCCGTCGCCGCTGCCGTTTTCCTCTTCGCCGCCGCCCGTCGGCGACGTTAGCTGTCCTCCGCCACCTCTCTGGCGGCCTGTCGTCGCCGTACTTCCTCGATGAGCGCCTTCACTGCGAGCATGCTCAGCACGGCGGTGAAAGGCAGCGCGACGATGAGGAGAGGCGGCATGCGCAGCGACAGGTAGAGTAAACCGGCCTCCACGATCAGCCAGAGCAGCCAGTGGAAGGGAAAGAGGAGGACGAGGAAGAGCGCCTTCTTCAGACTGTCCCAAAAGGCGGGCCTTTCCATTTCGAGCTGGAAGGGAAGGAGGAAGAAGCAGAGACCGCTCCAGAGGTAGAGCAGGATCAGCCAGGCCAGGGTGAGCCAGCGGGCATAGACGGGCGGGATCGGCGAGACCTGCGGGTTGTTGTAGAACCAGATGTTGAGCAGGAGGAGGGCGAAACCGCCGGCGCCGACGAGAACGTTGAGCCAGTTACGCCAGCCGTAGCTCTTGGCCCCTTCCCAGAATACCCGCAGCGTCGTCTCTCGACCATCGCGGGCCTGCCGGGCCAGGTACCACAGCCCCGCTATGGCGAAAGGGCCGGGCACGATGAGCAGTGAGGCGACGAAGGCGATGGTTCCGCCCAGCATCAGCGGGTACAGCTCATCGTAAAAACACTTGAGGCTTTCCCAGAGGATGACGAAGGGATTGGTGCTCGGCGGCTTTCGTTCATCCGGCAGGGGTGCCCAGCCTTCGTCGCCCATCACGGCTCCTCCCCCACTCGAACGGCCAGCGAAGCGACGACCCACGGTTGGTGGACGCCTTCCAGCCGGAAGGTTACCTTCCCCTCCGCCGAGACGTAAGGTGTGGCCGGATCGATGAGAATGGCCGTCCCCGTCGGCTTGGGAAGGGGCTCCCATTGCCCGCTTTCCCAGTTCCAGATGCTCACGGCATCGATCGATGACCATACCGGCCCGGTGGCGGTGGGCGTCATCGCCGTCGGCGGCATTGGAGGGGCGGTACCGGGGCGAAGTGCAAACTCGAGGGCGCGGACAGGCCGCGTGTGGAGATAGCCCGGAATGATGAAGGAGAAGGCGACCGTCGAATCGTTGAGGACGATCTCCGAGTCCTCGCTGATCCACGCTGCGCCATCTTCGATGACGAGCGAGCCTTGGGGGAGGGAGATGAAGGTGCCCGCCTGGAGGGCGGGACAGGGGACACGGTAGACGTAGCAGCGCTCCCCGGCGATCTGCCCTCGCAGTTCGAAGATGTCGCTTTCCCCCTCGCCCTCGGCGATGAGGTAACAGGTCGGCGGAGCCGTGCGCTGTGGAGTTCCAGGCTTTGGCTTTTCTTCCGGCGGGACGGCGCTCCATGGCCCTGGAGCCTGGTTCAGGGAGAACAGCGATGTGCCGCATGCCGTATCATCCTCGTAGTAGTTGGCCGTGGGGAGAACGTCCGTCATCGCATAGGTCCACGCGAGTTTCTGCGGTGAAAGTTGGGCCTGCTCGAGGGGAAGGACGAAGCCATCGTCGATGTAGAGCATCGCGGCTTGCAGAGATGCCTCGCTCGCCATCGTGAGATGGACCCCTTCCTGATCGATCCGGGCTTCGAAGGTCATCGCCGGTGCTTCGACCATCGTCTCCCATCCCCAGGTGATGATGCCCGACGGCACCTTCCTGACCTCGTAGGTCGCGCCATCCGCGTCGATGGTTATCTCCTGTTCGAAGGGGTCTCCCTCTGCCATCCAGGCCGAGGCGGCGTTGTCGAAAGCGCCGCGCCCTGGGCGTGCTGCGCCCGGAACGTGCCAGCGGAGGTGCCGCGATCGCGGGGCGAAGGTCGCCCCGCCGCCAATGAGCCGGGCCATTTCCCCCTGCTCCGGCACCCAGACGATCTCCAGCGTATGCGTGATGGGGAAGCTGCCGGAGGCGAATCCGCTCAGCCAGCAGGCAAGGAGAATGAGCGCCATCAGGATGATGGCAGGCATGAGGAGCCAGGCGAGCATCGGGCGGCGCAAGCGGCGGCTGACGAGATAGGGGACGAGGATGAGGAAGATGATATAGACGAGGACGAGCAGGGGCATAACGGTGTAGGTGGGGAGTGCCGCCGTCGGCGTGTTGAAGAGGGCCTGTGCCGACGGGAAGGCGTCGGAAAGTGTCTGCTTTCGGCCTTCCCAGGCAGGGTAGCCTGCCGCGAGCATGAAGCCGGTGGCGGGATAAGGATCGTCTGCCCAGAGAGGCGCGAGCATCGATGGCGAGGTCTCCTCCACCCAGTCCACGGTGCCCTGTCCCCAGGAGCGGCGGTAGACCGGCCCGTCAAGACCGTCGAAGGTGAGTTGCCGACTCCCGGCCTGTGGCACGAAGCGCCCGCCTTGCCGACGGACCGGCTGCAGCGCTGCGGGCAGGCCGGCCAGCATCGCCTCCGCGCCGACTCCTTCCATCAAAACGAGGTGGCCGCCGTTGGAAACCCAGATGCCTAACGCCTGCCATTGTGCCTCCGTCATCTCGGTGGCGGGGACGTCGTGCAGAAGCAGCAGGTCGATCGCCTCCCAGACGGCGGGCTCTTCCGGCAGCGTCGTTACGTCCTGCACGACGAACTGCTGATCGCAGGCGGGCAAGGCGGGCGCTTGCAAGGGGTCTGCGACCACGCAGAAGCGTTCGTCTGCCGCGACGGTGTGGATGGAAAGTTGCTCTTGCTCGAGGACGGCATCCCCGCTGCGCAGCGTTACGGGGAGCAGGCCGCTCGCCGGTGCGAAGACGGGGATGCGATAGCTTTTGTGCGAGTGGGCGGGCAGTGCGACGGGTATGCGGTAGTCGATCTTCCGCCCCTTGTCCTCGATGAGCACCTCGCCGCTCCAGTCGCTTCCCTCGTTGTCGAGGAGCAGGTGCAGTTCGACCCAGCCGGGCATCCGCGCCTGTCCATCCCAGGCGAGGGCGAGCGTCATCTTCGGCCCTTCGTCCGTCTGCATCACGGCTCCCCCCGTCGTCAGAAGGAGGAGCACCAAGGCCAGCCACAGAGCAAGGTTTTTGCGTTTCATCGTACCCTCCGCATCAGGCTACAACCCGACAGATCAATCCCTTGAGGTATTCACCCTCGGGGAAAGTTAGCGCGACGGGGTGGTCGGCCCCCTGGCGCATCGTGCCCACGACCTGCACCTCCCGTCCTGCATCCAGTGCGGCACCGAAGACGATCTTGCGGAAGAGGGCAGCATCGATCGCCCCGGAACAGGAGAAGGTCAGGAGGAAACCGCCGTCGCGCAACAGATGGAATGCCTGCAGGTTGATGTCCTTGTAACCGCGGGCGGCCTTCTGGACGTCCCGGCGTGTGAAGGCGAATTTTGGGGGATCGAGGACGACGAAATCGAAGCGTGCTCCCTCGCGGCGCAGGCGGCGCAGGCTCGTGAAGGCATCCTCGTGGATGGTGCGGGCCTCCGCCGCGCCGAAGCCGTTGAGCTGTCGGATGCGTTCGCCCAGCGCCAGTGCCTCCGCGGAACTGTCCACATCGGTGATGGCGTTGGCCCCGCCCGCCAAGGCGTAGAGCGAGAAGCCGCCCGTGTAGGCAAAGACGTTGAGCAGCGTCCCGCCGCCCGCGGCGGCCACCCATCGCCGCAAGCGCTCGCGGTTTTCCCGCTGGTCGAGGTAGAAGCCGCTCTTGTGCCCGTTCACGACATCGACGAGGAAGCGCAGGCCGTTTTCGCGCACCTCGAGCGGGATGGGCGGGGCCTCCCCGTGCAGGAGCCCCTTGCGCAAGGGCAGCCCCTCTTTGCGCCGAACCTCCGCGTCGCTTCGCTCGTAGAGCGTCCGCGGTGCGAGCAGTTCCACGAGCCAGGCGACCAGCGAGGTGCGCCGCGCCTCCATTCCCGCTGTCAGCACCTGGAGGACGATGACCTCCCCGTAGCGATCGACGACCAGGCCGGGCAGCCCGTCCGATTCGGCGTTGACGAGCCGCAGCGCATCGGTCGGCCCGGCGAGGGGCAGACGGGCGCGTGCTGCGATGGCGCGGCGGAGCCGTCCGCGCCAGAAGTCGGCGTCGGGCGGCGTGTCGCGGCGCGTGATCAGGCGGACGCGAATCTGGGAGGCCGGGCTGTAGTCGCCCCAGGCGAGGAAGCGGCCATCGGCGGCATACACGGCGACGACCTCCCCCGCCTGCGGTGAGCCTTCCACGCGGGCGATGGCCCGCGAGAAGAGCCAGGGATGGCCGCGCTCCACCGAGCGTTCGCGTCCGGCACGCAGGAAGAGCCGCGCTCCCATCAGACGAAGCGCTCCCGAATCTTCGAGCTGATGAAATCCAGCGTGGCCACGGTGATGGTGATGAACCAGACGGCGATCCCCGCCGAGCGGTAGTCCATCAGGCGGATGTACTGGGTGAGGAGGAAGCCGATGCCGCCGCCGCCGACCATGCCGATGATGGTGGACATACGCACGTTGATGTCCCAGCGATAGATGGAGAAGGAGACGAAGGGCGGGATGACCTGCGGGATGACGGCGTACATAATCGTCTGGAGCTTCGTCGCGCCGGTCGCCTGGATAGCCTCGATGGGGCCGGGATCGATGCTTTCCACCGCCTCCGAGTAGAGCTTGCCTAACGCGGCGATCGTGTGGAGGACCAGCGCGATCAGACCGGCGAAGGGCCCCAGTCCCACGACGACGACGGCGAGGATGGCCCAGATCATCGGCTCGATGGAGCGCACGATATTCAGGATGGTGCGCACGACGTAGTAGATGGCGAGCGTCAGCGGCGAACCGCTCATCATATTCTTCGCCGCGAGGAAGCTGATGGGCACGGCGAAGAGGATGCCGAAGGCGGTGGCCATCATCCCCAGGAAGATCGTCTCGATCATCTTCTCGATGCTGATGAGCAGGGCCTCGCTCGGGTGCGGTCTGCCGATCGGGGCTTCCTGTCGCGCGATGACCTTGTGGATTTGCAGCCCTTCTGCCGAAGGGGGGATGAGGCGGTAGGGCATCACGATGTCGATCTGGAAGCTGCCCTCCGCGTCGGTCATCAGGGAGACGTACTCGCCCTCCTGGCGGACGCGGAATTCGTTGCCAATGGGGTCGCTCCACCAGATCTCGGTCTTCGTGTTGGGCGAGAAGTTGCGTCCCGTCAGGTGCAGCGTCGTGCCGGGGACGATCTGGTTCTCCTCATCCAGGGAGGAGAGGGTGCCGCAGGTGGGATCGGCGCGGAGATAAGGTTGTCCGGCTTCCTCGACGGGCGGCGGGGGCGTCGGGCCGCTTCCGCAGGGGACGAGAATCTCCGCCGAGGCGGTGAGCGTGTCCATATCGCGCTCGATCGCCGCCGGCCAGGGCCAGACGATCCGCGACAGCGGCGGCCACGCATCCCCCAGTTCGGTCGCCAGCTTGTAGAGGTCGATCTGGCTGATCTGCCATCCCAGCGTAATGTAGATGAGGACCATCAGCGCGATCAGCACGCGCTTGCCCTTCCCGTCCCAGGCGTTGCGGATGTTCCACAGCCAGAAGAGCAGAAGCCCCGCCGCCGTCAGCCCGACGAAGAAGGGGGCGAGGTGGAACGCCTTGCGCACCGTGTCGCCGATCCGCTTTTCCAGGTGGGCCAGCAGATGAATGCGCCATACGAAGAGCGCGATCGCCACGATGAAAGCAGTGAGGAGCGTCGTTCCCCAGCTTCGCCAGCCGCGAAGGTATTGCCCGGCACCCGGCAGGAAGAAGGAGAGCACGGCGCTCCAGATCGAGGTTTGTTCCCTGGGCTTGGCTGCTTCGTCGCTCATAATCCCCCTTTGCGAAAGAAATTATCGGGCCACGGGCAAGTGGATGGTGAAGGTACTCCCCTTGCCGACCTGGCTCGTGACGGTAATCGTTCCTCCCATCATCTGAATGATGGCGTAGGCGATGTAGAGTCCCATACCGGCTCCCTGCTGTTCGTGTTGCTGACGGTTGATCTGCCCGAAGCGCCGGAAGAGCTGCGATAATTCGCTCCGGGCGATGCCGATGCCTTCGTCTCGCACGGCGATGCGGATTTCTCGCGCGTCGGCCTCCGCTTTGATGTAGATCGTCTTGCCGGGCGGGGAGAATTTGAAGGCATTGTCGATGAGGCGATTCAGCGCGTCGGCGAAGAGCGTCTCTTCCAGGATGACGGGCGGTAATGCCGGTGGAATTTCGGCCATAATCGCCACTTGCGAATTGGCATGCTCGTGGCGCTGCGACCGCACGATGTGCAGGATGAGGTTGGCCAGTTCCTCGTAGCGATAGGCGTCCTGTCGGTAGCGTTGGGCCAACTGCCCGCTTTCCAGTTTGACGACGAGGAGCAGTTCTTCCACCAGGCGGCGGAGCCGCTCCGAGCCGTGCTTGATCCCCTGGAGGAAATCCTCGAATTCCTCGGGGTTGAGGGATTTCAGCTCCTCCAGCGCCAGATCGGTGTAGCCGACGATGTAGGTCAAAGGAGTGCGCAGTTCGTGGCTGAGGACGTTGATGATCTCCTGCCGGATGGCGTCCTGACGCTGCTTGGCCGCTTCCTGCAGTTCCTCCGCTCGCTTGATGCGGGCCTGGATGCGGGCAAGGAGGACGCCCATATCGAAGGGCTTGGTGATGTAGTCCTCCACACCCATCGAGATGCCCTTGATGATATCCTCTTCTTCGGTCTTGGCAGTGAGGAAGATGAAGGGGATATCCACCCACTCGTTCCTCTCCCGTACCTTGCGGTAGAGGTCGTAGCCGTCCATCTCCGGCATCATGATGTCGGAGATGATGATGGCCGGTGCTGTTTCTTGCATCCTGGCCAGCGCTTCGTAGCCGTTGGTCGCGGTGAGCGTTTCGTAGCCGGCATCCGTCAGCAGTTCTGCCAACCCCTGGAGAATGGCTACGTTGTCCTCGACGATGAGAATGACTTTTCTGCCTTCATTCATCAGTAGTTCTCCTTACCGGTGTGCAGTTCGGTCTGCCGGAGCGGTAGCCGGACGGTGAAGGTGGTGCCTTTGCCGACCTCGCTGTGGACGGTGATGAGGCCGCGGTGCAGTTGGACGAGTTCTTTGACGATGGCCAGGCCAAGCCCTGTGCCGGGAATCTGGCGGCGTTGTGCCTCCTCGCCGCGATAGAAACGCTCGAAGATGTGCTTGGCTTCGATTTGGGGAATGCCGATTCCCGTGTCGGAGACGCGGAGACAGGCGGCTTCCTCTCCGTTGGCGAAGAAGCAGGGGTGGACGGTAACGGAGACACGACCGCCCCCGTCGGTATAGCGGATGGCGTTGACGAGGAGATTGCGGATGACGCGCTCGATCTTGGGAACGTCGAGTTCGCACCACAGGGGCCCTCGTCCCTCGCAGGTGAGCGTCAGGTTGCGCGCCGAGGCCATGACTTGCATCTCGTCACAGATGGTGTGCATCATTTGGGCAAGATCGACCCGCTGCAGGGCAAGCCGGGCCTCACCGGCATCCAGGCGGGAGAAGTTCAGGACCTCCTCGATCAAGGCTTCCTGATGGGCGACCTCGCGCTCCAGCGCGTCCAGATAGTGGGTCAGTTCTTCCTTCTCCTGCTCCTCTGCCTGTTGCGCCCACTTGCGGCGGAGGAGTTGTGCGTAGAGCTTGATCGAGGTCAGCGGGGTGCGGAGTTCGTGGGAGATATTGGAGATGAAGCGGGATTTCAGTCGGTCGAGTGCGCGAAGCTGCGAGACATCGTCGATGGCGATGACGACGTGCCGCGCGTCGGGGGTATCCTCTGTGCCATGCACCGGGCTGGCCCGCAGGTGCAAGGCGACCTGGTCGATCTCGACGATGGTCTCCGGTCGCCGCTTGGCCTCCGTAGCCACCTCCCGGATTTTGTCGCGCAGAAGGCGAGCCTTGTCGGGTGGGAAATGCTGGGTCAGCCAGCGGGTGGCGACGGGGTTGGATTGGATGATCGTACCCTTGGCATCCGTAACGATGATGCCGTTGGTCGTGCTGTTGAGCACGGCGTTGAGCCGCGCATACTGTGCCAGAAGCTCGGCGGTGCGTTCCTCGACGCGCCGCTCCAACTGGCCTGCGTATTGCTGCAGTGCTCGATAGAGCCGCGCGTTGCGGATGGCGATGGCGGCATGCTCGGCGAATGCCTCCAGCCGCCTGGCGTGGGCCTCGGTGAAGTCGTTGGGGCGAGTGCTGTTGACGTTGATGAAGCCCACGGTTACCCCGGCGATGCGGATGGGGGCACCGATGTACGAACGCCGCCACCGGTCCCCTTTGCCGATGACCCATCTTGGATCGTGGCGGGTGTCGGGAATACAGACGGAATGGCCTTCTTCTTTCATCGTGAGCAGGGATGGATAGCGGCGGAGGGGAAAGGGTTTGATGGGCACCTCGACCTGGCCGAGGAACTTTTCGTACCCCCGCCAGCGGACGATGCGCACTTCCTGCTTTTGCAGGAGCATGATGTTGGACGTGTCGCCGCCGATGACCCGCTCCACCTGCTCGAGGATGCGGCTCAGTATCTCGTCGAACTCCAGGTCGCTGTTGACGATGGCAACGGCCTCCTCCAGGGCCTCCGCAAAACGACGCCGCTCCTGCTCCTGGTGGAAAAGATGCGCGTTGTAGAGCGCGATGGCGATCGTCGAGGCCGTCGATTCCACCAATCGGAGATGGGCCTGATCGAAGAAGTGCGGCTCTTCACTGTAGAGGTTGAGTGTGCCGAGAACCTGCCCTTTGCCGAGCAGCGGAACGCTGATCAGCGAGTTGACCCCCTCATCGACGCCTTCGATGGTTACCCAGCGTTCGTCTTTCTGAACTTCGTCGAGGATGACCGATTTGCGTGTGCGCATAACCCAGCGTGTCAGCCCTCGGCCGTCGTCCTGCCGGAGGAAAGCCTTGAGACGCTGCACCGCTTCCTCCGGGAAGTTGTGGACGGCCAGCAGTTCGCCGTAAGCCCGGCGCATTTGGGCCAGGTGGACGAGCCCTTGCGAAGCGCCGGTAGAGGCACACAATTCCTCCAGAGCTTGCCCGGCTACCTCCCGCGGATCGAGCGATTCGAGCAGGTGCTGGCTGAGGCGGTGCAGGACCCCCAGTCGATCGCGCTCGGCTTGCAGCGAGGCAAAGAAGTGGATGCGTTCGCAGGCCGTGCCGACGAGGTCGGCCAGCATGTCGGCGAAACGCGCTTCGTCTTCGCCGATCTCCGCCGGTCTTGCTACCGGCCCGCCGCCCAGCAGCAGGTAGGTCGGGTTCCCTTCCCAGCGGTGGACCTCGGCGATGAAGATATCGGCGGTGTCCGAAGATGCCAAATCGACACCGAGAAGGTGGTGCCCCGCGGGCAGATGAAGGAGACGAAAGCGGCCCAGCGCGGGTTTGGCTTGGCGGATGCTCTCCAGCATAGCGGCGGCATTCAAGTTGTGGGGACAGCAGAGGTGATGCCACCCTTCTTCGGTTCGGTAAGTCAGATTGAGGGTAATGGTGCGCTCACCCGTCTCGCGGTGCGTTTCCATCAAGCCTGCCAGGTTGAAGTCGAGCAGGGCGGCTGTGTCCTGGATGCTCTGGAGAATCTGCGCCGTCTCCCGTGCCGATTCCAACTGCCGTCCGGCGATGTACAATCCCTCCATCCAGCGGCGCTGCCTGCGCTCCGCTTCCAGGATGCGGATGCGGTCGATGGCGTAACCGCATTGATCGGCGACGGCGGTCAGCGTCTGCTGCTCGTCCTCGTCGAAGTGGTGGGGATGGTGATAGGCCGAAAGGATGTAGCCGATGGCTGTGCCCTCGACGCAGATCGGCGTAACGAGCAGCGCTTGCCATCCGTTGTCCCGGAACCAGCGGGCGATGACTTTGTCCTCCGCCTCCGCCAGGTTGGCTATGGCCCACGGCTTGCATCGGCGACACTCGTCGTTGCAGGAATGGACGAGCCTCGCTTGGATGGTGTCGTTATCCTCGCCTGTGCCCAGCATAGAAGCCGCGCCGATGTGGACGAAATGCGGCCGCCGGGCGGCGTCGCTTGCATAGACGATGACCGTCTCGGCCTCCGTCAGGCGGTGGACGGAGCGCGCGATGATGCTCAGCGTCTCGTCGAGGTCTTTGCCGCGTATGACCTCGCGGCTGAGATGGGCGATGGCATCCAGGAGTGCGTTGCGCTGCCGAAGTTCGCGGGTGAGGTGGGCCTGGGAGAAGTAGGCCATCAGCCGTTCGACGAAGGCGACTTCGTCGGCGAACCAGCGGCGCGGCGTGCCTTGGAAATAGATGGCGAAGCCGATGAGCTTGTTGCGAAGGAGCATTGGGGCGATGAGCACCGCGCGATGGCGAGACAGGCGTATCGCATTGGCTTCCAGACGGGCTTGGTCGGCCTCGTCCCCCTCCATCACGATCACCTGGCCGCGCCGGAGACGGGACCACAGGTGTTGCTCGCGTGGCAAACGGAGCAGCGCTCCTTTCTGCTCGCTCGCGCCGACGGTGGCCTCGCATCGGAAGAGGGCGGTTTCGGCGTCGATCTCGAGCAGACGCCAGAACTCGCCGCCTTCGACGCCGAGCGATTGTACGGCGACGTCGAGCAAGAGGCCGAGAGAGGCTTCCCATCGCCCTTCGGCCAGCTCCGGGCGCGTGCCGAGTGAGGTCAGCGCGATGTACTGGGTCTCGCGGCGATGGCGGTAACGTCGCTCGCGCAGCTTTGCCTCTTCCTGGGCGGTAACGTCGCGCATCATCCCCCCGACGGCGACGACCTCATCCCCCCGCCGAATGGGGAAAAGCTCCATATGGATGATGCGGCGGCGGGGAGTATCCACTTTGACGTGAGACCATATCCGCCGCCCGCTGAGCACGTGCTCGAAGGTTACACGGGCGCGCTCCAGCAGTTCGGGCGGCGTGAGTTCGGCGAAGTTGTGGCCTAAAATGTCGCCGGGTTGTTTGTCGCTCAGAGCGGCAAAGGCCGTGTTGGTGTAGATCAGCGTGCCGAAGACGTCGAGGACGAAGAGACCGTCATCGATGAAATCGAGTAGCTCGTGGAGGTGGGAGGGCGGTTGCTGAGCCTCGCCGTCGAAGGCCACCTTGTTCAAGGCGTCGAGGAAGCGATCGATGCGCTGTGTCGCGACGGTGATGAGGCGGGGTGGGAGGAGAGGACGAGCCTTCTCGCCGTCGGGCGGCTGAGGGAGCAGGCGCACGATGGGGAAAGTCATCCCGTCGGTGCGGAGATGCTCCGCCAGTCGCTGCAGAAAGTCGTCTTCCAGCGGAGGGAGGAGGAAGACCATATCCCACCGTCTGGAACCCAGTGTCTCCAGGAAGGCGTCCGGCTCCTTGCGGAGGGTGAGGCTGAGGTTGGGGAAGCGGTTGTGCAACCCGCGCACAACCTGTTCGGACAGTTGCTCCGAGGGTGCGAAAAGCAGGAAATGTAGCAGATGAATCTTCATCGCCTCACACGATTCTTTCCCCATCGCCCCCTGCGATGGTGCGGCCGTCGCTCAAACGAGTTGCAGTCCGGGTGCGATGTCCAGTGTCCGGCTTGCCCGCTCACCGGCCCGGTAGCGACGTGTACCGGCGGCGGCGATCATCGCGGCGTTGTCGGTGCAGAAGGCGAGCGGTAGCGCATAGACGGGAACGGATGCGGCCTCGCGCACGGCCCGGCGCAGAGCACGATTGGCCGAGACGCCGCCGGAGAGCAGGATGGCCGTCGCGCCGTAGGCTTTGGCCGCCCGTGCGCTCTTGGTCGCCAGTACCTCCACCACTGCGGCCTGGAAGGAGGCGGCCATGTCGGCGACGAGCCGCGGCGGGCGATGGTCGCCGTAGGGGCGGAGGGCACGCAGGACGGCGGTCTTCAGGCCGCTGAAGCTGAAGTCGTAGCTGTTGCCAAGCCAGGCACGGGGCAACTCGAAAGCGTGCGGATTGCCCTGTCGGGCCGCCTTCTCGATCGGCGGGCCACCGGGGTAGCCCAGATGAAGCATCCGTGCCACTTTGTCGAAGGCTTCGCCCGCGGCATCGTCCAGCGTGCCGCCCAGCCGCACGTAATCCATCTCGCCGCGCATCAGCACAAGCTCCGTATGCCCGCCGGAGACGACGAGCACGATGAGCGGGAAGTCGAGCCGACCTTCCGCTGCTTCTTCCCCACCGGTCTCCAGCCAGTGAGCGTAGATGTGTCCTTCCAGGTGATTGACGGCGACCAGGGGCAGGCCGCGCCCAAAGGCGGCCCCTTTGGCGAAGTTCACGCCCACGAGCAACGAGCCGGGCAGGCCGGGGCCGTAGGTTACGGCGATGGCATCGATCTCGCCCCAGCCGAGGTGGGCCGTGCGCAGTGCCTCTTGCACCACAGGGACGATGGCCTCGATGTGCGCGCGCGAGGCCAGCTCCGGAAAGACGCCTCCATAGCGGGCGTGAAGCTCCACCTGCGAGGCGACGACGTTGGAGAGGATGCGCCGGCCATCCTCGACGACCGCCGCCGCCGTCTCGTCGCAGGAGGTTTCGATGGCCAGCATCCGGATCATAGCACGCCGTCCCACCGGGGCATGGGGATGATCAATTCGTAGGGGTAATCGGTCAGGTTGTGGAGTGCGCCCTTCTCGTCGATCCACAGCACATCTTCGATGCGGCAGCCCATACCGCGTTCGGGATAGTACAACCCTGGTTCGATGGTGAAGACGCTCCCCGGCTGCAGTCGATCATCGTTGCCCGGCCTGTCGGCGAAGCTGGGACGCTCGTGCAATTCCAGGCCGACGCCGTGCCCCAGCGAGTGGACATAGCCCTCCTGCGTGGTTGGGTCCTCGGCGACGGTCGGATGTCCGCGTTCGCGGAAGAAATCGCAGGCCATCCGCTGGTAGGTGGCGGCGGGCCGTCCCGCCTCCAGGGCGGCGAGGATGCGGTTGTGGCACTCCAGCACGTCGAGGTGGAGCGCTTGCACCTCGGGGGGCGCGTAGCCCAGACAGAAGGTGCGCGTCATATCGAAGAAGTAGCCTCCCCCCATCTCGCGCGGGAAGATGTCGAAGACGATGACTTCGCCCAGCCGCATCGCTTTTTCCGCGCTGCCTTTGCTGTGCGGAATGCCCGCGTCGCTCCCCGTGGCGAAGATGAACCCTTCGGGGTCCTCCAGGGCGTGCAGGGCGATGAGACGGCGGATTTCATCGTGGACGTGGCCGACGCGGAGGATGCGCCCATCGTCCCAGCAGAGCCGTCCCTGGTCGTCCACCACGTGGCGGCGGAGGAAGGCGATGGTTTCGTGAATGACGCTTGCCGTCCGCCTGCCCGCGGCGCGGATGCGTTCGGCCTCATGTGGCTCCTTGGTCTCCCGTGCTGCCGCGATCAAGTCGCCGCCGAATTCGCCCACGACCTCGATCTCGTCCGTGGCCTCGTCCAGGGCACGGAGGAATCGGTAGGCCGCACCTCGATCCATCATACCGTAGAAGCCCACACGTCCCGTGATGCCCAGGTCTTCGAAGATGCGCCGGTAGTAGGCGACGGAGGCTTGCAGGGGATCGCGCAATGTCTTGAGCAGCTCGTGGTAGCCGTAGCGCGTGGTGAGACGCACGGGGATCCCGACGGCCTTGGCCTCCCCGCGCTCCATCGGCCCGACGATGAGGGTAGCCTCCTCGCCGCGTTTCTTGACGAAGAGGGCCTGGGTCAATCCCGCGCCGTTCAGCAGGTAGTAGAGTGGCGGATTTTCTTTCACTTTGCCGCCGACCACGATAGCATCTAACCGCCGAGCTGCCATGAGCCTGTCGAGATCGTGCCTCATTGCCACCTCCTGCCTGTGCACGTAACGCTATCCATTGTGCCATGCGGTATGCATTTGTCAAAGGAGGCGGGGGGAGGGAAGAGGGCCGTTCCGGATTCGCCGGATGTGAGGATATGGGCTAATGCGGCATTGTCAAGACGTACAGATCGCCTTCTGCCAGATTTTCCGCGCTCAGGGCCATCCGAAATCCGTCGTGATAGAGCACAGAGGTGTGAGTGTTGCTCTCGTCCCGGTAATGTGCCAGGATGAAGTAGGGGGTGTCCGGTTGGGCGGGATCGCCCTGATATTGCAAGGTGGGGATATCGTGCCAATCCAGCACTTTGGCGAATCCGGCATCGCTTTCCAGTTTGTGCCAAACTTCGATCGAGCCGTTCCCGGATGTCGTCCATTCGACGTGGATGACGAAGTCGTGCCATTCGCCGAGCGTGATGTGCGGAACGATGACGGCGGTTTTTTGCAGGGCGGTGCCGGGGCCGTCGAAACAGTCATAGCCGGTTACGTCTCCCGTCAGAATTCGGACGGAAAGCGCGTTGGCGTTGTCCAGTTCGAATTGCAGGGGCTGGCAGACGTCGGGATAGGTGGCGTGCCAGTCTGCGATTAAGAGCCACTCGTTGGGTGGCTGCCACTCTTCGGGGAAGAGCGTTGACCAGGCGTACCAGTAGTCGTCGCCTTCGTGTTCGCGAGGGCCGGGGCTTTCGAACTGGATGCGCTCGCCGCCGGTATCCAGGAATTCATCGCCATCGTGGACGATGGTCTTGACGGCATACATGCCTTGCCGGACGGTATCCGTGACGATTTGCAACTGCTCATCGAGCGGGCGTTCCAGGTTCCAATCGATACCTGCCCACTGGGTGGTGTCGCCCGTCTCGAAACCGCCGTCGAAGAGCAGACGAGGGGCGAATTGTTGTGGGACGGTAATCTGCCAGAGGGATGTGCCGTTGCCTTCCTCAGGGTCGCCGGGGGCGGACTCGAACGCAATGCGGCGGCCATCCGGCGACCACGAAGGTGCGCCGTCGTAGCCGCTATGGGTGGTGAGGCGGACGGGCTCGCCGCCGCCGGAGGGGATGATGAAGAGGTTGGCGTAGTCGAGTTTGCCTTCGTCCGAACTGTAAACGATCCATTTCCCGTCGGGGGAGAAAGAGGCGTCGGTCTTGTCGCCGGGACCGGTCGTGATTTTCCGATGATTGCTGCCGGATGGGGTCATCGTCCACAAATCCCACTGATTGTCGGTGAACTTTTGATACACGATCAGGTCTCCGGCGGGCGACCAATTGGGTTGGCGGCAATCGTCGCCGGCAGCCGTGAGTGCTCGATAGGGCTGGCTGCCGTCGATTTTGTATTGGGTGATGATGCCGTTGCCTTCCACCTCCAGCGGGTGGGATTCGAAAACGACCCAATCGCCGTCTGGCGAAAAAGAGGCTTCGTAAGCGGCGCGGTCATCTCGGTCGGTGACTTGCCATTCGTCATTGGCTCGTCCGTCGGCGTAGATGGCGTAAATCTCGTCGTGAGGGCCGCGCGAGGATGCAAAGACGATGTAGCCCGTTACCCGGTTCCAGGCAGAGCCGGGCAAATTGACGTTGTCGCTGCCATCGGAAACCAGGGTGCGGGTGAGTTCGGTCGTCAGGTCGAAGGTGAGCAAGTCGGCGGGGCCGGTGTTGTAGCCGTTGGCGAAGCGCGTGAAGAGCAGTTTGCCGCTGTCGGGCGACCATGCGGGGTTTTGCAAACTGCCGGAGGCGGGAAGGGCGAGAGGGAGAGCCCCGTCGGTGCGAGTCGTCGGCTCGGGCGCGGGGATGTGTGTCGCAACGGGTTGGACGGTGGCGGTTGTGGGCGGGGCAGCATTGCGGCATCCGCTCAGCAGCAGCGCGAGCGTGAGGAGTGTGAATGCGAATGAGAGATTTTTCATAGTGCCTTTTGTGCTCACCGGATGGGCGGAGCTGACGAAAAGCCCTCCGGCGGGTGTGACTGCGGGTGAAGATGGGCAAAGGGCCTGACTGCGTGAAGCCCGTCAGGCCCTCTTGCAAGACGTGCTGCGTCAGGCTTCGGAGAGGCTATAGCTCTGGCGCTAATCCCAGGAGGCCGTGCCCCAGGCGCGGAATTTGTGCCCGCCGATCCTCGCGCCCAAAGCGAAGGACTTCGCCGGAGTCGGTGATGGCTTCCACGGAAAGGGCCAGGCTCTGGAGTTCCTTGACCAGCACCTTGAAGGAGGCGGGGATGCCGACGCCTTCGATGGGTAGCCCTTTGACGATCGACTCGTAGGCTTTGACGCGACCGGGCACATCGTCCGACTTGATGGTCAGCATCTCCTGGAGCGTATAGGCCGCGCCGTAAGCCTCCAGTGCCCAGACCTCCATTTCGCCGAAGCGCTGGCCGCCGAACTGTGCCTTGCCGCCCAGCGGCTGCTGCGTGACGAGGGAGTAGGCCCCTGTCGAACGGGTGTGGACTTTGTCCTCCACCAGATGGGCCAGCTTGAGGATGTAGATCATCCCCACCGTAACCGGCTGATCGAAGCGCTCGCCGGTCTGGCCGTCGTAGAGTATCATCTTGCCCAAGGTGGGCAGAGGGTCGTTCGTCTGCTGACTGTAGGCCGTCGCCTGGAGGATGACCTCCTCGTCGGAAAGTTCGGCTGTGTTCTGGCCGCGCTGCTCCATCCACAGCCGCAGGCAGACGGCCTGCGCCAGCTTGTCCGCTTCCAAGCGGGCCTCTGCAGGGCGTGGATCGTTCTCGAAGACGAGCATGGCCTGCGGGTCGTAGCCGCGCTCGCGCAGCCACTCCTGGAGGACGGCACGGCGGGCGTAGACGGTATCGTCGGCCAGACGGCCCGGATCATAGCCCAGCGGCTCCAGCCAGTTGATGATGTAGAGCAGGCGTGCTTCCTCGTCATCCTGCAAGGTCTCCAGGTCGTATTCCTGGGCCTTGAGCCAGCTCCACGCCCGTTCCATTACCTCATCCCACGCTTGGTCGATGAGCCAGGCCCGCGCCAACTCGGCGGCGATCTCCTCTTCCCTTGCGCCGTCGAAGACGGGGGTGATGGTGCGGAAGCCCAGCCGTGCGGCAGCCCATCCCAGATGAGTTTCCAGCACCTGCCCGATGTTCATACGACCGGGGACGCCCAGCGGGCTGAGGATGATATCCACCGGCGTCCCGTCGGCGAGAAAGGGCATATCCTCGATGGGGACGATCTTGGAGATGACGCCCTTGTTCCCGTGGCGTCCGGCCATCTTGTCGCCCTCGGTGATCTTGCGCCGTTGGGCGACGCTGACGCGCACGACCTTGTCCACCCCCGCGGGAAGGTCGCGGTACTGCTCGCGGTCGAAGACCTTGACATCGACGACTTTCCCGTGAGCGCCGTGGGGCATACGCAGGCTGGTGTCCTTCACGTCGCGCAGCTTCTCGCCGAAAATGGCGCGCAGCAGCTTCTCCTCCGGCGTCAGTTCCTTCTCGCCCTTGGGCGTGATCTTCCCAACGAGGATGTCGAGCGGCCCCACCTCCGCGCCCACGCGGATGATGCCGTCGCGGTCGAGATCGCGCAGGGCATCTTCGGAAACGTTGGGAATCTCCCGCGTAACCTCTTCCGGCCCCAGCTTGGTGTCGCGGGCCGTCAGTTCGTGCTTTTCGATGTGGATCGAGGTGAAGCGATCCTCCTCCACCATCCGCTCGCTGAGGAGGATGGCGTCCTCGTAGTTACCCCCTTCCCAGGAGAGGAAGGCCACGAGGACGTTCTGCCCCAAGGCGAGCAGCCCGCCTTCGGTGGAGGAGTTGTCGGCCAGCACGTCGCCTTTCTTCACCCGCTGCCCGCGTCGCACGACGGGGCGTTGGTCGATGCAGGTGCTCTGGTTGGAGCGCATGTACTTGTGCAGACGGTAGGTTTTGATCTCCCCCGTCTCCTCCTCCTGCACGATGATCCGCTCGCCGGTAACGCTGAGCACCGTTCCATCGCTCTCGGCCAGGATGATCATCCCCGAGTTGTGCGCGGAAGGCTCCTCCATCCCCGTGCCGACGTAGGGAGCCTGCGGGCGGATGAGCGGGACGGCCTGGCGCTGCATATTGGACCCCATCAGCGCGCGGTTGGCGTCATCGTGCTCGAGGAAGGGAATGAGTGCGGCGGAGACACCGACGACCTGCGTCGGGGCCACGTCGATGTAATCGATGCGGTCGGGGGAGACGTAGACGAAGTCGGCCCCCTTTCGCGCCGCCACGCGGTTCAGGCGGAAGTGGCCCTCGTCGTCCAGCGCTGCGTTGGCCTGCGCAATGACATAGGGCTCCTCCTTGTCCGCCGAAAGGTAGACGATCTCGTTGGTAACCCGCGGCACGACTTTGATCTTCTCGCCGAGCTTGAGGGTGGCAAGACGGGCGGCCAGGGCTTCGTCGATGCGTGTACCGGCTTCGGCGACGACCGCCCCGCTTTCCGGATCGACGATGGTCTCGCGCAGAACCTCGCCCACTAACGCCGCCGTATCCGTGTGCGCGATGGAGCGCACGACGCGCCGATAGGGCGTTTCGATGAAGCCGAGCCGGTTGACGCGGGCATAGGTCGCCAGCCGTCCGATGAGGCCGATGTTCGGCCCTTCCGGCGTCTCGATGGGGCAGATGCGCCCGTAGTGGCTGTGGTGCACGTCGCGCACGTCGAAGCCGGCCCGCTCGCGGCGCAGACCGCCCGGCCCCAACGCCGAAAGCGTGCGCTTGTGTGTCAGGCTGGACTGCGGGTTGGTCTGCTCCATGAACTGCGAAAGCTGGCTGGAGCCGAAGAACTCGCGGATGGCAGCCACCACCGGGCGGATGTTGATCAGGCTGACCGGCGTCGGCGACTCATCGCGGATGCTCATCCGCTCCTTGATGACGCGCCCCATGCGCACCAGGCCGACGCGGATTTTGGCCTGCACCAGTTCCCCCACCGTCTTCACACGGCGGTTGCCCAGGTGATCCATATCGTCCGGCCCGGCGACGCCGTTGTTGACGTAGATGAGCCGTCGGGTGATGGCGACGATGTCCTCCTTGGTGATCGTGCGCACGCTCATCGGGATGCTCAGCCCCATGCGCTGATTGAGCTTGTAGCGCCCGACCTCCTGCAGGTTGTATCGCTGCGGGTCGAAGATCTGCGAACGCAGGTACTCTTCGGCATTGTCCAGCTTGGCCGGATCGCCCGGACGCATCCGGCGATAAAACTCGATGAGCGCCTCCTGCGCCAGGGTCCGCCCGTTGCGCGGCGACCATTCCGGCTCCTGGCGGATGGTGTTTTCCAGCCAGCGATGGTTGGGGTCGTTGTCCGCATCGCCGAAGAGAGCGAAGAGTTCCTCGTCCGTCCCCTCGGTGAGGATGGTGCTGTGCAGTTCATCATCCACCGCGGCCAAGGCACGGAGGAAGATGGTGAGCGGGACGGTACGCTTGCGGTTGAAACGCAGTGTCAGATAGCCCGACTTGCGCGTTTCGAACTCCATCCACGTGCCCCGTTCGGGGATCAGCTTGGCGCTGCCGAGCCGGTGAATGCCGTCATCCTCCAAGCCGAAATAGACGCTAGGGGAGCGGATGAGCTGGCTGACGACGACCCGCTCCGTCCCGTTGATGATGAAGGTGGCATTCTCCGTCATCAGCGGCAAATCGCCCAGGAAAATCTCCTGGGTGATGATCTCGCCGCTTTCGCGATTCTCCAGCGCCACCTTGACGTAGAGGGGAATGGCGTAGGTCAAATCGCGGTCGAGACATTCCTGCTGGGAATGCTTGGGCTCGCCGAAGCGGTAGGAAAGCTCCAGCCCAGCCGCTTCCGCCTTGCGACCGGGGAAGTACAGACGGAGCGTCCCGTTGTAACTTTCGATAGGGGAAATTTCATCGAAGAGAGCGAGCAGCCCCTCTTCACGCAGCCAATGGTAGGATTGGAGTTGGACCTCGACCAGTCCGGGCAAGGGCATAGCACTCGAAATACGCGCGTAAGACTTCACTCCGAGATCGGCAACTGACATATCGGCTTTTTCCCTCCGCTGGGCCCTGCTGACAGGATGAGCGCACACCACCTCATCGAGGTGGACAAGAGCCTGATGCAAGTGAATATCATACCATGGGGCGGTGCGCCGTCAAGGTTGGTGGTGCTAAGCGACCTCGAAGAGGAGCAGTCCCGCCCGGCCCGGCGGCAGCTCGGCGAGGACCTCTCCCGTGGGGGAGACGACCATCGCGCCGCCGAAGGCCTCATCGCAGCCGAGGTAGTTGCTCATCAGCGTCAGCGCCCCGACCGAGGCGGCGGCCTCCGCGTAAGCCGGACGCTCCTCCGCCCATCCCGCCGCTACCTCGACGCCCGGCGGGAAGTTGCGGGCGAAGGGGTAGAGCAGCAGGTCGGGCTTGAGCGCGGCAGCGCGGCGGGTCAGGGCCTCGTCGAAGAGGTCGCCGCAGATGAGGAAGAGCGCCCGTCCCCACGGCGTCTCGGCGAAGGGAAGCGCATCACCCTCGCGGTAGATGTGCGGATCGGCACGGCGACCGTGCCATCCCGGCGTGATGCGGCGGTAGTGCAGAGCGATCTGGCCGTGCGCGTCGATGAGCACCGCGCTATCGTAGAGCGCCTCGCCCGCTCGCTCGAAGAGGCCCACACCGATCCAGATGTGGCTCCGACGGGCCTCCTCCGCCAGCATCCGCAGCGTCTCGCCGCCGGGGATCGGCTCGCCCAGCGGCAGGTCGCGGGCCGGATCGTCCTCGTTGGCGAGCATCGTCGCCGCCGCTTCGGGGAAGAGCACCAGCGCCGCCCCCTGCTCCGCTGCTTCGCGCGTCAACCGGCGCAGCGCCTCGCGGTTGGCCTCCACATCGTTGCAGAGATTGGGGACAGCTATGGCGAAAATCTCCATCTCGTGACTCCTTTCACCAGGCTATGGCGGCGACGACGCGCCGATAGACCGCCAACGTCTCTGCCGCCGTCCGCTCCCAGCGGAAGGTGGCGGCGTGGCGCAATCCGGCTTCGCGCAGGCGAGCGTGCAGCCCCTCATCGCGGCAGAGACGGAACATCGCCTCGGCGATCGCCTCCGGCGATTCCGGCTCGACGAGCAGCCCGCCCTCGCCGGTAACCTCCGGCAGACTGGCCCGCGTGGCGGCGACGACCGGCGTCCCGCAGCGGAGCGCCTCCAGCACCGGCAGGCCGAAGCCTTCGTAGAAGGAGACCATCGCCAGCAGCCGCGCCCCGTTGTAGAGCGCGATCAGCGCCTCCAGCGGGACGCCCTCCAGGAAGCGCACCGCCTCGCCCAGCCCGCGCCGCTCGGCGTAGGCGGGCAGGTCGTCGTAGAGCCAGCCGCGCCGACCGGCGATGACCAGCGTGCGCCGCTCCCCCCGTGCGTGGAGCAGGGCCAGCGCGTCGATCAGCCCCTTGAGGTTCTTGCGCGGTTCCCACGTCCCCACGAAGAGGAGATAGCCCCGCTCCAGCCCGTAGCGGCGCAGCACCGCCTCGACTTGGGCTTCGGGCAGCGGGCGGAAGCGCTCATCCGCCGCCAGGTGGATGACCTGCACCGATTGCGGCGGCACGCCCAGGAGCCGGTGCAGGTCGTTGCGGGTGGCGAAGGAGTCGGCCAGCAGCGCATCGGCGCGGCGGATGGCCGCTTCGATCTGGGCGTTGTAGTAGCGCCGCGCCTCGGCGGTGAGGTACTGCGGGTAGTGGAGGAAGTTGAGATCGTGGATGGTGGCGACGAAATGTTTCGCCCCCCACCTCGGCGGGATGAAGTCGGTAGCGTGGAAGAGGCTCAGCCGACGGGGCAGAAGCTCCATCCCCAGCGACCACCCCTCCAGCCGGTGATGGGGGGGCGTCCACAGGCGATGGGCCTCGGCGGGGGAGGCAAGCGGCGACCGCTCGCGGCGGTGGTAGAAGCGCACCAGCGCCTCGTCGGGATGGAGGAGCGGCGGGATGTGCTCGGCGAGGCGGCGGGCGTAGCGGGAGATGCCGCCGGGCGCGTAGGCGTGCAGCCGCAGGTCGATCCCGTAGCGGGGCATCGCTCACGCACTCCCGATGAGGTCGGCGACCTTCTCCCCCCAGGCGACGGCGTAGTTCGTCCCGCGATCCCAGGGATAGACCTGGCTCATATTCGCCAGGAAAAGCCCCTCGATCGGCGTGGCCAGCGGCGGGATGCGGCGCGACTGGTGCAGCGTAGGCAGCGGCTGGGCGTAGCGGGCCTGGAACTTCCACAGGCGGCGCACCTGGTTGGGCCGGAAGTCGGGCGTGATGCGGCGGATGCCGGGCAGGTAGTGCTCGAAGAGCGCCTCCGCCGACATCCCGAAGGCGGGGTGGTCGGCGGGGAGGTAGTCGCCGCAGTAGAGGAGGTGATCGCCGCCGTAGTGCTCGCGGCTGATGTAGTTGGTATGCTCGACGAAGGCGAGGAAGGGGAAGCCCTCGCGCTTGGGGATGTTGATCCAGTAGTGGCCCTCCGTCATCCGCCGGGAAAGGGCGAGCACGAGGACGACCGCCCCCATCGAGCGCAACCCGCGCAGCAGACCGGCGTAGTCGGCGGGGAGATCGGGGGCCATCGTCAGGAAGCGGCGCGGCGAGACCGTCGCCAGCACCCGCTCGTGATGGGCCTCGCCCTCCGCGAGCGTCAGGCGGAAGCCGTCGGGGCGCTTTTCGATGCGCTGCACCGCTTTCCCCAGGTGGACCTGCCCCCCGGCTTGCCGGACCGCCGCCGCCAGCGCCTCGGCGAAGCGCTGGAAGCCGCCTTCGAAGTAGCCCAAGCGCGGCGTCCGCTTGGCGATCCGCGCCCAGAACCAGGCCATCGGCACCTCGCGGTAGGCTTCGCCGAACTTGCCTTCCAGCAGCGGCTGCCAGAGCAGGCGGTAAGCACGCTCGCCCAGCGCCCGGCTCAGCCATTCGTCGGCGGTAACGCCCTCCCACGGCTTCCAGAAGGGGTTGAACTTGATCATCGCCGCCACCGCGCCGAAACGCAGGCGGTCGGGGAGGGGCAGCGGCTCGAAGGTGAGGACGCGGAGGGCGCTGTCGAGCGGGTAGATGCGCCCTTCGTGGTAGATGGAGGTCGTCGGGCGCGGGAAGAAGAGCCGATCCTGCCAGCCCAACGCCTCCGCCAGGCGGATGATTGCCTTGTCGGTAGCGAAGATGTGGTGGTAGAAGCGCTCCAGGCTCCACTCCCAGCCCTCGTCACGGAAACCGGCGGCCAGCCCGCCGACCTGCGGCTCCGCCTCGTAGAGCGTAACGCGGTGCCCGGCCTGAAGGAGGCGATAAGCGGCGGTGAGGCCGGTGAACCCCGCGCCGATGATGCCGATGTCGTAACCCGTCACGCGCCCTCCTCCCCCACCGGCTCCTCGCCCACCAGCGACCAGGGGCCGGTCCAGGTGATGTGGACTTCAACGAGTTGTCCGGTCAGATCGCCCGTCCGCTCGCTGTGGAAGTAGACGAGCCGGTTGCGCCGTGTGCGACCGAACCAGCGCCCCGTCCGCATCTGCTTCCCCTCGACGAGGACTTCGACGGCCTGCCCCAGGCAGGCAGCGTTCTTCTCGCGCAGGATGCGGGCCTGGAGTTGATCGAGCAGCCGACGGCGGCGTTCCTTCTCCTCCGGCGGGACGTCGTCCTCCATCGTGCGCGTGGCCACGGTCTTGGGGCGCGGCGAGTATCGGGCGATGTGCGCCTTGTCCAGCCGCAGCTCGGCCAGCAGGTCGTAGGTGTGCCGGAACTGCTCCTCCGTCTCGCCGGGGAAGCCGACGATGATGTCGGTGGCGATGGAAGCCTGCGGGATACGCTCGCGGATGCGTCCGACGAGGCGGCGGTAGTCGTCCACCGTGTAGCCGCGCCGCATCCGCGCCAGCACTTCGTCATCCCCCGCCTGGATAGGCACCTCGATGTGCTCGCAGACTTTGGGGAGCGCGGCGACGGCGTCGAGGAGATCGTCGCGCATCCAGTTGGGATGGCTGGTGAGGAAGCGGAGCCGCTCCAGCCCCTCGATCTCGTGCAGCCGCTCCAGCACGGCGACGAGCGGCGTCCCGGCGTACCCCTCGAATGCCGGCAGGTCGTAGCCGTAGCGATCGACGATCTGCCCCAGGAGGGTGATCTCGCGTGCGCCCGCCTCGACCAGCCGCTCCGCCTCGGCGACGATCGTCGCCAGGGGGCGGCTCCGCTCCACGCCGCGCCGGTAGGGGATGATGCAGTAGGTGCAGGCGTGCGAGCAGCCGAGGACGATGGGCAGGTAGGCGGTCGCCAGGTGGTCCCGCTGCCAGGAGGGGATGAGCGCGTCGAGCGGCGTCAGCGCGCGATGGCGGGCCTCCGCGTCGGCGATCAGCGCCTCCGCCTCGTCGAGGTCATCGCGCTGCGCCAGGAATTCCCACAGGTCGGCGGGATCGGAGGGCGGGAGGAAGAGATCGACCCAGGGGAAGCGTCGGCGCAGTTTCTCCGCCTCTCGCTGCCCGACCATGCAGCCCATCAGCGCAAGGACGCGGTCGGGATGGGCCTCCTTGAGCGGGCGTAACTGGTGCAACCGCCCGATGACCTTGTCCTCCGGCTGCTGGCGGACGACGCAGGAGTTGAGGACGATGATCTCCGCCTCCTCGGCGTGCTCGCTCCGCTCGTAGCCTAAGCGCTCCAGTCCGGCGGCGAGCCGCTGCGAATCGACGACGTTCATCTGACAGCCGACGGTCCAAATGTAGTAGCGTTTTCGTTCCATAGCGGGGATTGTAAAGGAGGCGGGGTGCGGGTCAAGAGAGAGGCGGCACGCGGGAGCGGGCCTGCCGCGCGCCGGAAGTTGCCGCTTTCGCCGTCGGGGCGGGGAAGCGGCGGGGAGGAGGCGAAACGCAGCCTCCTCCCCTTGCGGATCAATAGTTGCGGGCGACGAGAGGCAAGTAGATGGTGTAGTGGCCGCCTGCGGCGATGATCCCCGATTGCCAGAAGCCGCTGTGAAGCCGGTGGTGGGCATCGGTGGAGGTGGCGATGAGCGGCTGCCCCACCGATCCCCGCAGTTGATGACCGGCGCTCATCATCCGCCCGTTGCTGCTCCCGATGAGATGCCAGGAGAGATCGTGTCCCGCCGAGCTTTGCGCCAGGACGGGCAGCGCGGCGATGAGCAGGGCCAGGCCGAGCAAGGCAACAGTCCGTTTCATCGCCCGCCTCCTCACCGCTTCATCACAGTGTCGTCGTTGGCGTTGGTGACCCATATGTTGGCTCCGTCGAAGGCAAGCCCGAGGGGGCGGTCGCCGACCGGGATAGTGGCTACCAGATGGCGGTCTACGACGCGGAAGATGCTCACCGAGTCCTCCAGTTCGTTGCCCACCCACATGTTGGCCCCGTCGAAGGCGAGGGACGAGGGGCCGTCGCCTGCGGGGATGGTCTCCAGCACCTGGCCGTCGGCGGCGCGGATGATGGTGACCGTGTCGTCGTCCATGTTCGTGACCCACATAGCCGCCCCGTCGAAGGCGACGGCGACGGGCTTGTGCCCCACGTTGACGGTTTGCACCACGGTGCCGTCGGGGCTGATGACGCTGACCGTGCCCGAGGCCGCGTTCGCCACCCACATATTCATCCCGTCGAAGGCGATCCCGATCGGGCCAACCCCGACGGAGACGGTCATCACGTGACTCCCGTCGCTGGCATCGAGGACGCTGACGCTTGCGCTGCCGTTGTTCACCACCCACATTCTGCTACCGTCGAAGGCAAGGTGTGTGGGCAGATTCCCTACGGTGGGGGTCATCACGTGGGCACAGTCGCTGGACCGCAGGACGCTGACTGTGCCAGCGCTTCTGTTAGCCACCCACATATTCACCCCGTCGAAGGCGATGCTGTCCGGGAAGAGGCCGGTAGTGCAGGTCATCACCTGTTCGCCGTTGTTCGCCCGCAGCACGCTGACATTGTGATCATAGGTATTGGCTACCCACATATTGGCCCCGTCGAAGGCGATGCCATGCGGCTCATTGCCGACGGGGATGGCATGCGTCGTGCTGATGACGGGATACCAGCGCAGCAGTGCCACCTGCATCGGATTGGGGCCGTCGATGAGGGAGTGGCCCAAGGTGGCGAAGGCGTGGCCGTCGGCGCTGGAGGCGGCCAGGCCCAGCCCCTGCGTGCTGGTGAAGTAGCCGCCCGTTCCGATCCCGCGGTTCTCGCCGACGACGGCGACCCGGTCGGCCTGCGAGTTGGCATGCACACCTGCCCCGTTGGTGCTGGTGAAATAGCCGGCCGTGCTGTTGATGCTTGCCGCGTAGATACCGGCTCCATTGGTGCTGGTAAACTGGCCGCCCGGCCCACCGGCGCTCGTGCCGCGAACCCCGGCGTCGATGGTACTCTGACCGAAGAGGCCGAAGCCGTCCTCGCTCTCGCCGTACACCCCGACGACCGGTCCGCGGCCCACCACGCCGACGCCGACCCCGCCGCCGCTCTCTCCGGCCAGACCGGTGCCTGCGGTGCTGGTGAAATAGCCCGCGTAACCGGTTTCGGCGTTCTCTCCCCACACGGCGACCTGCGTCCCGCGTGCGTGGGCCTCCACACCGAGGCCGTTGGTGCTGGTGAAGAAGCCCGCCGCGCCGTTGATGCTCGTCCCGTGGATGCCGACGTCGTTGGTGCTGAAGCCGGAGAGGCCGAAGCCATCTTCGCTCTCGCCGTAGACGCCGACGGCCGGGCCGCTTCCCTTCACGCCGATGCCGACGCCGCCGCCGCTCTCCCCGACCAGCCCGGTCCCGGCGGTGCTGGTGAAGTAGCCGCCGGCCCCCGCGCCGATATTTTCCCCGAAGATGCCCCGGCCACCGCCGACGTTATGCCCCCACACCGCCGCCCAATCGTCGCTCTCGTTCCAGCCGACGACGGCGTGCCACCCGTCGCTGCGTCCGTAGATGCCTGCACTTTGGCCGTTGTTCTCGCCGTAGATGGCCGGTCGCCAAGGGTCCGTGCTGTAGTTCCGCCCCACGATGGCGTATCCGCCGTTCGGTGAGCCATCGCTGTTGACGACGTACAGCACGCCCGTGCTGATCGTGCGCTCCATGCTGCCGCTGATCACCGCGCCGGGCCGCAGGGAGAGCGCGTAGGGGGCGGGCATCAGGGGCTGGCGCGGGGTCATCTCCGCTTCGCCGGAAAGCTGAACGCCGAGCCAGAGTGCCCGCCCGTCGAAGAGCGAGGGGTCCACGTCCAGAACCACGTCGAAGAGACCGTTCTCGACGGCGACCGATTGGCTCGTCTGCCACAGCGGATCGCCGCCCGTCGCCGCCGCGTAGAGGGTGAAGGTCATCGTCTCCGTCCCGCTCACCGGCTGGCCGTTGCTATCCAGAAGCTGCCCCTGATAGGAGAGTGTGCCGGAGACCATCGTCGAGGCCGCCGCGGGAGCGCGGGGGGCGCTTCCCTGCGAGCCGGCCCGTACGCTAAAGCCGGTGGCGATGAGGAGCAGAACTGCGATGCCCATCGCTGCCACTACGAACAAAGTCTTTGTACGTCGCATCGTAACCTCCTTTTCGATGGATGCTGATTGGATGACAAATCGAATTCACTCCTTGTCTGTATCGACGCTTGCTATGTCCACATCACCTCCTTCCCCCTCGCCTTCCGGGCCGAAAATCGCGCCGGTGAATGATTCGATGAAGCGCAGCAGTGCATGCACATCGTGAAACTCGGCTCCTTCGCCGCTCTGGACATGCTCGATTCGCCCGTACCACCGTCGAGCCGACCGTCCGTCGGCGGAGTGTGACTCGGCCCACCAGAGACGGACGACGAAGGTGTTGTGGTGGAATGGCACAGTCCACCTCCTCACACGGTGAAAGGGAATCGATCGCTTCGATTGTAGGGAGGAGGTGTCAAAAAAGTGCCAAAAAGGGGGGATTAGGCGGTGCAGAAGTGCCGGAGATGGTGCAATTCGCCTTCTGCGCCTGCTTCCGACAGGCGGGCCTCGCCCTGTCCCATCAGGACGGGTTGGCCCAAGCAGTGCCCCATCTCGAAGGCCGTCGCGCCCCAGTCGAGGGGATGGTGGAGGTGCCGGGCGGCGAGCAGGCTCCGCTGCCACAGCCGCCGCGCCCGGCGCGGATGCCCCGTCCGCCAGGCGAGCATGCCCTCCAGGCGGAGCTGGGCGGGGAGGAGAGGACGGAAGGCCCGTGTGGCTCGGTGGGCGGCGCGGAAGAGCCGCCGCAGCCTGTGGCGGCACTCGACCGAGTGATCGGCCAGCAGCAAGGAGGCTTCCGCCGCGCCGTGGAGGAAGTAGGCGAGGGAATCGCCGCGCACATCTTCCTCTCGAGCTATGCGCATTCCCTGGCGGACGGCCTCTTCAGCGGCCTCCGATGCTCCCTGGCGGGCCAGACAGCGGGCCAGTTGCCCCAGGTTTTCCACGCGGCTCATATGATCGGGCACCTGGGCGGCGAAATCAGCGGCTGCGCGGAAGTGCTCCGCCGCCTCGGCACAGCCTCCCGCCCAGCGGGCGATGCGACCGCGCAGGGACTCCGCCGCGCAGCAGGCGCTGGGATCGCGCATGCTTTCGCCCGTCTCCCAAAGCTCGGCGGCGAGCGTTTCGACGCGCTCCAGTTCGCCGCGGTAGCCGTGGATGTAGCCCTGGATGAGGACGGCCAGCGCCCAGCGATGCGGGTCTCCGGCGCGGCGGTAGGCGTCGGCGGCCAGACGGGCCTCCTCCAGCGCCTGCGATTCGTCGGCCAGGAGGTAGGCGTGGTAGGCCATCCCGAAATGGACGAAGCCCAGTGCCGACGGGCGGACGAGGAAGGGGGTCTGCGCTGCCGCCCGCCGGTGGAAGTAGGTCGCCAGGCGAAAGGCGGGGAGGAAGTCGCAGGCGATGCCCAAGGCCGTCGCGGCATAGGCTTCGCCTTGCGGGAAGGCCCCGTTTTCCGAGGCGTTGAGCGCCCGCAGCGCAACGAGGAGGTAAGGGGCGTACCGCCCTTGCAGACTATCGATCCAGCCCAAGGAGGTGTAGGCGAGGACTTCCTCTTTCACGGCGGCGGCCTCTGCATCCTGCGGCTTGTTGCGTTCACGCTGCCTCACGGCGAAAAGCCGCCGTCCGAACTGACGCAGCAACGCCGCTCCCACGCCCTGCCAAATCCGCCACGGCTCGGTCGGGAAGGGGTGCCCCAGCATCCGCAAGGCCCGCAACAGATGCTTCCGTGCCCGCTCGTACTCCCCGCGACGGAAGTAAACCTCGCCGATCCTCCGCTCCAGTACCGCCCCGTCCAGGGGCCGCCGTCGTTCCTCGGGCAGATGGCGATGGACGCTCTGCGCCTGACGGTAGCAGGCCAGCGCCTCGTCGGTGGCCGCCATGCCTACCGCCTGATCGCCGGCCTGCAGGAGGTGGGGCCAGGCCTGCTCCCACGCTTCCGCGCGGAGGTAATGGAGGGCGATCTCCGCGCTGCGGGGGTGATCCGGGGTGGCCATCTGCTCGATCGCCTCGGCGACGCGGCGATGGAGGGTGCGGCGTCGCTCTGCCGGCAGGTCGGCGTAGAGCGTCTCGCGGCCCAGATGATGGGCGAACTCGTAATCCTCGGCGAAGGTGCCGCGCCCCTCGACCAGCCATTGCCGACGCAGCAAGCCGTCCAGCACCGCGAGGAGGTCCCCCTCCGGGCGGCCCCAGGCCCGCTGCCACAGCTCCAGATCGAGGGTGCGCCCGATGACGGCGGCGACCTCCAGCGCACGGCGGGCCTCCGGGCCGAGTCGATCGCGGCGGAGCCGGATCGCCTGCCGTACCGTCTCCGGAATGGGCATCCGTTCGACGGCGGCGAGCTGCCACGGTTGCGCGGTCGCGCGTTGGCCGTACCGCTCCTGCAACGCCCGCAAGGTCTCCAGGATGAAGAAGGGGTTGCCCTCCGTGTGGCGGTGGAGTTGGTGGAGGAAGGAGAAGGGGGCGTCGGGGAACCATTGGCCCAATGCCCGCAGGGAAAGCGGCTGCAGATCGAGCCGGGTTGCCGCCCCGGCCCTCACAAGTTCCACGACGAGATGGGCGAGGGGGTGTCTGGTGGGGACTTCCTCCTGGCGGTAGGTGCCGACGACGACCAGCCGCGCCTGTCCGCTGCGGCGGGCGAGGAAGCGCAGCCAGGCCAGCCACGAATCGTGCGCCCAGTGCAGGTCCTCCGCGATGAGGAGCATCGGCCTGCGCTGCGCGATGGTCAGCAGGAGGTGGAGCGCGGCCTGGAAGAGGTGCCGCTGCTCCGCCTCCGTGAAGGTCGGCGGCGTGGGAAGCGAGGGCGAACGCAGTTCGGGGAGGAGCAGGGCCAGATTGCCCAGTTCCCACGGCGAAAGGGCTTCCAGGGCGTATGGGCCGCTCCGCATCAGCGCCTCCTGGAGCCATTCGGTGAGGGGGGCGTAGGGCTGGGCCTGCTCGAAGGCGGAGCAGTGCCCCGTCGCGACGTAGCCTCCCCGCCGCGCGACGTAAGCGGCGAACTGTTCGACCAGGCGGCTCTTGCCCACACCGGCTTCTCCGGCAACGAAGAGGATGCGTTCTCCCCCGGCCATGGCGTGCGGCCAGAACTGTCTCCAGAAGTCCATCTCCGCCTCGCGCCCGACGAAGGGGGCAGCCGTGCCGTGCTGCTCCCGTCGGTGCTCAGTTTTGGCCCAGAGGAGGGGTCCCGGCGTGGCGGAGGTCTCCTGCGGACCACTTTCCAGCACCCGGCGGTAGAGGGCGACCGTTTCCTCCGAGGGCGGGATGCCCAACGCCTCCTGCAGGCGCGCTTCGAAGCGGCGGTAGAGTTCGAGGGCGGGTTCCCGCTGTCCCAGCCGCGCATAGGTCCGCAGCGCCGTCTGGCACGCCGCTTCCGAAAGCTCGTCCAGTTCGAGCAGGCGCAGGGCCGTCTGGAGCGCCTTCCGATCCTCGCCCCCCGCCTCCTGTAGCTGCATCAGGCGAAGGAGGGCATCGAGATAGCGCGATTGCCAGCGGTAGCGGAGGAGGATGATCCAGTCATCGTACAGACCCTCCAGAAAATCGCCCCGGTAGAGCGCGACCCCCTCTTCCAGTTGGGCGAGGGAGGCATCGGCAGCGGTCAAAAGCTCGAAGGCCGCCACGTCGAGGTGGAGCTTCCCCGGAAAGGCGAAGCGGATGGTTTGACCTTCGCTCTGCAACGGATTGAGCGGGCAGCAACGGCGGATGTGCCAGAGGGCGGTCGAAAGGGAGCGGCGTGCCCGGCGCGGCGGCCGGTCGCCCCAGAAGAGCGTTGCCAGGCGCTCCCTCGTGGGAGGCGGTTCGCTGTGCAAAATGAGGTACGCCAGCAGCGATTGCGACTTGGCCGTGGGCGGCAGCGTCAGAGGATGTGGCGGCGACGTCTCCTCCTCGCGGTAGGTGATCTCCAGACCGCCAAACATCCGCACATCGAGCTGAGGGACAGGCTCCCCGGCGCTTTCTTGCATCGTCCACCTTCTTTGCCTGGAGCTGTGAACAGGCCGGTACCTGTAGTATGGAGCAAAGCGGCGTTTTGGGCAACAGCGTTCTCTGTGGAAGAAAGCATGCCGGACGGGAATTTACTCCCGTTTCAAGTGTCGATGTCCTTTGTCCGTGAGCGTCCACATCTGCCGCTGGGGACGCAGGGCGCAGGAAGCGTGAAGGGGGCACCCTTCGCAGGCGTTCGAGACGGTGCAGGTCGGCGGTGAGGTGCGCAGGTAGCCCTCCGCCGTCAACCGCTCCAGCATCATCGAAACGAGGGCAGGGTGGACGTGGAGCCGCGCCGCCATCGTTTCGACGGTGAGCATCGGCCCCCCGTCGAGGAGGCGCAGGAGGTCGTCCATCAGCCCCATCAGCCCAACCCCAACACCGCACCGAGTTGATAGACGAGGATGCCGGCCAGGACCGAGATGAAGAGCAGCAGGGCCACGCTGAAGAGCGCCCAGCGATTCCCCGCCTCCTGCCGGATGACCGCGACGGTTGCCGCGCAGGGGACGAAGAGCATCTGCACGACGAGGAAGGCCAGCGCGGAGGCCGGAGAAAGGGAGTGCGGCAATGCTGCGGCCAGATCGCTGCCGTAGAGGATGCCCAGTGTGGCGATGGTATTCTCCTTGGCGACGAAGCTGGTCAGGAGCGCCGTCAGTGCTTGCCACGAAAGCCCCATCAGCCGACCGAGCGGCTCCAGGGCGTGGCCGAAGGCGACGAGGTAGCTCTCGCTCTGCACGCCGCCGGGGAAGTAGGCCAGCGCCCAGACGAGGAGCGAGACGAGGAGGATGGTCGAGCCGGCTTTCTGCAGGAAAGCGAGGAGGTTCTGCCAGACGTAGAGGCCGATGGTGCGCAGGTTGGGCAGGTGGTAGAGAGGCAACTCCATAATGAAGGAGGCTTGCTCGCCGTGGAAAAGGAGGCGGTGGAGCAGGATGCCCAGGAGGGCGAGGACGATCACGTTCATCGTGACCAGCCCCCAGGCGATGAGCGGCGCGTAGCTGTGGAAGAAGAGCGGCGTCAGCACGGTGATGACCGCCATCCGCGCCGTGCATGGCACCAGGGGAGCGAGCAGGATGGTCAGCAGCCTGGCCCGCTTGGTCTCGATGATGCGCGTGCCGAGCACTGCCGGAACGTTGCAGCCGAAGCCGAGGAGCAAGGGGATGAAGCTCTTGCCGTGCAGCCCCATCGCGTGCATGAAGCGGTCGGTGAGGTAGGCGATGCGGGCCATGTAGCCGGTATCCTCCAATACCGCCATCACGGCGAAGAAGATGATGAGGATGGGGAGGAAGGTGATGACCAGCCCCACGCCGCCGATCAGCCCGTCGGCGATGAGAGCGGTCAGCCAGGGAGGTGCCGCCGCAAGCTGCTGCCGACTGAGGCCGGCCAGCTTCTGCGCCCAATCGCCCATCCAGCCCTGCAGCGGTGCCCCGATGGTGTAAGTGAGCCAGAAGACGCCCCCCAGGACGGCCAGGAGGATGAGCATTCCCCACAGCGGATGTGTGAGGACGTTGTCCAGCCGACCGGTAAAGCTCACCTGGCCGACGCGGGGACGGGTTACGGCGGCCCGGATCATCCGCTCGATCCAGGCGTAGCGGGCACTCGCAATGTCGAGGACGGCATCCTCGTGGCGGTAGAGCAGGGCATCGACCGCCTTCCACTGCTCCGGCGAGAGGCGTTCTCGGACGAGAGCGATCATCTCGCCGTCGCCTTCCAGCAGCTTGAGGGCGACCCAGTCGGGCGGGTAGAGATCGGGGAGGATGGGGGCGACGATCGCCTTCAGCTTTTCGGCGACCTCTTGGTGTTCGGGGGAGATGTGCGGGCGCGAAGGTGTGTAGGGGATGCGGCCATCGACCGTTGCCTCGATGGTGCTCAGGAGACGATCCATGCCGACGCCGTGGGTGGCGGACATCGGCACGACGGGGATGCCTAACGCCGCCTGCAGCACCTTCGGCTCGATCTGGATGCCCTCGTGCTCGGCGACGTCCATCATATTCAGCACGAGGATGATGGGGACGGGCAGCGCGATCAACTCCGTGAGCAGGTAGAGGCTGCGTTCCAGGACGGCGGCGTCGGCGACGGCGACGACGACATCGGGGCGCTCGCGGAGGATGTAGTCGCGGGTGATGCGTTCCTCTTCGGAGTTGGCCGTCAGGCTGTAGGTGCCGGGCAGATCGACGACGGTGTATTGGCGTCCGTTGTGGGTGAATGTGCCGATTTTCTGCTCGATCGTCTTGCCCGGCCAGTTGCCCACGTGCTGATTGAGGCCGGTCAGCCAGTTGAAGATGGTCGATTTGCCGACGTTGGGCTGTCCGGCGAGGGCGATCACAGGGGATGAGCGCTCGTCAGTCAAGATGACCTCCCTGGGGCGTGACGATGAGGACGCGGTTGGCTTCACCCCGACCCAAAGCGACGCGCGTCCCGCGCACCGAAACGATCACCGGACCGAAGCCGTCGTTGCGTGTCATCGTGACGACCGCTCCCGGTGTGAAGCCGAGAGAGGCCATCCGTGCGATGAAGCGATGGCCTCCGCGCAATGCACGAATGACCCCTCGTTGGTTGGCCTTGAGCTTGATGAGCGGATACATACATTGTCCTCCTCGACGTCTCCTCTGTCGTAGCGCTACACCATAGCGCGGTTCGAGTATACCACAAACCGGCGAAATAGGGAGATGAGCGTTTTGTTTATTGAGCTGTTATCGATGCTTCATTCGCTATCGTCGGGCTTCTGTGTACAATGACGAAAAGTCTGGGCCGAAAGGAGAGACTAACGCGCATGCTTTACGGTGGGGTCGAGGCGGGTGGTACAAAGTTCGTCTGTGCCGTGGGGGATCGCCAGGGACGCATTTTGGCCGAGCGCCGTTTCCCCACGACGACGCCGGAGGAGACACTCTCGCAGGTTGTCGCTTTCTTTCGCCACGCGAGTGAAGCCTACGGACTGAAGTTCTCCGCCGTGGGCGTCGTCTCGTTCGGCCCGGCGGATGTCGATCCGGAGTCGCCGAACTACGGCGAGATTGGAGCGACGCCCAAGGAGGGATGGGAGGGAACCAATATCGCGGCCTTCGTGCACCGGGCGCTGCGCTTGCCCGTCGTCTTCGATACCGACGTCAACGGGGCGGTGTGGGGCGAGGCTCGATGGGGGGCGGCGCAGGGGCTGCGGACGGTGCTCTACATCACCGTAGGCACGGGCGTCGGTGGCGGGGCCATCGTGGAAGGGAATCTCTTGCACGGCCTGCGTCATCCGGAAATGGGCCATCTGATCGTGCCGCACGACCGCGTCCGCGACCCCTTCGCCGGTATCTGCCCTTTCCACGGGGATTGTCTGGAGGGCCTGGCCTCCGGCACGGCGCTGGCGCTGCGCTGGGGCCGTCCGGCGGAGGACCTGCCGTCGGAGCATCCGGCGTGGAGCCTGGAGGCGCACTATCTGGCACTGGCGGTAACCTCCTACATCCTCACCTTAGCGCCGCAGCGGATCATCATCGGCGGCGGTGTGATGCGACAGCCCATCCTCCTCCCCCTCATCCGCGCCAAGGTGCCCCGCTTGCTCGGCGGCTACTGCCCCTTGACGCCGATGGAGCGTTATCTCGTCCCGCCGACGTTGGGCGACCGTGCCGGTGTCCTGGGCGCGATCGCCCTGGCCATCGACGCAGCCAAGCGCCGGTGATCCCGACATAGAAACAGGCCGCCCGACCGGGGCGGCCTGTTGTGGATCGTGGCGCTCAGAATTTCCCCAGGTTGAAGAAGGCGGATATGCCGGCGTAGCGGGCCGTTTCGCCCAATTCCTCTTCGATGCGCAGGAGTTGATTGTACTTGGCGACGCGGTCGATGCGGGCCGGAGCGCCCGTCTTGATCTGCCCCGTGTTGAGCGCGACGGCCAGATCGGCGATCGTCGTATCGTCCGTCTCGCCGGAGCGATGGGAGACGACGGCCGTCCAGTTGTGGCGATGGGTCATATCGATGGCCGCGATGGTCTCGGTCAGCGTGCCGATCTGATTGAGCTTGATGAGGACGGAGTTCACCGCCCCCGTCTCGATGGCCTTCCTGATGCGCTCCGTGTTGGTGACGAGCAGGTCATCGCCGACGATCTGAATCTTGTCGCCCAGCCGCTCGGTCATCAGGCGGAAGCCCTCCCAATCGTCCTCGGCCAGTCCGTCCTCGATGCTGATGATGGGATATTTTTCCACCCAGGCGGCGTAGAACTCCACCATCTCCTCGCTGGAGAGGACGCGGCCTTCCTTCTTCAGGTGGTACTTGCCGTCCTCGCCGTAGATTTCGGAGGCGGCGGGGTCCATCGCAATCCAGATGTCCTTGCCCGGCTCGTACCCCGCCTTGACGATCGCCTCCAGGATGACCTCGATCGCCTCCTCGTTGGCCTTGAGGCTGGGCGCGAAGCCGCCCTCGTCGCCGACGCCGACGCCGTAGCCCTTGCTCTTGAGCACGCGCTTGAGCGCGTGATAAGTCTCGGAACCCCAGCGCAGCGCCTCGGCGAAGGAGGGCGCGCCGACGGGCATCACCATGAACTCCTGGAGGTCTGGCCCATCGACGGCGTGCTTGCCGCCGTTGAGAATGTTCATCATCGGGACGGGGAGCACGTGGGCGTACACGCCGCCGATGTAGCGGTAGAGCGGGAGATCGAGATGATTGGCGGCGGCCTTGGCGACGGCCAGAGAGACGCCGAGAATGGCGTTCGCCCCCAGGCGCCCCTTGTTCGGCGTCCCGTCCAGTTCGATCATCATCTCGTCGATGCCCTTCTGATCGGTAACGTCCCAGCCGACCAGTTCCGGCGCAATGACTTCGAGGATGTTTTCGACGGCGTGGAGGACGCCTTTGCCATTATAGCGGGCCTTGTCGCCATCGCGCAGTTCCAGGGCTTCGTGGATACCGGTCGAAGCGCCGGAGGGGACGGCCGCCCGTGCCCATGTTCCATCTTCCAAAATCACTTCCACTTCCACCGTGGGATTGCCGCGGGAATCGAGGATCTCCCGCGCCAGGACACCCTCAATGATGGACATCTTGAGCCTCCTTAAGCTGTAAGGGATACAAAGATACGGCCCATCCCTGGGCCGTGCTTCATCATACCTCAAAAGGGAGGAGCGACAATGACGCTCTCCGCTTGCCTCCAGGCTCGAAGCTGTCATACTGGAAGCCATGCAATTTCTCGGCGAAAGGAGTGCCATGCAGGCTCATCAAGGACAGGCCCATCTGCAGCGGCGTTTCATCTGGTCGCTGCTGCTCACCGGCGGTATCTTCATCGTGGAGGTCGTCGGCAGTCTGTGGAGCGGCAGCCTGGCTCTGCTTTCCGACGCGGGGCATGTCTTCGTGGATGCTTTCGCGCTCGCCCTGAGCTATGCTGCCCTTCGCCTGGCTTCCCGTCCGGCCAACAACCGTCATACCTACGGTTTCCACAGGATGGAGGTGCTTGCCGCGCTCATCAACGGTGCGCTGCTCAGCGTCATCGTCGTGGAAATTCTGCGCGAGGCGTGGCATCGCTGGCAGCATCCTGTCGCGATCAAGAGCACCGGTATGCTGATCATCGCCGTCGCGGGATTGGTGGTGAATCTCGTTGTGGCGCTGTTGCTCGGCGGCCATGCCCACGAGCATCACGATCGGGATGAGCACGAGCACGAGGCGGAAGCGGCCCCTGCAGGGAGAGGCAATCTGAACGTCCGCAGCGCCTATCTGCACGTCCTCGGCGATGCCGGTGCCTCGGTCGGTGTCATCCTCGCCGCCGTCATCATCGCCTTGACGCGGTGGATGTGGGTCGATCCGATCATCTCGGTCTTCATCAGCCTGCTGATCGCCCTCAGCGCGTGGCGGGTGCTGAAGGAGGCGCTGCACATCCTGATGGAAGGCGTTCCCGACGGCGTGGAACTGGAGGCGGTGGCGGAAAAGATGCTCGCCGTGCCCGGCGTGGAGGGCATCCACGATCTGCACATCTGGAGCCTTTGCCCGGAAAATATCGCCCTGAGTGCGCATGTGGTGGCCTCCCCCGCCGCCGCCCCCGCCGAACTCCTGGCGAGCCTCAATGCATGCCTTCGCCGCGCTTTCGGGATCACCCACACGACCCTGCAGGTGGAGGGCAAGCCGTGCGGTCAAGGGGAAACGGTGATGCTCGCCGCCGAGGCAGAGAGGAACTAAAGGCTAAAGTCGCCCCCTCGCACGGGCGCGACACTCGAAGGAGGTGCTCTGATGCATGGCCAGAACTCGCCCCAGCATTACGTTGTCACCGTCGTGCGTGATGATGAGAGTGGGGCTACGGCGCAGGTGCGTCATCATACCTTCCGCGTGAATATCAAACGTGGCGGTGGGGAGGCCGGTCCTAATGCTGCCGAGACCCTGCTCGTCGCCCTGGGCACATGCCTGCTGACCAACGTCCAAACCCTGGCAGCCAAGATGCGCATCGAATTGCAGGATGTCCGCGTGGAAGTGGAGGGTGTCCGTCGCGACGTACCGCCCGGATTGGTCGGCATTCATTACACGCTTTCGCTCACGAGCGATGCGCCCTTGGACAAGCTGGAGTACCTGCACGAGAAGGCCGCCGAATGGGGAACCGTAACGAACACACTGGTTCACGGCGTAGCGGTGGAAGGGGAGGTGGAGCTTCGTCACCCATGAGGGGGGATGGAGCCGTGGGGCATCGCCGGCGCGAGCGTCGTGCCGACGGTGATGGTGCGCAAGACGGCTCGTCGATTCTGCGGATGCGCCGAGGCTACAATGTAGGTTGTCTGACAACATCGGCTGCCCATCTTGACATGGCAATTCCGTATGCTATGATTGAGATGCAAGGGTGAAAGCCCCTGCCGTAGTTCGACGACTTCACGTCTCTATGTATATCTTTACGTAAAAGGAGGATCCCGATGAAAAAGCGGCTTTTCGCACTGCTTTCGTTGCTGGTCGTGGCCAGCATGCTGTTGGTTGCCTGCGGTCAGAAGCCGACCGAGGCTCCGGCCACCGAGGCCCCGACCGAGGCTCCGACCGAGGAGCCAACCGAGGCCCCGACGGAGGAGGCTACGCCGGAGCCGGTTACGGTAACCATCTGGCATGGCTGGAGTGGTGCTTATGCGGAGGAGTACCAGAAGATCATCGATGAGTTCAATGCGTCCCACGATGACATCCAGATCGAGGCCTCGCAGGTGGACAACCTCTCCGATGCCCTGCAGGTCGCCATCCCCGCCGGGGAAGGTCCCGATATCATCGAGTGGGTGCAGGATCAGATCGGGCGCAATGCGCTGGCCGGTAACATCGTCCCCCTCGATGACTACATCGATATGGACTATCTGGAGAGCAACTTCGAGCCGGCCGCCGTCAAGGCGATGGTCTGGAACGGCCAGATTTGGGGCATTCCGGAGTCGCAGGAGGGCATCGCGCTCGTTTACAACAAGGACCTGATCGGCGAGGATCAGTTGCCCGCCCCCGATGACTTCGACAGCCTGATGGAACTGGCCAAGAAATTCCGCGAGGATCACCCCGATATGTACTACCTGTGCAATCAGGGGCTGGGCAATCCCGATGCCTATCACGTTGCGCCCATCTACTTCGGGCTTGGCCTGAGCAAGTACGGCGGTTATATCGACGATCAGGGCAACGTCTATCTCGCCACGCCGGAGGGCTATGCCGCCGCGCAGTGGATCGCCGACTTCCGCCCCTATGCTCCCGCCGAGACGAGCCACGAGATCTGCAAGTCGATGCTCACCGAGGGACAGGCGGCGATCTGGTGGACCGGCCCGTGGGCGATCAAGGACATCGAGGACGCGGGCATCAACTACGGCATCGCGCCGATGGGCAGCCCCTTCGTCGGCATCAAGCTCTTCATGCTGACGCAGAACGCCGTCGATCGCGGACATGACCAGGCTGCGATCGAGGTGATGAAGTACTTCGGCACCGCCGAGGTGCAGAAGCGCCTCTCCCTGGTCAACAAGACGATCCCCGCCAACTCCGACGCGCTCAACGACCCCGAAGTCCAGGCTATCCCGACGATTGCCGGCTTCGGCGCTTCGCTGAACCGCGGCACGCCTATGCCCAACCATCCCTACATCGACTGCCAGTGGGGGCCTGTCGGTGATGCGACGACCGCCATCTGGAACGGCTCGCAGGAGCCGAAGGAGGCGATGGACGCGGCCCAGGCGGCCATCGAGGAGTGCATCGCCAATATGCAGTAAGGCGGCGTGAACAGGCGGCGTAGGCTTCTGGCTCACGCCGCCGCGTATGGAGAAAGCCCGCCTGCGCCGTGCAGACGGGCTTTCTTCGAAAGGGGGAAGGAGCTTATGGGGGTTTCCTACCGAGGGTGGAAGAAGCGGTTGATCATCCTGCTCTTTACCGCGCCGACGATGATCGGCGTAACGATCCTCAGCCTCTATCCGATGCTCTACAACATCTTCATCTCCTTGACCAACCGCAGCCGTTTCCATTACAAGCCGCCGGAGGACATCTGGCACTGCGACCCGAAGACGCTGCAGCACTACTGCTGGCAGCAGCCGCTGCTCGGCAACTACCAGGAGATCTTCGGGCCGTTGGTCACGAAGGAGGCGCTGGAGGCGTGGCTGCGGCTCTTCATCGTTATCGCGCCGCTCCTGCTCGTCGCGTGGGCGGTGCGCCGCGTGAAGGAAAAGTCCCTCAGCCCACCGTCAACCTGGTACTGGTGGCCGGTTGGGATGGCGGTGAGCGCTGTGCTCTGGGTCGTGGTCAAGGCGAACGAGGCGATAGCTTTGCTTAGCGACGCCAGCGACTTCTTCATCGTGATGTTCCATACTTTCCTCTACGTGCTTGCCTGTATCCCTTTCTTCTTCCTTTTCGGGCTTATCCTGGCGCTCATTCTCAACAATCGCCACATCAAGGCCAAGGGGGCGTGGCGGACGCTGCTCATCTTCCCGTGGGCGGTGCCTTCCTACATCACGGCGCTCATCTGGCAGTTCTTCTTCCGCACGGAGCAAGGGACGATCAATCAGGTGCTGAAGCTCTTCGGCATCCAGGGCCCGGCCTGGCTGCAGGACCCGATCTGGGCCTTCGTCGCCGTCGTCGTCATCAACATCTGGCTGAGCTATCCCTTCTTCATGGTCGTGATCCTGGGGGCTTTGCAATCGATCCCGCAGGATCAGTACGAGGCGGCGGAGGTGGACGGGGCGACGTGGTTCCAGCAGTTGACCCGCATCACGCTGCCCCTGCTCCGACCGGCGGTGATGCCCGCCATCGTCCTCAGCGCCATCACCACCTTCCAGATGTTCAACACCGTCTGGCTCGTCACGGCGGGCGGCCCCATCCGCGGAGCGGGGAAGCCCGGCGTTACGGAGTTCGTGATGATCTACGGGTACAAGACGCTCTTCCGCGGTGATCGATATGCGGACGCAGGAGCCTATGCGACGGTCATCTTCATCCTCCTCTTCTTCGCCACGCTCTTCAGCCTGCGCTTCACGAAGATCACGAAAGGAGCCTACCAATGAGAAGACCGAGCCGGTTGACCCTGGTGCTGCTCTATCTGGTCTTGATCATCGCCGTCTTCATCGCCATCTACCCGATCTGGTTCGTCTTCCTCGCCGCCTTGCGGCCCGGACAGCGCCTGTTGACGCTCAATCTGGTGGGGATGTTCCTGCCGGTGGAGGTAACGTGGGAGAACTTCCACGCCATCCTCTTCGATATGCCCTTCCTCACCTGGCTGAAAAACAGCCTCTTCATCGCGACGCTGACGACGGTCTTCTGCGTCTCGCTGGCGACGACGGGGGCTTTCGCCTTCTCCCGCTTCCAGTTCAAGGGGCGGGAGACGGCGCTCATCCTCCTGCTGGCCATCCAGTCCTTCCCCGGCATCCTCGCCTTGGTGCCGATTGCCCAAATCCTGCGCTCGCTGGGCCTCTTCGGGACGCATTGGGGACTGATCCTGGCCTACTCCACCGGTACGCTCGTCTTCACCACCTGGAACCTGAAGGGCTACTTCGATACCATCCCCATCGAGATCGAGGAGGCGGCGCTCATCGACGGGGCGACGCCGCTCCAGGCTTTCCTGCAGATCGGCCTGCCGCTGGCCCGTCCGGCGCTGGCCGTGACGGCGCTCTTCGGCTTCCTGGCCGGATGGAACGAGTACATTATGGCGGAGGTGATGCTCGTCGGCAAGGAGGAGATGTTCACCTTGCCGGTCGGCCTGACACATCTGGCGCAGGACATGGAGATTCCCTGGGGACTCTTCGCTGCCGGTGCGCTCCTCATCTCCGTGCCGACGCTCCTCGTCTTCCTGAGCCTGCAACGTTACCTGGAATCGGGCCTGACGCTGGGCGGTGTGAAGGGATAACCCGCGTTGTACCGCGCGAGGGGGCTTCCGTCGAAGCCCCCTCGTCCTCTTTCGGCCTCGCGCTCCGGCAAGGGTGCATTGCCACCCCCTCCTTCCGAGGGTATAATGAAAATGCTGAGCCTTTCGCAGATGAAGGAGGTCGCATGTCGGAGAAGATACCTTACGTCGTCAAACGCAACGGCGCGATCGTCCCCTTCAATCGGCAGCGTATCACCAACGCCATCTACCGTGCCGCCATCGCCGTCGGCGGACGGGACCGCGAGACGGCGGAGCGGCTCACCGATCAGGTCGTCGCCATTCTGGAAAACAACTACAGTGCCGACAATCTTCCGACGGTCGAGAATATCCAGGACATCGTGGAGAAAGTGCTCATCGAAAACGGCCACGCGCGGACGGCCAAGGCGTACATCCTCTACCGTGCCGACCGTGCGCGACGGCGCAAACGTCGTGAGCGGGGCGAGTCGGAGCGCGACCCCGAGAACATCCCCTACCGCAAGCTGTGGGAAATCCTCGTCTGGACGGTCGATCACAATCTCTACACCGTCTATCGGCTGAACGAGCGCGTTGCCCGCGGCGAGTTTGCCCAGATCGTCGCCGAATCGGATGCCTGCTACGAGCAGGACATCGCGCAGGCCGCGCGGATGATCATCGAGCGGCGGGACGAGGTGCGTGTGGCGATCATCGCCGGGCCTTCCTCCTCCAACAAGACGACGACGACGATCAAGCTGGGCGAGCATCTCCGCCGCGAGGGCCTGAGCCTCGTGGCGCTCAATGTGGACAACTACTTCTTCGATCTGGAGAAACATCCCCGCGATGAGTTCGGTGATTACGATTTCGAGACGCCTCAGGCCCTCGATCTGGCCCTGATCAACGAGCACCTGCAGCGCCTGATCGCCGGGGAGGAGGTGCGTATCCCCCGTTATGACTTCAAGGCCGGCCGCCGCTATGACGATGTAACGCCGATGCAGTTGCACGAGGGGGAGATCATCCTCATCGACAGTCTGCACGGCCTCTACCCAGCGATGACGGAGACGATCCCCGATGAGCAGAAGTTCCGCCTCTACATCGAAACGCTCTTGCAGATGAAGGGGCCAGATAATCAGTTCATCCGCTTCACCGATCTGCGCCTGATGCGGCGGATGGTGCGCGATGCCCGCACACGGGGCTACAGCCCTCGGCGGACGCTGGAGCATTGGCACTACGTGCGCAGCAGCGAGCTGCGCAACATCATCCCCTACGTCAACTCGGCGGACTACATCATCAACAGTGCCGTGCCTTATGAACTGCCGATTATGCGTGCCCGCCTCTTCGAGGACTTCAGCGCCTGGGTGGAGCGCTATCGCGACGATCCCTATCACGTCGATGCCTACCTGCGGGCCAGGCGCGTCCATCGCCTGCTGGAGGCGGTCACGCCGGTTTACGAGGAATCGGTCATCCCGCCGACCTCGCACATCCGCGAGTTCATCGGCGGCAGCATCTACGACGTCGTATGAGCGCGAAGGCGAAGAAGGCCGTCACGATCTACACCGACGGGAGCGCTTTGGGCAATCCCGGCCCCGGGGGATACGGGGTTATCCTGAGCTACAAAGGCCATCGCAAGGAGCTTTCCGGCGGCTTTCGCCATACGACCAACAACCGGATGGAACTGCGTGCGGCTATCGAGGGGCTGAAGGCCCTGAAGGAGCCGTGTCGGGTAACGGTGTACACCGATTCGCGTTACCTGGTCGATGCGATGGAGAAGGGATGGGCGCGGCGCTGGCGGGCGCGAGGCTGGATGCGCAACGGCAAGGAGCGGGCGCTCAATCCGGACCTGTGGGAGGAACTGCTGCGCCTCTGCGAGCGGCACGAGGTTCGCTTCGTCTGGGTGCGGGGGCACGACGGCAACGTGGATAACGAGCGCTGTGATTCCCTGGCGCGGGAGGCCGCTTCCCGCGCTGACTTGCCCCCTGATGAGGGCTACGAACGAAAGGAGCACGATGTTCAGGAAACTCTTCTCCCGCCTCCGTCCTCGGCTCGCTGAGCCGCACGACCCGCACGGTCTCTACTTCTACCTGACGTGCGATCGCTGCGGCGCACCCGTGATGATCCGCGCCGACAAGCGGTACGATCTGCAGCGCGACGGGGAACACGGCGGCTTCCTCCTGCGTAAGGAGGTGATGGACGGGCGCTGTTTCACGCCCTTCTTCATCACCGTACGGCTGGACGGGCGCTACCGCATCGTCGAGCAGACCGGCGATGGCGGCTCCTTCATTAGCTGGGAGGCGTACAAAGCACTGACGGGTCTCGAGGACGAGGCCCATAACACGAAGGAGGTATGATGACCACGAAACCCGTTTACATCGTCTTGTTAGGCCCGCCCGGATCGGGGAAGGGCACCCAGGCCGACATCCTGCAAGAGCGCCTTGGCCTGCCGCACGTCGCCAGCGGCGACCTCTTCCGTTACAATCTGAAGAACAAGACCCCCCTGGGGCTGAAAGCGAAAAGTTATATGGATCGCGGCGATCTCGTCCCCGACGACATCACCATCGCCATGGTGCTCGATCGGCTGGCACGTCCGGATTGTGCCAGGGGGGCGATCTTAGACGGCTTCCCGCGCACGATCGCGCAGGCGGAGGCCCTCGATGCGGCGCTGGCGGACAAGGGCCTAGCCATCGACCGCGCCGTCAACTTCGTCGTCCCCGATGCCGTCATCGTCGAGCGGATCACCGGGCGGCGCATCTGTCCCGTCTGTGGCGCGACCTATCACGTTACGTTCAATCCGCCCAAGGACGATAACCGCTGCGATCGCGACGGGGCCGAACTCTACCAGCGGGATGACGACAAGCCGGAGACCGTCCGCAACCGCTTGAAGGTCTACCGCGAACTGACCGCACCGCTGGTCGATTATTATCGCGCCAAGGCCGTGCTCGTGGAGATCGACGGCAACCGTCCCATCGAGGCGGTTACCGAGGCCCTGCTCCAGGCCCTCCAGGGGCTTCTGGCCTGACCCCCTTCCGTGCTCCACCGGCCTGCCGGATGAATCCCTCCGGCAGGCTTTGGCTGGTGGGGGTGAATTTAGAAGAAATCCCTTGACAAAATTATCCCCTTGCCTATACTTCTTCCCACACAGCAACGAAAGGAGACTCGATGGCCGACCACACGTTGGAGATCCGTGATTTGCACGTCGCCGTTGAGGGGAAGGAGATCCTCAAGGGGGTCAACCTCACCATCCACACGGGGGAGACCCACGCGCTGATGGGGCCGAACGGCTCCGGCAAGAGCACCCTCTCCTACACGCTGATGGGGCATCCCAAGTACGAGGTTACGCAGGGAGAGATTCTCCTCGATGGGGAGAGCCTGCTCGGCCTTTCGCCCGATGAACGTGCCCGCAAGGGGCTTTTCCTGGCGATGCAGTACCCGGTCGCCGTGCCGGGCGTTACGCTCTACAACTTCCTCCGCTCGGCGGTGAGCGCCGTCCGTGGCTACACCGAAGCGGCGCGGAAGGCGGGCAACAATCGTCTCAACGCCCACCTCATCCCCGCGCGGGCCTTCCGCCAAGAAGTGAACGAGGAGCTGGCCAAGCTGAAGATGGACAAGGCCTTCCTGCGCCGCTACCTCAACGAGGGCTTCTCCGGCGGCGAGAAGAAGCGGGCCGAGATTTTGCAGATGGCGCTGCTCAAGCCGAAGTTCGCCGTGCTCGACGAGACCGACTCCGGCCTCGACATCGACGCGCTGCGCATCGTCGCCGAGGGGGTCAATCGGCTGCAGGCGGAACTGAATCTGGGGCTGCTCGTTATTACCCATTACCAGCGTATCCTCAACTACATCGTCCCCGACTTCGTCCACATCTTCTACGAGGGGCGCATCGTGCAATCGGGCGGGGCGTCGCTGGTGGAGAAGCTGGAAGCGGAGGGCTACGCCTGGTTGGAAGCCGAGGTGGCCTGATGGCGCACGATGACCTGCACAAACTGAAAGATCAGGCGCAATACGACTTCACGACGGAGGTTGACTACGCGCACACCGTCCGCCGCGGCCTGGGCGAGGATATCGTCCGTGAACTCTCTGCCGTCAAGGGCGAGCCGCCGTGGATGCTGGCGTTCCGCCTGAAGGCCCTGGAGACCTTCCTCCGTATGCCCATGCCCACGTGGGGCGTTGATCTGAGCAGCCTCCGCTTCGACGAGTTCTATTACTATATGAAGCCGGTCGAGCAGGAGGCCCGCAGTTGGGATGATGTGCCCGACTCGATCAAGGAGACCTTCGAGCGGCTGGGCATCCCGGAGGCGGAGCGCAAATTCCTGGCGGGGGTGGAGGCACAACTCGACTCGGAATCGGTCTATTCCTCGCTGAAGGAGGAGTGGGAGAAATACGGCGTCATCTTCGTGGATATGGATACCGCCGTGCGCGAATATCCCGACCTGGTGCGCGAGCACATCGGCAAGGTCGTCCCCATCGCCGACAACAAGTTCGCCGCGCTCAACAGTGCCTTCTGGTCGGGCGGAAGCTTCGTCTATGTCCCGCCTCACGTCCACGTGGAGATACCGCTCCAGGCCTACTTCCGCATCAACGCCCAGTCCTTGGGTCAGTTCGAGCGGACGATCATCATCGTCGATGAGGGGAGCGATGTCCACTACATCGAGGGCTGCACCGCTCCGCAGTACTCCACCGCCGCGCTCCACACCGGCGTGATCGAAATCTTCGTCAAGCGCGGGGCGCACGCCCGCTACACGACGATTCAGAACTGGTCCACCAACGTCTACAACCTCGTCACGCAGCGCGCCGTCGTCGAGGAGGAGGGGCGAATGGAGTGGGTGGACGGCAATCTGGGCAGCGGCGTAACGATGAAATATCCTGCCGTCGTCCTCAAGGGGCGCAAGGCGCACGGTGAGGTGCTCTCCATCGCCTTCGCCGGACAGGATCAGTATTTCGACGCTGGGGCGAAGGCGATCCACCTCGCGCCGGAGACCTCCTCCGTCATCACCTCCAAGTCGATCAGCAAGGCGAACGGGCGCTCGGCCTTCCGCGGTCTCGTGCGCATCAATCGCGGTGCGCAAGGGGCGCAGGCGAAGGTCGTCTGCGATGCCCTGCTGCTCAACCCCCAGGCCCGCTCCGACACCTACCCCTACATCAACGTGGCCGAGGACGAGGCGCAGGTCGAGCACGAGGCGACGGTCAGCCGCATCAACGAGGAGCAGCTTTTCTACCTGATGAGCCGCGGCCTGAGCGAGGCCGATGCCTCCGCCCTGATCGTCAACGGCTTCCTGGAGCCGTTCGTCAAGGAGCTGCCGATGGAGTACGCCGTCGAGCTGAACCGCCTGGTGCAGCTTCAGATGGAGGGATCGGTGGGATGATGACGAAACGACGCACGCTCGCGATTGGTCGGCAGGCCGTGGAGGCGCTTTCGGACTATTACGCCGAACCTGCCTGGATGCGTGAAGCGCGTCTTGCGGCCTGGACTTTGTACGAACGGATGAACTGGCCCTCGCGCAAGGAAGAGGCGTGGCGTCGGATGCCTCTGCAACGCTTCCCGTTGGACGAACTGCGGCTTGCCCTCGGCGACGAGACCGTTGCGCGGGACGAGGTGTGGCCCGATTGCTGGGTGCAGCCGCTCTCGCCCCAGGCATTGAGTGCCGGCCTCCTGCTCCATCACAACGGTGAGCAGCGCTATGTCGATCTCGACCCGCGCCTGCAGTCGCAGGGCGTTGTCCTCGCCGATCTGCATCGCGCCCTCCACACCCACGGCGACCTCATCCGCGAACACTGGATGCGCGGTATGTGGGCCCGCCCCGACTTCAATCGCTTTACCGCGCTCCACGCCGCCCTGTGGCACGGCGGCACCTTCATCTACGTCCCCAGGGGGGGGCGCATCGAGCGTCCGCTGCAGTCGCTCGTCGTCTACGAGGAGGACGGCGGCGTCGGCTTGCACCACACGCTGGTCATCGTGGAGCCTGGCGCGCGGCTGACGCTGATGCAGGACCGCCTCTCGCGGGAGACGACCCCCGCCCTCGGCGTGGAGGTGGTGGAGATCTACGCAGGCGAAGGGGCGCTGGTGCGTTACGCTTCCCTGCAGCATTGGGGCGATCGCCGTTACGCCGTCAGTGTGCAGAATGCCCAGGTCGAGGCCGGTGCCCGTCTCCTCTGGCTCAACGGCGGGCTGGGCAGCGCGATGAGCAAGGATTTCTTGCGCACCGATCTGTTGGCGGAGGAGGCGCGTGGTGAGATGTACGGCTTCATCTTTGGCAGGCAGGGTCAGGTGATCGACCAGAGCACCTATCAGCACCACCGCGCTCCTCGGACGACGAGCAACCTCCTCTTCCGCAATGTGCTCCCTGCCGAGGCCCGCACCGTCTTCTACGGGATGATCCGCGTCGAGCCGGAGGCGCAGCGGACGCAGGGCTATCAGGCGAACAACAACCTGCTGCTGGCCGATGCCCGTGCGCACGCCATCCCCGGCCTGGAGATCATCGCCGACGATGTGCAGTGCAGCCACGGCGCAACGGTTGCCCGTATGGATGAGGAGCAGCTTTTCTACCTCCAGGCACGCGGCATCCCGCGCCCGCAGGCGGAGTATCTCATCACCCAAGGCTTCCTGGAGCCGATCGTCCACCGCTTCCCTCTGGCCTGTCTGCGCGACCGCCTGCGGGAGGAGGTCGCCGCCCGTTTCTGGGGGCGGTAAGAACGGAGGTGGAGCCTTCAAACACAAAGATGCGCCCGGGGGGAGGGGCGCATCTTTGTGAAAGGAGGGTAACCAATATTAGCCTTGGAGGGTACTCACCGGGCTAACCGGTTTCAAACACATTGTACTGTTCTAACTGAATTCTTGCAATAGGAAAAAGGTACTATTCCGGAATGTGAAATGAAGAAGACGACTCATCCATCACTGGCTCATCTCTGGGCTATAACCATTATGACGGGAATTTTCGTTTTTGTCAATACCCATCCTATCCGTCCCCACGATTTCTGGTGGCATATGGCCGTTGGACGCCAGATCGTCGCGACTCACCGCATCCCCACCGTGGACACCTTCTCCTACACGATGCGGGGTACGCCCTATCCCTCCTACCAGGCTTTCTGGCTGATGGAGGTGCTCCTCTACCTCCTCTACCGTGCGGGCGGGGCACCGCTCGTCGTGATGATGCAGAGCTTGACGATCACCCTGGCCTATGGCGCGCTGCTCCTTGCCGCGCAGCGGGTGAGCCGCTCCTGGCGCATAGCGGCCGCCGCGACGCTCTTCGCCGCGGCGCTTGGCCTGGACGATTGGAACGTCCGCCCGCAGGTCATCGCCTTCCTCCTCGCCGCGCTGGAGCTGTGGCTCCTGGAGGAGCACCGCCGCGACGGTTCGCCGCTCCGCCTTCTCCTCCTCGTGCCTCTGATGGCGATCTGGGTCAACGCACACGGGACCTTCCCCATCGGGATGGCCTTCGTGGCCCTGGCCCTGCTCGACGCGGTGTGGACGCCGTGGCGGCGCGGAGAACGGCTGCTCACCCGCGGGAGCCTCTCCCTGCTGGCCGCGCTGGTGGCTATGGGCCTGACGGCGCTCCTCTGCAATCCGCGCGGCGCGGGGATCGTGGCGTACCTGCGGACGCTGACGACCGATCCCGCCGTCCAGCACCTGGTGCCCGAATGGTCGCCGCCGACCTTCCAGACGTGGAACGGTGCGCTCTTCCTCGTCGGCCTGCTCCTGACCGCCGCCCTGCTGGCGCTCAGCCCCTCCCGTCCGCGTCCCGCGGAGATCGGCGCCTTTCTGCTCTTCGGGCTGCTGGGCCTGAAGACCTCGCGGGGGGTGATCTGGTTCGGGCTGGCGATGGCCGTGCCGATTGCCCGCCACCTTGCCGCCGTCTTCGCCGCTTCGTCCCCCGCGGCGGAGGAGGCGGGCGGCGCTCCGTGGCTGAATCGCGCCTTCGCCGCCCTGCTGATGGCCGGGGCTGTGCTCTCGCTGCCGTGGTTCAAGTCGGCGCTGCCGCTCCCCCCGCCGAAAGCGGCGCTCATCTCGCCGGAGACGCCCGTCGCGGCGACCGACTATCTCCTGGCGCACCATCCGCCGCCGCAGCTTTTCCACGCGATGCCTTTCGGCAGCTACCTCATCTGGGCGGCGCAGCCCGACTACCCCGTCTTCGTCGATTCGCGCATCGAGTTGTATCCGCCGGAACTGTGGCGCGATTATCTGCGCATCTCGGCTGCCGACTGCGACTGGGAAGCGCGGCTGGCTCATTACGGCGTGCGGACCTTGATGCTCTCCCCCGTCGAGCAACCGGCGCTGGTGGAGGTGGCCCGCCGCTCACCGCAGTGGGAGGAGCGCTATGCCGACGAGGCGGCGGTCATCTTCGTCCGCCGCGAGGGGCCGTAGTCAGCGGCGTTGCCAGATTTCGGCGACCTCGTCGCTGTAGACCAGCTTCCACTCCCGATCCTCGGCCAGGGAAAGCGAAAGATCGCGCTGCAACTCACGGTCGATGAGGAGCCGATCGACGCCGTAGTCCTGCAGGAGCCGATCGTAGCGCACGCCGTGGGAGATGGCGGCGTAGTCGAGCCACATCTCGTAGGGGAAAAGCTCCACGCGGGGGTCGATGAAGACCTTTTGCTGCGGCAGCGCCCAGATGAGGTAACTGCCGTAGCCCATCTCGTTGAAGAGCCGCCCGCCGGGATGGTCGCGGAGGTAGGCCACCGCCTTGACGGGCGTGTGGCGGTCGAGCAGCGGTCCCGCTTCCGTGCCGTGCCAGACCTGCGCCCGGTACGTGGCAGGGAGCGGCATCTCCTCCACCCACCACGGCTGGACGAGGAGCACGGGGAGCCAGACGAGGAGGGCAAGCACGAGATTGAGGGCGTTGCGTGGAGCGTCGGCGTGGAGCAGGCGCGAGGGCAGGAGCGCGGCGACCTGCTCGGCGAGGATGGGCGCGGCGACGAAGCCGAACCAGAGGACGCTCCGTTGGCTTCCCCACGCCATCCACAGGAAGAAGGCGAGCAGCAGCCCGTCCGTCGGGCCGAGGCGGCGACGGCCAAAGGCGAAGAGGAGCAGCAGGCCCAGGACGACGGCGAAGAAGGTCGTGTTGGCGATGCCGTGCGGCGTCGGCGACTGCCACTCGACGATCAGTTGCTGGACGGGCGCACTGCCCAGCAGGTTCAGGACGTAGCGGTAGAGGCCCGCCCCGCGCGGATTGGCCATCACGGCGAGCGCCGAGGCTCCCACGGCCAGCCAGAGCGCCTTCAGGCGGGCGAAGGGGCGTTCGGCGGGCCGTCGCAGCCATCGCCAGCTTTCACCGAGCGCAACGAGCCCCCCCAGCACCAGGCCGAGCACGAATGCGCCGTGCAGGTTGCTCCACAGCGCAATGAGCAGCGGCATCGCCGCCAGTCGCCGCGGTGGAACCTCGCCGTCGCCGTAGCGGCGCAGGAGGCGGAGGATCAGCACGAAGGGCAGCCAGGACCACATCTGCGTGCGCACGATGAGGTTGTTGAAGGTCATCAGCCCGAGGAGGAGCGTCGCCATCGCCGCGATCCGCGCCGAGCCGCTCCGACGCTCCGCCTCCATCGCCGTGAGCCAGAAGGCTATGCCGACGATGAGGGTGCGGCTGAAGAGGAGCAGCGCGACGCCGCCCGCCGCGTGGAGCAGGTAGAGCCAGACTTCCCCCAGCCAGGCGGCGTAGGTGAAGGGCGTGTCGGCGGGCAAGGTCCAGGCGAAGAGGTTGGTCCGGGGAATGTGCCCGCTTTCGACGATGAGCCGACCGATGCGCAGGTGCCACCAGAGATCGTTGGGCGGCTGGGGCACGATGGAGGCGTAGAAGAGGAGGAAGGCGAGGACGACGATGAGCCAGAGCCGGTCGAGCGTGGGCACGAAGGCGGCGCGTCGCATCAGGGCACCTCGATGGAGCCGATGGGAACGATGTCGCCGAGGCGGCTGCGTTCGTCGGTTGCGTAGGCGAAGGGATCGTCCAGGCGGTAGAGGCCGACGGCGACCTCGTAGCGGCCTGCGGGGATGCGATCGGGGATGACGACGGTGAAGGTCTCCGTGATCAGCGAGCCGGCCTCCCACTCCTCGCAGGGGTAGAGCGCCAGTGTGGGGAGATGGAGGATGCGTCCGTTCTCGACGCCCTGCAGGTGCGAGACGGCGAAGAGCGGCGGGCGGGCCTGCTCCCCTTCCTCGGCGTACCACACCGTCCGCCAGGCGAAGCGGCGTCCGCCCAAAGGCGCGATCTCCGCTTGGACCAGCGAGACGCCCTCCCCCAGCGGTCTCCGCTGGACGGGCGGGGCGGTCGCGAGGGTGTGGGTAACGCTCTGCGGGAGTACCTCATCGGGAGGGGCATCGCGCCGCAGCAGCACGAGGCCGTCATCGGCTGCGACGACCTGCCATTCTGGATGGTCGAGGTAGCGCCTCAGGTAGGTGGCGGGAATGGCCACCAGCCCCGTAACCGGCGTGGAGACGTTGTAGTCGAAGAGCGCATCGAAGACGGCCTCATCGACCGCGAGCAGCCGCCTTTCGTAATCCGGCGGCGGCGGCGGCGCGGCGGGGATCATCGTGCACAGCGTCGCCCGGTTGACCAGGTGCGGGGCAAGGAAGTTGGTCGCGAAGAGCGCCGCATCGTCGGGAATCGGCCGCAGGAAGGCGTCCTTCACCTCGTCGCGGCTCGTGCGTCCGTACTTCCACGGGTCGAGGCCGTGCCCGTACTCGGCGCGCCAGAAGGCCGGGCTGAGCGGCGTGTCGCTGAGTTCGATATTCAGCCCCACGGTGATGATGAGCATCGTCAGCAGGAAGATGCGCCAGGCGGGGAAGGCGGCCAGTTGCTCACCGCGGCGGCGCATCGTCTCCGCAACGGCGAGGATGGTCATCACGATGAAGGGGATGGTGAGGGCGTAATGATGGTACTTGTAGGAGTAGCTTGGGCCGGGGCTCGAGCTGAGGAGCACGGGGGCGATGGAGAGAGCGACGGTGAGGAAGTGCCACGGGGCGGCCTTGGCGGCGGGGAGGAGCGGCAGGAGGACGAGCAGCCCCATCAGCAGGCGCTCGGCCCACGTTGCGCCCAGCGTCGCGAGCGTTTTCCCGAAGTAGTAGCCTGCGTAACTGTCGTAGCTCTGCACGGGCAAGCCGTAGCGCGAGGCGAACCACGGCTTGACGAGGAAGAAGGCGGTCGCGCCCCACGCGAAGGCTGCGGCGATCGTCCCCAGTCCGACCCGCCGTTTGCCCTGCACGAAGAGCAGCCCGCCGAGGAGGGCGACGGCGTAGGCGACGTAGACCTTGCTCGCCAGCGCCAGGGCGATCCAGAAGGCGTAGCGGCGCACCTCGCCGCGGTCGAGGGCCTCGAGGGCGAAGAAGAAGAGCGGCATGGCGATCGTGTCGGCGTGGAAATCGAAGAGGACGGCGTTGTCGGCCAGCGGATAGAGGAGGTAGATGAGGACGACGGCCAGCGCCGCCGTCTCGCTCGCCAGATGGCGGCGCGCCAGTCGGTAGAGCGGCCAGGCTCCGGCGGCGAAGAGCACCGCCTGGACGACGAGGAGCGTCATCGGCGAAGGGGCGATGGCGTAGAGCGGCACGAAGAGCAGGTAGATCAGCTCGGCGTGCAGCCCCAATCGGCTCACCGGATGGCAAAAGTAGGTGAAGAGCAGCGGACGGCCCCGCGTCCCGCTCCACATCGCCTGCGCCATATTGCCGATGTCCTCCATCGCCGTGTTGTAACCGCGGTAGCGGGCGATGCTCAGCCAGGCGAAGAGGGCGGCGGCGAGCGCCATCAGGCCGAGGAGCAGCCGACGGCTCTGTCGATCGGTCATACGGCCTTGCGTGCGAGGACGAGCGTCCAGGGGAGCAGGCTGCGAATGGCGATGACCGTGCATTCCCCTGCGACGAAGCGCCGGAAAGCCGAAAGCGTCCAGTTCTGCAGGTGCTCCGGATCGTTCCCCCAGCGGTGCAGGTGCTTGCCGCGCAGGAAGTTCATCGCGCGGAACCACGGCTCGTGAGGCACGCTGAGCAGGCAGTAGCGGCGGGAGACGCGCTTCACCTCGCGCAGCCCCAGGCGCGGATCGGGCAGGTGCTCCAGGACCTCCGTCGCCATCACTAGGTCGAAGCTGTCATCGGCGAAGGGGAGCGCCGTGATGCTGGCGGGGAACTTGCGCAGTTGCGGGGAGATCGCCGCGCCGCGGGCCATCGCCTCCAGGTCGAGATCGACGCCGACGAGGAGCGTCGCCCGCGAGAGCGCGCCGCCCTCCAGCAGCGCACGGGTTACGAAGCCCTCCGCGCAGCCCGCGTCCAGCACCCGCTCCACCTCCAGCGGGGCGATCCACGCCGCCGCCTGCTGCAGGAAGCGGCGCATCAGGAAGCGCTGGAGGGGATTGGGGTTGTTGTATTTCTGCCAGTTGCCGTAATCACGCTTCGCGTTGTTCATCCTCTTTCCCCTTCACGATGCGGCGGATGGCGTAAGGGCGGACGTACCGCGATTGGCTCATCGCGAACATCTCGGCCAGCAGGCCGATGGTGAAGAACTGCACGCCTACGGTGATGAGGAGCACGCCCAACGTGAGCAGTGGTCGCGTCCCGATGGGGCGATGGCCGGTGAACCAGAGATAGGCGAGGTAGAGGTTGATGATGAAGCCCGCCGTACCGGAAAGCAGCCCCAGCCAGCCGAAGAGGTGCATCGGTCGCCACCGATATTCGCCGAGCAGCGTAACCGTGAGGAAGTCGAAGAAGCCCCGCGCCAGCCGCTTCATCCCGAATTTGGAGCGCCCAAAGCGGCGCGGGCGGTGGTGAACCTTGATCTCCGTTACGCGATAGCCCTTCTGGTGCGCCAGCACGGGGATGAAGCGGTGCAGTTCGCCGTAGAGCGCGATCTCCTCGATGACCTGACGTCGGTAGGCTTTGAAGCCGCAGTTGAAATCGTGCAGGTGGACGCCGGAGACGGTGGCCGTGACGAAGTTGAAGAGACGCGAGGGCCAGGTCTTGCCCGGCGGATCGAGCCGCGGGTACTTCCAGCCGGAGACGAGATCGTAGCCTTCCTCCAGGGTGGCGAGGAAGCGCGGAATCTCCGCCGGATCGTCCTGGAGATCGCCGTCCATCGTGATGACGATCTCCCCCTTGGCCCGCTCGAAACCGGCGGAGAGGGCTGCCGACTTGCCGAAGTTGCGGCGGAACTGAATGACCGTGATGGCCTCGTCCCCACGGGCCAGGTCGGCCAAGACGGCGAAGGTGTTGTCGGTGCTGCCGTCATCGACGAAGATGATCTCGTGTTCGCCCGGCGCGATCTCGTCCAAAACGGGCTTCATCTCCTCGTAGAGGAGGGGGAGATTGGTCTCCTCGTTCATCACAGGCACGACGACCGAAATCTTCATCTCGTTACCTTCCCTTCGCGGAGGGTCATGGCACCCAGGCATGGGCTTCGAACAGCAGGACGAACCAGCCGTAAGCTATCGTCGAGACGGCCCACAGCAGCCGACGCTCACCGGCGGAAAGCCGCCCGGCCATCAGGAAGAGCGGCAGGGCGAGCATCAGATGGCGCGGCAAGCCCATGTAGGGTGCGAGGAGGCCCGCCGCGTCGCCGGTGAAGTAGCTGAAGGCGACGACAGCTATCGTGACACTGTAAAGCCGGTATGCCGTGTTCATCCATCGCCAGGTGGCCGCCATCAGCAGCAACGTCAAAGCCGCCATCGTCAGGTCGGAGGCGAGGTCGGTAGCAGGCCAATGGCTCACGAGGTATTCTACCGCCAACCGGAGAGCATGCCAAGGCGCAAGGAAGCGCTGGGTCGGCACGACTTTGACGGCGTTGGGCGAGATGAGCACGGAGTAGATGAAGGCGTGCGGCGAACTGAAATCGAAAGCCGCGTGATCGAGCCGGTAGGTTCGGTAAGTGATCCAGGCGGCCATCGTCAGCAGGGGCAAGGTGAGGGCGAGCGCACGGCGGTTGAGCCATGCCCGCAGCCCGCCGCCTTCCGCCCGCAGGTAGGCGATGCCGAGGACGATGAGGAGGAAGATGCCCTGCTGGCGCGTGAGCACGGCGGCGGAGGCGGCCAGCGATGCCGCCCACCAGCGCCTCTCTGCGCTCCAGAGGAAGGTCAGCGCCGCCATCAGCAGGAAGAGGCTTTCGCTGTAGGGTGCGTAGAGCACCCATCCCAGCGGCCAGAGGAAGAGGGTGAGCAGGGAGGCGGTCGCCGTCGGTTCGTCGCTCGTGCGGGCGACGAGGTGATGCACGACGAGCGCCAGTCCTAACGCGGCCCCCCCGCTGACGAGGAGCAGGGCGACCTCCGGCGCGACGCCGAGGCGGCAGAGCGCCCGCGCGGCCATCGGATAGAGGGGGTGGAATTGCGTCGTGCCGTTGTCGGGGCGATAGCCGTCGCGGACGATGCGCAGGTAGAGCAGGCCGTCCCATCGTATCCACGGCGTAACGAGCATCTCCCACAGGCGCGCCCCCCACCTTTCGGCGCTGAGGGCGTGGCCGGTCTGCCGCCAGCCGAGGTAGGCCGCCGCCCAGCTTGCCAATCGGAAGCCGAGCCATATCGCTATGGCCTCGCCTGTGCCCCGTTGTCGTCGCATGGCTGCCGTCTCCGTGGAAAGCAAAGACCCCGCACAAGCGGGGTCTTGCTGTTGACCGGAAGCACCAGGACCGGCTTAGCCGCCCAGGCCGCTGCTGATCTGGGAGAACGTGGTGCTGACCTTCTGGCCCAACACACGCAGGATGACGATGACGATGATGGCGATGAGCACCAGAATCAACGCATACTCGACCAAGCCCTGACCTTCCTCACGCGGCAAGTACAACATAGTTTCACCTCCTAACGAATTTGATGTCTTAGCCTAAACCTGTCCTCATTGTACACAATTCCCTTATGAAAACAATAGGAATTTGGTACTGATTGTGCTTTTCGGACGAGGAGAGAGGCCGACGGGGGGGGGAGGGAGCAGCTTGTCGTACCCCGTCGGCCTGCTCGCGGGAGAAGTTCAGGGCCGATGACCATGGCCCCCGCCGGAATGGTCGTGCGTCGGCGTCGGCATCATCGTCGGTGTCCGTGTCGGCTCGTGGGTGGGATGGGGCGTCGGCGTCCATCCCGGAGGCGGAGTCGGCGTATGTCCCTGTTCGCAGGTCGGAGGCGGCGCTGTCTCGCCGCCGTGATGTCCATCGGAGCCGCCGCTTTCGTGTCCGCCGGATGAGGAGGCCGTCGGTGTGGGCGTCGCCGTTGACGTGGGCGCAGGCGTGGGCGTCGGTGTCATTGTCGGGGAGGGGGTGGGCGTTCGCGTCGCCTGCTCGGCATGGCGTCGGGGTGCCCGCGTTGGCCGGGGCGGCGTTTCGACCGGCGATAGTCCCGTACCGCCGAGACGAGAGGGGGTGGGCAGCACGGTGAGCCGCTCGGCGACCAGTGAGCCGTCGCTCTGTGTCCTGGCCCAGACTTCGACCGTTGCCCCGTCGATGGGGGCTCCCTCGACGGTCGTCGTTGTCGTGAGCCGGATGGTGTAACCGGCGACCGTCCACGTTTCCGCATCGTGGCTTGTCAGCGTCCCCCGGAAGTGGACGCCGACCGTTCGGCCTTCGGCGAGGACGGCGGCGACCTCTTCCAGGCGCTCGGCCTGCAATTCGGCTTCCAGGGCGGCCCGGGCTTCGGGGGAGAAGGTGAGCAGCAAGCGCACCTGTTCCGTTGCCGTCTTGACGGGATAGAGCGGGTCGCCGGGAAGCGCCGAGGCCGAGGCCCTCGTCGTCCCTGCGATGCCGAGGAGCAGTACCACGATCATCGCTACGGCTGTAGCCCATTGCGGCATGCGCAGCGTTCCGAGAAGCGTGCCCGGGAAGACGCGGCGTTTGCGGACAGCCCGCCGCTCCACGGCATCCAGCATACGCGCCTTGCCGTGTGCAACGGCGGCGGGATGGGGTGGCGGAGCTTGCGGCACCGTTTGGAGGGCCAGCCACGTCTCCAGCAAGGGGCGCAGTGCCTCCGCGGCCTCCGGGTGGCGTGTCAAACAGCTTTCCGGCGAGGCCCCGGCCTCCATAGCGGCCAGGCATTCGGCCAGCAGCGCATCTATTTTACGGCTCATAGCATCCTTCCTTCTCGATCGCACGTCGCAACGCGGCCAAGGCCCGATGTTGCATGGCCTTGACGGCGCCTTCCGTCTTGCCCAAAAGCTCGGCGACCTTGTTGATCGATCGTTTCTCCAGGAAGCGATTGATGATGACCTGTTGCTGATCGGCCGTCAGGTGGCGCAGAGCGCGATGCAGGCAATCCACGGCCAGGCGGTGCTCGACTTCCGTCGGCGGGTTCTTGCCGTCGGAAAGCGGCAGGTCGTCCAGCGGAACCGCCTCGCCGCGCCGACGCCGGTAATGGTCGGTCAGCAGGTTGCGGGCTATCGTGTAGAGCCACGCCAGAAAAGGCCGCCCTCGATCGCGGTATCGATCGATCTTTTCCACCATGCGCACGAAGAGATCGGCGGTGAGGTCCTCCGCCGTCTCCCGGTCGCCCAGCCGGTAGTAGAAGTAGTTGTAGATGGCGAGGTAGTGGCGGTCGTAGAGTTCGGCGAAGGCCTCCCGCTCTCCCTCTTGTGCGCGGCGGATGAGGTCGCGTTCGTCTATTGCATGCATTGCTGCTCCCTCATAGGCTCTAACGGTGCCGGGCCGAAAATGATACGCCCTCCAATGGTAAATCGCTCCCCTCAGGGGACAAGCCCTCCTCATCTCGGTCCGACTTGCCGCGATGGGCGATCTTCCCTTCCCATCCCCTCTGTGGTAGAATGATTGCAGAAACGATGGTCAAGGAGGTCGTGTAAGGCGTGAACGGAACGCAAATCGTTATCGATGATCTCGATGCCTTGCTCCAGGTGTTGCCGCCTGACATACGGGAGAAGTTGCATGCTATCGGGCGTCCCGGCGATCTGCTGGAAGTCATTCTGGACCTGGGGCGTGTGCCGACGGCACGGTATACCGACAGTGAGGTTGTGCTGCGTGAGCGGGAGGTTACGCGCGAGGAGATCGACTATGTCGTCGAGCGAGTGGGGGAGTTCGACGCCGACAATCGGGCCGGCATCGCCCGCACGCTGCACCGCATCTCCGCCATCCGCAATCGGCGCGGCGATGTGGTCGGCCTGACCTGCCGCGTGGGGCGGGCCGTCTACGGGACGATCGAGATCATCGAGGACTTGATCGCCTCCGGCAAGAGCGTCCTGCTGCTGGGACGTCCCGGCGTGGGCAAGACGACGATGCTGCGCGAGGCGGCGCGTGTCCTGGCGGAGACCAAGCGCGTGATCATCGTCGATACATCGAACGAGATCGGCGGCGACGGCGACATCCCTCACCCGGCGGTGGGGCGGGCGCGGCGGATGCAGGTCGCCACGCCCAGCCTCCAGCACGAGGTGATGATCGAGGCGGTGGAGAATCACAATCCGGAGGTGATCGTCATCGACGAGATCGGGCGCGAGTTGGAAGCAGAGGCCGCGCGGACGATCGCCGAACGCGGGGTGCAGCTCATTGCGACGGCGCACGGCAACACGTTGGGCAATTTGCTCCTCAACCCGACGCTTTCCGATCTGGTGGGGGGCATCGAAAGCGTTACGCTTTCCGATGAGGAGGCGCGACGGCGCGGAACGCAGAAGACGGTCCTCGAGCGGCGTGCCCCGCCTACTTTCGATATCCTCGTCGAGATTCAGGAGCGGCAACGGCTTCTCATTCATCCCGATGTCGCCGATTCGGTCGATACGCTGTTGCGCGGGGGGCGGCCTCGCGTGCAGTTCCGCTATCGCGACGAAACGGGCGAACTGCACAGGGAGGAGCGTGCTCCCGACGATGAGGAGGCCGACGAGGCACGGCTCCCCTTGCAGAAGAACCGCCCGTCGCGCCACCGCCGGATGGAGGAGACGGCCATCTACCCCTTCGCCGTGGCCCGTAACCGCCTGCTCAACGCCGCCCGTGCGCTGAACGTCCCCGTTCGTATCGTCGATTCCTTGCGCGAGGCGCAGGTGGTACTGACGACGAAATCGGCCTACCGCCGCCGGCCCAAGGTCATCGGCGAGGCGGAACGGCGGCGCATCCCCGTCTACGTCCTGCGCTCGAACACGATGGCGCAGATGGAGGCCTTCCTCACCGATCTCTTCGGCGTGGGCGAGGATGACGCGGACGCGGCCTTCGAGCGGGCGATGCGCGAGACGGAGGAGGCCATTCGCCGCGTTCTCCAGGGCGCGGGGGCGATCGATCTTTCGCCGCAGAACGCCTACATCCGCCGTTACCAGCACGAAATGGCCCGCGAAGCCGATCTCCTCTCGCGCTCCTTCGGCAAGGAGCCGTACCGCCACGTGCGCATCTATCGGAGTGAGTCACGATGACGGAGGAAGGGCGCGGTCTCTTCATCACCTTCGAGGGGCCGGAAGGGAGCGGCAAGAGCACGCAACTGGCGCTCCTGGCCGCCTGGCTGCGCGAACAGGGTTACGATGTCGTCACGACCCGCGAGCCGGGAGGGACACGCATCGGCGAAGCCATCCGCACGCTGCTGCACGATGTGCGCCTGACCGAGATGGACCCGCGTACCGAGATTCTGCTCTACTCCGCCTCCCGTGCGCAGCTTGTGGAGGAGGTGATCCGTCCGGCACTGGCCGAGGGCGCGATCGTCCTCTGCGATCGCTACACCGACAGTACCTATGCCTACCAGGGCTACGGACGCGGCCTGCCGCTCGATTGGCTGCGCACGATCACCGATTTTGCCACCGGCGGCCTGCGCCCCGACCTGACGCTCTACCTCGACCTGGCCCCGGAGGCGGGGTTGGCACGCAAGCTCAGTCACCACGAGGAGATGAACCGGATGGACCGCGAGCATATCGATTTCCATCGGCGGGTGCGGGCGGGCTATCTGGAGATGGCCGGGGCCGACCGTCGGCGCTGGCGCGTCATCGCGGCGGAGGGGACGATCGAAGCGGTGCAGCAGGCCATCCGCGCCGTCGTCGCCGAGGCATTGGAGCAGGCAGGCAAGGGAGGGGACTATGGCTCGTGAGCTGGATCATCAGAAGGAAGGCAAAGCAGGGGCGTCGTTGCTCGAATGCGCCCATACGGTCATCGAAGTGATCCCGCGCCTTTCGCGGACGATGCGGCGCGACCTGCGCATCCACAGCGCCGGTCTCTTCACGGAACCGCAGTTTCGCGTGATGGCCTCGCTCTACCGTGAGGGGGAACGCTGCCTTTCCGGCCTTGCCGAATCCTTGGGCGTCTCCCTGCCCACGATGTCCCGCCTGATCCAGGGGCTGGAGTCGCGGGGGCTGGTCTGCCGTCATCGCAGCGAGACGGATCGGCGGCGCGTCGTCCTCACGCTAACAGAGACGGGAATCACGGCCTACGAGACGCTCTTGCGCCGCACCGAGCGCCATCTCGTGGATTGGCTCGGCCCGCTCACAGAGGAGGAACGGGCGGAGGTCATTCGCCTCTGCAAGCGCCTCGACCAGCTAATCTCCAACGTCGATTTGGACGCCTACTACCTCAAAGCCGAATCGTAGCGATGTCCGCCATCGCAGCTCTTTTGTCGCTCCTCTCCCTGGCCCGGCAGAACCTGCGCCACCGCCGCACACGGGTGCGGCTGACCATCGGCGGAATCGCCATCGGTGTCTTGGCCGTCGTCGTCCTCCAGGGCTTCGCTACCGGCCTGGTGGAAGGCTATGCCGCTCTGGGCAGCAACGCCGATCTCATCGTCTATCAAAAAGGCGCGGTGGACCTGGCCTTCAGCGCCCTCGATGCCGGGATGGAGGAGACATTGGCATCGATGGAGGGCGTGGAAAGCGTCGCGCCGATGGTGTACACCTTCATCGGCAGCGAGCGTATGCCCTACCTGACCCTCTACGGTTACCGTCCTCGGAGCTTCCCCTTGGCCCGGTTCCGTGTGGTGGAGGGGGATGCCTTGCCTGCAGAGGCCGAGGGGGAGGCGGATGTCCCCCTCCTCGTGGGCAAGGGCGCAGCGGAGGCGTTGGGTGCCCAGGTGGGCGGGGTGCTCGTCCTCCAAGGGCGGACGTACCGAGTGGTGGGGCTGTACGAAACGGGACGTCCCTTCGAGGATATGGGCGTCGTCACGACGCTGGAGGAGGCGCAGCAACAGACGGGGAAGCCGGGCGAGGTCAGTGCCTTCTACCTCAAGGTGGCGTCGGGGAACGATGCCGAGGCGCTGGCCCGCACCATCGAACGGCGATTGAGCGGTGTGGTGGCGGCGACTTCCCGCACCTTCACCCGCCGTCAGATGAGCCTCGACATGCTGCAGGAGGTCGCCGATGGCATCGCTCTCATCGCCCTCCTCATCGGCGGTGTGGGGATGATGAATACGATGATGATGTCCGTGCTGGAGCGGACGCGGGAGATCGGCGTGCTGCGGGCGCTGGGATGGCGGCGTCGGCAGGTCGTCGCGCTTGTCTTGAGCGAGTCGCTCTTCCTGGGGTGGCTGAGCGGGTTGGCAGGAGTAGGGCTGGGGATCGCGGCCTTGCTGCTGATGCGCCGCGCACCGGCCCTGCGCCCCTTTATGCCCGCCCATTTCACCCCCGCGCCGCTGGTGGAGGGATTGGAGTTGGCCTTAGTGCTTGGCCTCTTGGGCGGACTGATCCCTGCGCTGCGTGCCGCCACCCTCCTTCCCATCCAGGCGATCCGCGCCGTGGGCGGGACGGTCCACGTGCCGTGCCGTGTCCCGCTGCCGACACTGCGCCAGATGCTGCGCCGCCCCTTTCGCACCGCCTTGACGGTGGTCGGAATAGGCATCGCCGTGGCGGCCATTCTCGCGCTGACGGCAATGGGGGAAGGTGTGGCCGACGCCTTCGGCGGCCTGGGGCGTGATCGCGGCGCGGAACTGATGGTGATGCAGCGCGGCGCTTCGGTCGATCTGAGCCAGTTGGATGCGGCCGTGGTGGGGGTTATCGACGGCGTGCCGGGTGTCGCGGAGGCGGAAGGGTTCCTGACCGGCTATGCACAGCTTCCGGAGAGGAATTTGCCCTTCTTCCTGGCGCTCGGCTACCCGCCGGATGGCCCAACGATACGTTCGCTCCGCCTGGTCGAAGGGCGAAGATTGAGCGCCGATGGCGAGGTAATGCTTGGCGAAGGGGCTGCCTCGGCGCTGGGGTTGAAGGTGGGGGATCGTTTCCGCTTCTTCGGCTCCGACTACGAGGTCTGCGGCATCTTCCGCGACAGTACCTCTTTCCTCAACGGCGCAGCGCTTTTCACGCTGGAGGAGGCGCAGCGGCTGTACCGCCAGCCGGAGCGTGTCAGCTTCGTCAACATTTGGCTGGACGATCCGAAGCGGGCGGAGGCGGTCATCGGGGCCGTCGAGGCGGCGCTCCCGGAGGTGCTCGTCTCCCGCACCGATGCGTTGATGGAGACGGTCAATGATTTCAGGTTCACCAACGCACTGATGTGGGGGTTGAGCTTGCTGGCGCTGATCATCGGCGGGCTGGGGATGACGAATACGATGATGATGAGTCTCTTCGAACGGACGCGGGAGATCGGCGTGTTGCGGGCGCTGGGATGGCGCAAGCGCCGCGTGGCAGCCATGCTCGTTCGGGAGGGATTGACATTGAGCTTGCTCGGCGGCCTGTTGGGGCTGGGGCTGGCCTTCCTGGCAGCTTGGGTGGAGCAGGAATCGATCCTCGGCACGTGGATGTCGCTTCACTTCACGATGACGGGCTACGTGCAGGCGGCCTGCCTCACGGTGGGACTGGGGATCGCGGGGTCGCTCTATCCGGCCTGGCGGGCGGCCTCCCTCCTCCCTGCCGAGGCATTGCGCTATGAATGAAACGAGGGGTGAGATGGAGGAGCCGATCATCCTGGTCGAGGGGCTGGTCAAAATCTATGGCGATGGCACGGAGGTCGTGGCGCTGGACGGGCTGTCCTTTCGCGTGACGGCGGGGGAGTTCGTCGCGGTGATGGGGCCTTCGGGATCGGGGAAATCTACCCTGCTCAACCTCCTGGCGGCACTGGATCGTCCCACGCGGGGGCGGGTGAGTATCGGCGGCGTCTCACTGGACGCGGTGGAGGACCTGGACGCCTTCCGCGCGCGGACGGTGGGGCTGGTTTTCCAGATGCACAACCTCATCCCCACGCTGACGGCGCGGGAAAATGTCGAGGTGCCGATGATCGGCGTCGGCGTGGGGCGGGCGGAGCGTCGGGCGCGGGCCGTGGAACTGCTGGAGCGCGTCGGGCTTGGGGATCGGCTGGAGCATCTGCCCGCCCAGCTTTCCGGTGGGCAGCGGCAGCGGGTGGCCATTGCGCGGGCGCTGGCCAACCATCCCGCCCTTCTCCTCGCCGATGAACCGACGGGCAATCTCGATTCGGTCAGCGGCGCGGAGGTGATCGCGCTGCTGCGTCGGCTCAATCACGAGGTGGGCACGACCGTCGTCCTGGTTACGCACGATCTCGATGTAGCACGGCAAGCCGATCGGGTGCTCATTCTCCAGGATGGGCGCATCGTAGAGGAGCATCGCATCCACGATCCCTTCGAAGAGGACCTGAAGGCTTTTGCGGCCACCGGCCTGGGGAGGGCGGTGCTGGCCGGAGATGATGCGGCACGGCGTTATCTCGGTGAAGCACATTTCCGGGCGTTACGGAGGCTCTTGCAAGGGATGGGCCGCTGAAAGCAGGAACAGGAACGGGGAGGGTCATGACGACCCTCCCCGTTTTTTGCCGTCGCGTTGGCGTTAGTGGTTCTTGAAGATGAGCGGGAGATAGACCTTGCTGAAGACGTCGATCGAGCCGGCCTTGCTCACGGTGAAGTCGGAGGAGTCGACGGTGGCGCAGGTGCGGGCGCTGTTGGGGTTGCCGGCACCCCAGTTGCCGTTGATGCAGACGGTGTAGGAGTAGGTGCCGCCGGCCGTCGGGGTGAAGATGCCGGTGTAGAGGTCGTTGTTGCCGCTGTCGCCCGCGTAGGTTGCCGTCATCCACGTCCAGGCGCTGATGTCGCTGCCGGTGCCGTAGCCGAACTCGGCCTGCAGTTGGAGGCCGGGGCCGGGGTCGCTGTAGTTGGTTACGTTCTGGATGTAGAATTCGCCGGTGAAGACGCCCGTGCTCTCGCCGACGGAGATCTCCGCCACGGTGGGATGGAGCACCTGCCAGCCGACCTCGACGTTGCGGTAGTCGCTGAGGGTGTAGGTAACCGGCTCGATGCCGATGCTGTTGGGTACGGTGTAGGTGCGGTTGTTGGTATTCACCCAGTCCCATCCGCTGCCGCCGACGACGTACTTGTACTCGATTGCCGTGCCCTCGGTGATCGGGACGGTAACGGTGAAGACCTCGTAGGCCGCATCGTGGTCCATCACCAGCGCGGAGGGGCTCCAACTGTTGAAGCTGCCCGCCAGGTAGAGGTCGGTGCCGCTGGAGATGACGTCCTCGGCGTCGTGATAGACGAACTGGATGTTGGCCTGCATCACCTTGTCGAGATCGGGGTCGTAGCGCGGCTCGATCTTGTAGTTGCTGTAGGTGTAGAAGAAGATACCGCGCACGAAGTTGAACTGGTCGCCGTTGTTCGGCGAGTAGGTGAGGTTGCCGTCGTGGTCGCCGTCATCGTCCACGCGCATGTCGCCGCTGCCGTCGTTGATCATCCACTCGCCGTAGCCGAGGTTGTCGTCGGTAACCGTGGCGTGTTGTGCCTCGACGAGGACGCTCTCATACGGTTCGGCGAGGTTCGCGTCGGCAGCGATACCGGTGGTGATGACCTCCGGCGCGGGCAGCGTGTTGCCGTGGCTGATGATCTCGGTGTAGGTATAGGTGGCCCCGGCGAAGCTCATCTCCGTCATCCCGTAGTACTCCGTGATCGGAGCGAGCAGACGGACGTAGTCGCCTTCCTGGGTGGCGAAGCCCCGTGCGCCGTAGACCAGCAGGCCGCTCCACGGGCCGCCGTCCGGCTCCTCGATGACCAGCTTGCCCTGGTTAGGATAGCCCAGTTCACCCGTCTTGGCGGTCACGATACCCTCGACCCAGACGGTCTGCCCGCTGTAAGGCGAGGTATCGCTGCTGCCCGGATCGGGGACGTACTGGATGTCGTGGATGGAGACCTCCGGGAAGACGGTGGTCGTGACGACGGCGGTGTTGTTGGTGGTATCGGTGTCATCGGGGAGTGTGGAGGTGATCGAGACGGTGTTGGTGAGCACCGTGCCGCCCGCGACGGTGTCGGAGACGAAGGCCGTTACCTTGAAGGCGAAAGCGCCGGTCGCCTGGACATCGGCGAACGTCCAAGTGATGGTGCGACCGTTGATGACGGGCGGAACGCCGCTCGTGTCGGTAACGTAGGCCGTCCCTTCGGGCAGCGTATCGACGAGGGTGATCGTCGTCGTCTCGTTGTCTCCGGACTGGATTGCATAGTCGATGTCGTAGGTCAGCGTGTCGCTGATGACGCCGAGAGCCGGCCCGCTCTTGTGCACGGCCGCATCGTTGGCGATCTCGAGCTCATAGCCATATGCCTGTGCGATGCCCGGCTTGCCGTTGTAGTCCACGACCATGAAGCCGATCGGCTTGCTCAGGCCGTAGCCGGCAGGATCGTCGATGGCTCCGAGCACGATGCTGCTGTAATCCGAGGCGAAGGTCAGCGGAGGATGCCGATAGTCGAAGGAGCCTGGGCCGACCATCGTCTTGTAGTTGCCGTCGTAGTCGAAGGCTCGGAGGGCGTAGTCCATCGGGCCGGTGATCCCGTTCCAGGCGGTGGGAAGGTACCACTCCATGAAGCCGGCGTTGTAATCGGTGTAGATGAGATAGGGGCTGGCTAAGTAGAGGTTGCCGTCGCTCATATCGTACTGGATGACAACCCAGAGGTTATCATCCGCGCCGCGCGTTACCGCGCCGTAGTTCCAGTTGAAGTCCACAATGTCGAAGTGGCCATCCATGTCGGTGTCCATATAGAGGTCGAACTCGGCGAAGTAGGGCTGCGGCGTGTGCCACTTCCCCCAGACGTTGATGGCCGGGACGACGATGGGGCCGTACGCGGGGCTCGTCCAGCCGTAGTCCATCCCGAAGTAGTGGACATCGGCCTCATCGCCGACGGTGCTGTCCACGGTCTCGCTGATGAAGAGCGGGTAGGGCCAGAGGGAGGAAGCGGCTGTGCCTGTGTTGATGTACGTAACGTCGAATGTGTCTCCGACGGAGTCGATCGTTCGGTCGAGGGAGGCCTCCGTCAGGTAGCTGTAGGGGCGCGGGACGATGTAGAAGGGTACGCGAAGCTCATGGCCGGAGCTGGACTCGTGGAAGATGGCGTAGCCGTAGGACTCCACTTGCCCGAAATCGTAGTCGATGTCAGGGCCGTTCAGCGTCATACTGACGATAGCCGTCGCCGAGCCGCCCGGCATTATCGTGAAGGTGGAGGGAAGCACCTCGACCTGGATGCCGTCGGTGGATGCCGGGGGTTGGAACTCGGCCGTGGCCGTGAGGATCGCGGGAGAGGAGCCGGTGTTGTAAATCGTAACGGTCTTGGTCATCACCTGCGGGTTCGTATCGACCTCGACATAGCCCCAGCTCAGCGTTGTGAGCATGGGATCGCCGATAACGACGAGGGGCGAGGCGACGGCAGGCGGGACGCTGACCCGTCCGGCACCGGCCCGAGGAATGGGCGTCCCATCATACATATCCACGGCAGAGTTGATGAGCATTGCCTTGATCTGCTCGGCCGTCCAGGTGGGCTTGGCCTGGCGTACCAGGGCCGCAGCACCGGCCACGTGCGGCGTAGCCATCGACGTACCGTTCATACTCACGCCGCCCGTCCCGCTGCCCATCTTGGCCGCGAAGATGGCCACGCCAGGCCCGTCGATCTCCGGCTTGAGCCCGGAATCGAAGCCGCGCGGGCCGCGGGAGGAGAAATCGGCGATGGTGTCGGGCGGGATGGGGCTGCGTACCGTCTTGACCTCGCTTTCGGCGTGGACGACGACCGTCTGCCCGTGGGCCTGCGCAAGGTCGAGGCCGTTCGTGTGCCCGATGAAGCCCGCCGGGATGTTCACCGGCGTGCCCGCCATCGTCACCAGCGCATCCCCGCCGCTGCTGTGGTTGAAGATGATCGCGCCGATCGCGCCGAGTTGCGCGGCATTGTTGACCTTCGTCGTGAAAGCGCAGCTCCCGCGCTGGATGAGGGCGATCTTCCCTTGCAGTTCCGTTGTGGTCGAGATGGCGGAGATGTCGCACAGTTCATCGTCGGCGATCCCCGGAATGTTGCCGACATAGGCCAAAGTGGCGGTTATGGTCTCCGTGTAGTGGCCGGTGTCGCCGTCGAAGGCGGGGGGCTGGTAGAGGATGTCGGTCTGCGTGATGTAGGTGCTCCCCACGACGTCGATGGTGGGGCCGGTGGCCCAGCCGGTCGTGCTCGCCGCCACGGCCAGCGCCCCGTCGGCGGCTGCCGGTGTGCCGAGGATGTAAGCCGTGTTGCCCGCATTCCCTGCCGCCACGACAACAACGACGTTGGCTGCAGCGAGGGCGTTCACGGCGATGATCTCCGGATCGGCGGGGTCGTTCGGCCCGAAGTCGGCACCGAGCGACATATTGATCACGTCGATGGGATCGGCGGGATGGTCGGCGTTGTAGTGGGCAACCCAGTCCAGGGCGGGGACGACGAGATCCGTGCTCCCGTCCGCACCGAAGACCTTGAGGGCGACGAGGGAAGCGCCGGGGGCCACGCCGGTCATCACATCTCCGGCCTTGATACCGGCGATGGTCGAGGCGACGTGCGTGCCATGGCCATGCTCGTCGATCGGGTCGGGATCGGGGTGGGGGGTGCTGTGCGCCGGATCGCCCGCGTCGTAGTCCGTACCGGCGAAGTCGGTGCCGGTGATCACCTTGGTCGTGGGGAAGGGGGAGAGGGTGTCGGTGATGACGGTGTGGTCGTCGGCGGCATAGACGGCTGGATCGCCGGGGCCACCGAAGACGGCGTGGGTATAGTCGATGCCGGTGTCGATCACGGCGACCTTGACACCCGTCCCGTCGTAGCCCGCTGCCCACGCGGCAGGTGCGCCGATGAGGGGGACACTTGCGCCCAGAGCAACCGTGTGGATGTGGACGGGATGCACCGCCTTGACGTTGGGGAGGCTGGTCAGGTGCTCAACGGCGCTGGCGGGGATGGCGATCTGCAAGCCGTTGTAGGCGTAGTACATATCGAAGAAGACCTGGCCGCCGAGACGCTCGATCCCTTGCGCCGCAAGCTGGTGGGCTGTACGCAGTTGTCCGAGATAAGCCTCCCGTGCAGCGGGGCCGAGAGGTTCCCCGGTGCTGGCCTGGTAGCTCAACAGCGGGGGCTGGTCCATCTCGACAATGACGTGGACGCGAGGCGAGTCTTTCGCCTCGTTCTGGAGGGCGCGTGGAATCTGCCCCCCGTTCAGTGCGATGAACTCATCGACACTCATCCCGCCTTGGAAGAGGTCGCGTATCTCTGCCGGGACCTCCTGCGCGTGAGCCGCAGGGCCTGCCGGCGGCTCATCGGCGGCGGCGATGCTCTGAACGCCTCCGAAGGGCGTGAAGAGCATGCCGATGATGAGTGCAAGGCTGACGAAAGAGAAGGCTTTGCGAGTCATAGATTCCTCCTTCAGAAGGTAAGCTGGACTGATTGCTGCTGGATTCATTGAAAGGCTGCTTTTGGCTTGTGCATGGTTTCTTGGCATCACCCCCTTTTCATTGGTGCGTGGTATGCAAGGAGCCCCTCGGAGCGGACAAGAGGGAGCAGTGTCGGACGAACTGCCATAGCACATTGTGGCATAGGTGCACAGGCTTGTCAAGCGTCCGAAACTTCAAACTTCACGCCCAATCGATGAGCGCATATCCTCTCCTGTTGGGTTACTGCCTCGCGGCTACTTGCCGCTGTCGAAGTAGTACCCCTCACCCCACGCCGTGTGCAGGTAGCGGGGATTATTGGGGTCCTCTTCCAGCTTCTTCCGCAGGCGGTAGATATACTGCTTGACCAATTCGTGGTCGCCGATGCGCTCGCTGCCCCAGACTCGGGCGAGGATGGCGTCGTGGCTGAGGATTTTGCCGTAGTTGCTGATGAGATAGCGCAGGATTTCGAACTCCTTGGGCGTGAGGGTGATGGTCCCGTGGGGCAGCGTCAGTTCGTGGCGGTTGCAATCGAGGGTAACGTCATCGGCGGGGAAGAGGATGGCGTTGTCGATGCTGCTGGACTGTTCGGCGCGGCGCAAGAGGGCGCGCAGTCGGCAGAGCAGTTCGGGAATCTCGTAGGGTTTGACGATGTAATCGTCGCCGCCAACGGAGAAGCCCTTGACGATGTCATCGATGTCGCTCTTGGCGGTCAGGAAGAGGATCGGCACGTCGCTCATCTCGCGCAGGCGACGACAGACCTCGTAACCGTCCATCTCCGGCATCATCACATCCAGGATGACGGCGTCGGGATGGATGCGATAGGCCGTGCGCAGACCCTCGCGCGGCTTGGAGACGACGACGACATCGAAGCCGTCCGCCGCCAGGCCCATACGCAGCAGGCGCAGGGCATCCATCTCGTCATCGATTGCCAAAATTCGCCACCGTTTCGGCATACGCTATCCCCCTACCGCACGAGCGCTTTGCCATCGGCTTGTTGCCGCCCTCCCTTGGCCTATAATGGATCACCAATGCCGTTCGCCGCGGCCCGGGAGGGTGCCGACTCATCCTCGCGTCGGTTTTTAATCTTTCTTGACCTTTTGTTGACCTCTTGCTGACACCGTTATGCTAAAATAATCTTTAAAGGCTGAGTGGATGGAGGGTACGATGCACAAGAAGATCCTGGTTATCGATGATGATCCGGGCCTGTCGCAGCTCCTGCGCATCAGTCTGGAGCGCGAAGGCTTCCAGGTTTTCAACGCCGGCGGTGGTCAGGAGGGCCTGCGCATGGCCTACGAGCACCAGCCCGATCTCATCATCCTCGACATCATGATGCCAGAAATGGATGGTTGGGCAACCTGCCAGCGGCTGCGCAGTGTGAGCGATACGCCCATTCTCATCCTCAGTGCCCGCGAGGAGCAAGATGCCGTCGTGCGCGGCCTTTCGCTGGGGGCGGACGACTATGTCATCAAGCCCTGCAGCTTCGAGGAACTGCGAGCGCGCATCTATGCGCTTCTGCGGCGCACCCAGCGGCATGCCCCCAAGGCCTGGAAGATGGTCTATGACGACGGCTACCTGTATATTGACTTGGCCAACGGAATTGTCAAGCGCGAGGGGGAACTGGTCTCGTTGACGCCGACCGAGAGCCGCCTGCTCATCTACCTGGTTGGGCAGATGGGGCGCGTTGTGCCCCGTGAGGAGTTGTTGCAGCAGGTCTGGGGGCCGGAATACGAAAGGGCGGTGGGCTACTTGAGTGTGTACATCCGCTATCTGCGCCGCAAGATCGAGCCCGACCCTTCGAACCCTCGTTACATCCGCACGCATTGGAGACGGGGGTACTCCTTCGAGGGAAAGAGTGAGGTGCGTCCGGATTGGAGCGAGAGCGATGAATAATTCGAGACACTGGGCGTTGGATTTCCTGCAGCGGTGGTGGTGGCTGCTGGTGTTGGGGATTGTCATACCGATGCCCCTTTCCATCTATCTGGTCATGCGCCAGACCGATTACTACCAGGCCCGCACGACGCTGATGGTGGGGACGAGTCTGCAGAACCCCGATCCGGATACGAGGATGATCAGTCTTTCCAACTACCTGGCTACCGCCTACGCCCGTTTGGCTACGGAAAGGCCCGTGTTGGAGGAGGTCATCGACGAGCTTGGCCTGCCTTACTCGCCCGCGCAGCTCAAAGGAGCGGTGAGCACGCAGGTCTATCGCGATGCCGGGTTGCTGGAGATCACCGTCGTCGATACCGATCCCCAGCGTGCTGCCGACATTGCCAATGCATTGGCGCAGGCGTTGATTGCCCGTGCGCCGGGTTCGCGTGAGGAGTATCAGCAGCAGCAACAGTTCATCGAGCAGCAGTTGGCCAAACTGGAAGCGCGCATTCAGGAGACGGAGGAGGAGATCAACCGCTTGCGCGATCAGTTGCCGACGATCACCTCGGCTGCCGAATTGGCCGAAGTGCAGGAGCGCATCAAGGAACTGGAGGCAATCCGCTCGGATGACCGGGCCAATTACGCCTCGCTGCTCGATCTCTATCGCACGCAGATGCCCAACACGCTCTCGCTTTTCGAGGCTGCGGTACCCCCCTCCCGTCCCATCCCCAAACACGGGTGGCAGTTGGTCTTGGCCGCTTCCGTACTCGGCCTGGCGCTGACGGCGGGGGTCGCTTACCTCATCGACGTGCTGGACGACAGTCTCCGCTGGAGTCCGAGCGCGACGGCGCGGGTGGGCGGCCTTCCTCTCTTTGGCATCATCAGCCATCAGCCCATCAAGGCCGGCGAGGAGGTGCATCCGCCCGATCCGCTCTCGCCTGCTGCGGAGGCGTTGCGTTCCTTGCGGGCGCATATCCTCCTTCACTGCGGGGCCGTCCAGCCGCAGGTGCTCCTGGTCACCAGCGCTTCGCCGCGTGCGGGGAAGAGCGTCGCCGCGCATCTGATCGCCTGGGCCTTTGCCATCGGCGGCAAGCGCGTTGTTCTGGTGGATACCGATCTCCGTCATCCGGTACTGCACGAACATTTCCAGATGCCCAACCTCTTCGGCCTCTCCGATCTTCTGCAGCGCCCGCAGTCGCTGGGCGAGGCGCTGTGGTCGCGGGCGATCGTGCGCACCGATGAGGCGAACCTCTACTTCCTGCCCGCCGGTCGTCCCCCCCTCGACCCGACGCTGTGGCTGACGCGGCACACCATCCGTATGTTGATCACCGCCTTGCTGGAGCAGGCGGATATGGTCGTCTTCGATAGCCCCCCGGAGGGAATCGCGCCGGAGGTTACGGAGATGGCCTCGCTGGCCGACGTCATCCTCCTGGTCGGGCGGCAAGGGCGCACGAGCACCCACCGCCTGCTCCAGAGCGGCGAGCGGCTGCGCCTGCACCGTGCGGAGGGCATCTTCGGCGTCGTGGTAAACGATGTGCGCCTGCGCGGGCGGGCTTACGCCTATTGCCTGCCCTATCGGCAGCCGAAGCGACACATCTTCTTCAAGCCGGTGCTCACCTCGGAGGGGAAGGGAGTGATCGGCGTGGCGGAGATGGCGGAGGCGCTGGGCGTGAGTCGCTCGACGGTACGCCGCTGGTGCCGCGAGGGACGATTGCCGGCCTTCCGCAAGCGGATGCGCTGGTGGTGCGGGGAGGAGACTTTCCAGCGGCTCCTGCAACGCTGGCGGGAGGAGGGATACCACGCGATGGAGGGCGCGTCGGCATCGGCTCGGCCATCGGAGGATCTCGAGGGGGATGATGATCGGGCATCTGCGTGAACTGTGGCGCTATCGCGAGCTTCTGTGGAGCTGGACGGTCCGCGAGGTCAAGGTGCGTTACAAGCAATCCTTGCTCGGCGCTGCCTGGGCCATCGTCCAGCCGGTGGGGACGGCTCTCATCTTCACCATCGTCTTCGCCCACTTCATCCGCGTACCGACCGGCGACATTCCCTATCCCATCTTCTCCTACGCCGCCCTCTTGCCGTGGACCTTCTTCGCCACCTCGGTGAGCCTGGCAACCGACAGCCTGGTGCGGAATATGAACCTGGTTACCAAAATCTACTTCCCGCGCGAGATTCTGCCGATGGCTTCCGTCTTCGCCGGGCTGCTCGACTTTGCCATCGCCTCGCTCGTCTTCGTGGGGATGGCGTTCTACTATCGCGTTCCCTTGGGCTGGAGCGCGCTCCTCGTACCCCTGCTGGTCGCCGTGCAGCTCCTGTTGACGCTGGGGGTGGTCTTCTTCGCCTCGGCCCTCAACGTCTTCTACCGCGACATCCGCTTCATCATCCCGCTGGGCCTGCAGCTATGGATGTACCTCACGCCGATCATCTACCCCCTCTCGCTGGTGCCAGAGCGCTACCGCACGCTCTACCTGCTCAATCCCATGGCCGGGCTGATCGAGTCCTATCGGCGGATCATCGTGCAGGGGAAGATGCCGCTGGCGGCTCAACTGTGGCCATCCGTCGGGATCGCCGTTGTCCTCTTCGTCGTGGCCTATGCCTACTTCAAACAGGCCGAGCAGGTCTTCGCCGACATCATCTGAGGTAAGGAGAGCTATGCCCGCGATCACCTTCGAGCACGTGAGCAAAGCCTATCGCCGCCACTGGGGGCGCGGCAGCCTGCGCGAGGCGCTGCCGCAGCTTTTCGGACAGGTGGTGGGGCGTCGGCGGCCCGATGATGCCGACCTCCTCTGGGCGCTGCGCGACCTCTCCTTCACCGTCGAGGAGGGGGAGACGCTGGGGCTGATCGGCCCGAACGGAGCGGGAAAGACGACGACGCTCAAGCTGCTCTCCCGCGTCATCCGCCCCACCTCCGGGCGGATCGAGGTGCGGGGCCGCCTCTCGGCCCTCATCGAGCTCGGTGCCGGCTTCCATCCCGACTTGACGGGGCGCGAGAACGTCTACCTCAACGGCACGATCCTCGGCCTGAGCCGACGAGAGATCGAGCGCAAGTTCGATGCGATCGTCGCCTTTGCCGAACTGGAGGACTTCATCGACATGCCCGTCAAGCGCTACTCGTCGGGGATGTTCGTCCGCCTGGGCTTTGCCGTCGCCGTCCACGTGGACCCGGACGTGCTCCTCGTCGATGAGGTGCTTGCCGTAGGCGACTATCGCTTCCGCGACAAGTGCATCGAGAAGATCAACGAATTCCGGCGGCGGGGCAAGACGATGGTCGTCGTCTCGCACAGCAAGGAGATGATCCAGCGACTCTGCAATCGCGTGCTCTTCATCAATCACGGGCAGGCGGTCTTTATGGGGGAGACGCGGAAGGCGCTGGAACTGTATCACAGCGGCTTCGTCAGTGAGGAATTGCGGCGTCGGGGGCAGGTGGGCCGTGCGCAGGGGAAGGCGATCGCCATCACCGAGGTGGAGATGCTCGATGCACAGGGGCGACCCGCCCGCGCCTTCCGCAGCGGCGCTCCCGCGACGGTGCGCATGCGCTACCGCGTCGCCGACGAGCCGATCGAATCGCCGATGTTCTATTGCCGCGTGCGCCGCGGCTACCAGATACTCCACAGCGCCACGACGGCGCGCGTCGGCCTTTCGCGCACCTTCCCCGCGGGGGAGGAAGGCATCATCGAGGTCCACTACGAGGCGCTCAACCTGCTGGAGGGCGAATACGGCCTCAACGTCGGCATCGCCCGCGACCAGTTCTCCCCCATCCTCTACGACAGCCACGATGATGTGCTCCGCTTCGAAGTCCACTCCTTCCTGCACGAAGGGGGCGGTTTCGTGCGGCTGCCCCATCGCTGGCAGCTTGGGGAGGAGAGCGGATGAGGGAATCGCTGCTCGTGATCGGTCGGCGGCTGCGACCGGGGGATGCTCCGGCTTCGGAGGCCATCCTCGGCGCGACGCGCCTGCTGACACGGACGCTGGTCGAGCAGGGCGTGCGGCTGTCCCTCCTGGGGCTGGTGGATGAGGGGCCGCCGCTGCGCTCACTGCGCCATCGCGGCGTGCGCTACTACCTGGTCAACCGTTTCCGCTGGGGGAGGGGGACGCGCTACCATCGGTGGATGCGCCGCCTGGTGAGCGGTGCGATGCTGCTGGAGGGGCGGCCCGATCTCCTCTTCATCAATCACTTCTTCGCGCCGCTGCGCCCCCTGCGCCGAGGGAAACAGATGGCCTTCCTCATCTCCGTGCACAACACCTTCGCGCACCCGCCTGCGCTGCTGCCGGAAACGCTGATCTTGGCCGAAAACGATTCGCTGGCGGCGGCGGCGCGGCGGCACTACCCCCGCCATCGCGTGGAGCTTTTCCCTCCCGGCGTCGATCTGCACCGCTTTGCGCCCGACCCGGCCCGCCCAATCGAGCCGCCCTTTCGCTTCCTCTTTGCCAGTTCGCCGCTGCCGGAGCACGACACGCCCGCCCGCGAGCAGGCCGTGTTGAACGTGCGCGGCTTTCCCCTGATGATGACGTTGACCCGTCGGCTGGCCGGGCGTCTCCCGATGGAGACGGTCCTCCTTTGGCGCACCACGCCCGCCTACGTGCTGCAGCGCATTCCGTCCGATGCGCCCGTCCGCGTTATCGCCCGCCGCATCGCGGATATGCCCGCCTTCTGGGATGGTTTCGACTTCTGCTGGGCGCTCTTCCGCGACGCACCCGACGTGAAGGGCATGCCGCAGAGCCTGCTGGAGGCCCTCGCCAAGGGGGTCCCGCCCATCGTGCGGCGGGGAACGCCGTGGGCGGCGCTCCTGGAGCCTCGCGGCGCGGCGATCGTCGTGGACGACCCGCCGCGGCCTGCCGACCTGCAGGCCATCGAGGAGGCCGCGCGCCTGCCGGAGCGGTACCGTCGGCTCTCGCAGGCAGCCCGCCGCGCCGCCGAAGAGCTTTTCGATGTGGAAGAACGTGCCCGTCATCTGCGCCGATTGCTGTGGGGAGGTGCGTATGGCTGACCGTGCCCTGCTGGTAACGTACACCTTCCCGCCGCGTATCGGCGGGAGAGAAACCTACCTCTACGAGCTTTTCTCCCGCCTTCCGCCTGAGGAGGTGGCCGTCCTGACGCCCCACGAGCCGGACGACGGGCGCTTCGACGCGCGGCTGGCCTTCCCCGTCTACCGCGAACCGCGTGCCCGCTGGCACTGGTTTATGGAAGGACGCCGCACGCGCCTCCGCTGGTTGACCGATCTGGTGCGGAAATTGCACCTTCGCCGCCGCGACATTCTCTACTGCGGCGTCGCCGTTCCCGATGCCCTGACGGGCTGGCTCCTTTCGCGCACGCTTGGGATGACCTACGTCGTCTTCGCCTATGCCAAGGAGATCATCGAGCCGCTCTCCTCGCCTCGATTGGCGGCATGGCGCGAACGCACGCTGCGGGAAGCGGCGACGGTGATCACCATCAGCCGCTACGCCCGCCAACTCCTCGTGGAAAAGGGCGTCGAACCTTCGCGGATCGCCATCATCCCGCCCGGCGTCGATGTCGAGCGCTTCCATCCCGACCCCGCCGCAGGCGAGGCCGTCCGCCGACGCTATCAGTTGGGCGACGGCCCGTTGCTCTTGACGGTGGCACGGCTCACGCCGCGCAAGGGGCACGATCTGGTGCTGCGAGCATTGCCGGCCCTGCGTCGACAGTTCCCCGATCTCCACTACGCCATCGTCGGCGTGGGAGCGGATGCGCCGCGCCTCCATCGCCTGATCGCGGAACTGGGTCTCATCGATGTCGTCCGCCTCATCGGGGCGGTGGAGGATGCGGCCTTGCCGGGATGGTACAATGCGGCGGATGTGATGGTGATGCCCAACCGTATGGAAGGGAGCGACGTGGAGGGATTCGGCATCGTCTTTCTGGAGGCTGCCGCCTGCGGCAAGCCGGTGATCGGGGGGCGGAGCGGGGGGACGGACGATGCCGTACTCGATGGCCGAACGGGCTACCTCGTCGATCCGACCTCGATCGCCGACCTGGTGGCGGCGGCTGCGCGCTTGCTGGCCGATTCGGCGCTGGCGCAGGCGATGGGCGAAGCGGGACGCATCCGCGTGGAGCGAGAATTCACCTGGCGGCGCAGTGCCGAGCGTCTGTTGGCCCTGCATCGCCGTCTACTGGCCCGCAAGGAGATGCCCTTGCCCGATCCGGCGCTCCTCCTGCGCCGGCTCGATATGGTGTGAGGAGATCGTGAAAGGAGGGGGGAATGGTTGATCTGCTCGCCATCGCCGGTCCGATGGATGCGGAGCGCCGCAGGGCCTTGCTCCGACGGATGGGGCAGGCGGCGCAACCCGGACGGACGATCCGCTATCTGCACGTGGACGAGGAGATCGGCGTCGCCATCGTCGCAGATGAACAGGCGGTGTTGGGGAGGGTCATCGCCTGGGGCGAGGAAGCCTGCTGCTTCGCCCTGCTCCAGGGGGAACTACTCGACGGTAGCGGGGATGCAGCCGAGTTGCTTCGCCTGGAGCGGCGTTACGGCGCAAGTTACACGCAGCGCCTGAACGGCCATTTCGCCGCCCTCCTTTGGGATGGTGAAGAGCGGCGGATGAGCCTGCTGACCGATCACTTGGGGCTGTATCCGCTCTACTACCACGTGGAACGGGAGGTGATCTTTGCCGCAACGCGGATGGATTACCTCCTTGCGCTGCCCGATCTCCGCCCGACGCTCGATCGGCGTGCGCTTGCCGCCTTCCTGGCGTTGGAGTATCCGCTGGGCGAATCGACCTTCGTCGAGCAGATCGCGCTGGTGCCTCCGGCGACCTGCCTTTCGTGGAAGGGCGGGCTGATGCGGCTGGAGACCTACTGGCGTCCCTGGGCGCTTTCGCCTTCGCCGTTGCAGGCCCGGGATCGCTGGCTGGAGGGGCTGCTCCACTACCTGCGAGAGGCGGTTGCCCGTCAGCGGCTGCGAGAGGGGGAAGACGGCGTCCTGCTCAGCGGCGGGCTGGATTCGCGCCTGCTGTTGGCGCTGATGGTGGCGGAAGGGCGGCGTCCGCGCACCTACACCTTCGGCCTGCGCGGCAGCGATGATGCGCGATGGGCGGCGGAGGTGGCGCGCACGCTCCATCTCCCCCATCATCTGGCCGTGCTGCATCCTTCGCGCTGGCCGCAGATCGTCGAGGAGGCCGTGCGCCTGACGGAAGGGATGACGGGGGCGGTGCATTTCCACCTCCTCTGGGGGGAGCGCGAGAGCGGGCTTTGGCCTTCCGCGCTCGTCCTCGGTTTCCTGGGCGATGCGCTCTTCGGCTCGCATCTCTCATCGTTGCTTTGGGGGCGTTACGGCGAGGGAGAGGTTCGGCGGTACCTTTTCCGGCAAGCCAACGTCGCCTTCCGGCGGGAGGATTTGGAACGTCTGCTGACGCCGCGCTGGTACGGGGCGTTGCGGGACGCGGCATGGGAGGCGTTCCGCGATGTGGTCTCGCCGCCCGTCGAGGATGCGGCGCAATTGGCCGTAACCTTCGACTTGTGGCAACGTCAACGGCGCTTCATCGCGCAGGGGCACCGCTTGTTGCGCCCCCGGCATCGGGTGATCCTCCCCTTCGCCGATCGGGAGTTGGTAACCTATGTGCTGCGCATCCCGCCGGGGCTGCTGCTGAATCGGGCGTTGATGATCGATGCCCTGCTGCGCCTTTCCCCGAAGCTCGGCCACGTCCCCTACACGGGGACGCGATTGCCGCTCATCTCCTCGCTGCGCAGCGTGGCGATGCGGGCCGAACGACAGCTTCGCTGGCGTCTGCGTGCGCTGGGCCTGCGGGCCGTCCCGCCGCCGCGTCTGCGTCCTTACGCGGACTACGACCGCTGGCTGGCCGTCGGCGGGCCGCTACATCGTTGGGTGCGCACGCTGCTTCTCGCGCCGGAGACGCGCTTGCACGCCATCTTCGCCCCGCGGGCGCTCGAGCAGTGGCTCGATGCGGCGCACGGTGAGCGGCGCGTAACGCGGCAGATCGGGGTACTCGTTTCGCTGGAACTGTGGATGCGGGCACAGTCCTGGTTGTGAAGGAGGAACGGAGGAGAAGGCGATGATCATTTCGAGGACACCGCTGCGTATCAGTTTCGTCGGTGGAGGCACCGACCTCCCCGCCTTCTACGAAAGGGAACCGGGGGCCGTGTTGGGGACGACGATCAACAAGTACATCTACATCACCGTCAATCCCAAGTTCGACCACAAGATTCGCGCCAGCTACTCGCGCACGGAGATCGTCGATGATCTGGAGTCCCTGCAGCACGAACTGATCCGCGAGTCGCTGAAGATGGTCGGCATCCGCGGCTCGATCGAGATTACCTCCATTTCCGACATCCCCTCGCAGGGGACGGGACTGGGGTCGTCGAGTACCTACACCGTCGGCTTGCTGAACGCGCTCTACGCCTATCTGGGGCGGCGTGCCGGTGCGGAGCGGCTGGCGCGGGAAGCCTACCTCATCGAACGGAAGCGTTGTGGCCGCCACGGCGGGAAGCAGGATCAGTACTTCGCGGCCTACGGCGGCTGGACCTTCTTCCGTTTCGATCCCGACGGCAGCGTCTTCGTCGAGCCGGTCATCTGCCCGCCGGAGACACGGCGTGCCGTGCAGCGGCACTTCCTCCTCCTCTACACAGGTTTGACGCGCCGCGCCGACGACATCCTGGCCGAGCAGGAGCGCAACAGCTACGATGAAGCCACGCGCGCCGTCCTGCGCCGTATGGCGCAACTGGCCGAGGAGATGCGCGAGGCGCTGAGCCGCAATTCCATCGAGAGCTTCGGCGAAATCCTGCACGCCAACTGGATGGAGAAGCGCAAGCTGGCGCGCGGGATCAGCAACGCGCAGATCGACCGCTGGTACGCCATTGCCCGCCAGCACGGCGCGATCGGCGGCAAGCTCCTCGGTGCAGGTGGCGGGGGCTTCCTCCTGCTCTACGCGCCGCCTGAGCGCCATCAGGAGATCGTCCAGGCGCTGCCGGAACTGCGCTCTGTGCCTTTCCGCTTCGAGCCGCACGGTAGCCGCATCATCTACATTGAGGAGAGCGGTTATGGCTGCTGAGCCGATACGTATGCTGTACTTTTCCACATACGAATGGGACGACCGCTGGCGGCGCAAGCAGCGGTTGGCCCACGAACTGGCCCGCCACGTCGATCTCTCCCTGCTCTACGTCGAGCCGCCGACGGAGGACAGCCTCCTCGACTGGGTGCGGGGACGCTTCTCGCCCTCCCATCTGCCGCCGCGGCGTGGTGCACGCTGGGCGGCCATCCGCGGAGCGCCGCGTATCGAAGGGGAACGCTTGCACGTGCTGACGGTAACGGAGAAGATCGTGCCGCTGAGCCGCTGGCCTCGGATACGGCGTATGGAATGGCTGCACCGTCTCAACCGGGCCTACGTCGTGGCCCGGCTGAAGGCTGCGTTGGCGAAGCTCCCGCCCGGACGGCTCGTCCTCTGGCTGACCCATCCGCTGCAGGCCTGGGCTCTGGATGCCTTCCCGCAACGCAGTCTGGCCTGCTACGACTGGACGGATGATTGGGCAGCCTTCGACGTGCTGCCGGTGGACGACCGGCGGGATTTGGAGGCGGCCAACGAGATGGTGCTGCGGCGTGTCGATCTCGTCTTCGCCGTCTCGCAGGCGCTCTACGAGCGGGCGAGGACCGTGAACCCGCGGACGTGGGAACTGCCCAATGCGACGGATACCGCCGTCATCGGACGGGCGGCGGTGAACGGCCCGATCGACGGGGCGGTAGCCGCTCTGCCGCGACCGCGGATCGGCTACGTGGGGCAGATCGCCGACAAGCTGGATTACGATCTCATCGGACAGGTGGCCGAGCGGCGTCCGCGCTGGTCGTTCATCTTCGTGGGCAACGTGTGGGAGAACCATCGGCAGGAGGTGGAGGCCCTGGCCGCGCGTCCCAACATTCACTTCCTTGGGCGTCGTGCCTACGCCGAGCTTCCCAACATTATGCGCGGCTTCGATCTCTGCTTCCTCCCGCATCGCCTGACGCCCTTGACGCAGAGTATGGACCCCATCAAGCTCTACGATTACCTGGCGACCGGAAAGCCGATCGTCGGTACGCCGGTTGCCGGAATGGAGCGTTTTGCCGACGTCGTGCGCGTGGCGACGACACCGGAGGCGATGATCGCCGAGATGGAGGCCGCCTTCGAGGAAGAGCCGTCGCTGCGGCTGCAGCGGCTGGTCTATGCTCACAGGGCAACGTGGGAACGGCGCGGCGAGCAGGCTTACCGGCTCATCCGCGAACATCTGAGGGGGAACAAGGGGGCTTGATATGGCCGGGGAACAACGCGGCAGAGTCAGCATCATCATCCCGACCTACAATCGCGTGGGGATGGTCATCGAGGCGGTGCAGAGCGCACTGGATCAGACCTATCCGGGCGTGGAGGTCATCGTTGTGGACGACGGCTCCACCGACGGGACGGGGGAGCGGTTGCGGACGACCTTCGGCGATCGCATCCGCTACCTCTACCAGGACAACGCAGGGCGTTCGCGGGCACGCAACCGCGGCATCGCTGCGGCGACCGGGGAAGCCTTCATCTTCCTGGATTCCGACGACTGGCTGCTGCCGACCGCCGTGGCCGACGGCATGGCCTTTCTGCAGACTCACCCCGATGTGGATGTTGCCTATGGCGACGGCTACTACACCGATGCCCGCGGGCGGCGGCTGAGCCGCCTTTCCGACGAGCGTCCGCCGGTTTCGCCCCATCGCCTCCTGGAGGTGATGGTGCTCCACAACCTGCCGATCGCTCCGCACGCGGCCATCGTGCGGCGTCGTGCCCTGGATCGGCTGCAGGGGCCGCCCTGGTTCGATGAGACGCTGCGCGGCGCGGAGGATGCCGATTTCTGGCTGCGGCTGGCCGCCGCCGGAGCCTCCTTCGCGGAGCATTCGGCGCCGGTCTGCCTCTACCGCCTGCACGATGAGAATGCCTCCTCGCCCCGGCATCCGCTGTGGAGCCGACGCTGGCGCTCGATGCAGCGCTTCAAGTGTAAGACCTATCGCGCCGACTTCTTCGCGACGCTGCCCTTGGCGACGCGGGTGGAGTTCATCCGGCAACTGCTCGTCATCTTCTTCGCCGGTGAGCCGGAGGCGCAGGAGGCGCTGATGGCCGAACCGCCCTTCCGTGCTTTGCCTGCGGAATCGCAGGCGGAACTTCTCCGCCGCGTCGGGCTGGAGACCCTGCTCCAGGGCGATGTGCGGACGGGCCGTCGGTGGCTGGAGCGGGCCTGTGCGCTGTGCGGACGTCCGCGCTATTGCTGGACGGCGCGCATGGCCCTGGGTGGAGGGCTTTTGCTGCGATTTTTCGTGCCGCTCTATCGCCGCCTGCGGGGCTGGCACGAGGTTGATTGGGAAGCCAGGCGGCGAGGGAGGGTTGAGGGATGAGGTTGGCCTTCTTTCACAATCTCCATTCGGGGGGAGCCTGGCGTGTAGCCGATGAACAACTCAGACGGCTGGCCGCGCAGGGTGTGGAGATTACGCTCTTCGAGCCGACGACGGCGAAGCCGCTGGAGGCACCTTCCGGCGTCGAGGTGCGCCGCCTGCCCTTTCGTCCGCTGCCGACGCTTCGCCGTCCACTGGGTCGGCTGAATTACAGCGCCCGTCTGCTCGACCTGGCACGATTGCGGCGCTTTCACCGACACCTGGCGGCGCAGGTGGATATGCAGCGCTATGATCTGCTCTTCGCACACCCTTCGCAGTTCACGCAAGCACCGCTCATCCTGGCTTACGCGCCGATGCCGACGCTCTACTACTGCCATGAGCCGTTGCGGCGGCTTTACGAGCCGCCGCTGCAGGTGCGCGGCACTCGGAAGCGCGATCGCCTGCGCGACCGCATCGATCCCTTTCGGCAGCGCTACCTTTCCCGCTTGGGGAAGGTGGATCGTGAGGCCACGCAGGCGGCGACCTGCGTCGTGGTCAATTCCCGCTACACGCAGCAGGAGGTGAAACGCATCTACGGCGTGGAAGCTCAGGTCTCGCCGCCGGGCATCGATGTCGAACTCTTCCATCCGCTGGGCCTTTCGCGCAACGGCTCCCTCCTTTCCGTCGGGGCGCTGACGCCCTACAAACGCTTCGATACCTTGATCGAGGCCGTCGCCTTGCTCCCGCAGCGGAAGCGCCCTCTGCTGCACATCATCAGCAACTACGCGGAAGAGGAGGAGCGCCGCTACCTGACGGCGCTGGCCGAGCAGAGGGGCATTCGGCTCTACATCGACGTGGGCGTGCCCGACGCCATCCTCGTGGCGGCTTACAACAGCGCCTCGCTCGTCGGCTACACGCCCTATCGGGAGCCGCTGGGCCTGGTGCCGCTGGAAGCACAGGCATGCGGCACGCCCGTGATCGGGGTGCGGGAAGGCGGTGTGCAGGAGACGATCCTCGACGGGCAGACGGGGCGCTTGTTGCCGCGTGATCCCGCGGCCATTGCTGCGGCCATCGACGAGCTCATCGGCAACTGGTCGCAACTGGCGCGGATGTCGCTGATGGCGAGGCGCTACGTGGTGCGAACGTGGTCGTGGGAACGAGCGATGGCGCGGCTCTACGACGTGCTGAAGGGGATGTGCTGGGTCGGCGTCTGAGGCCGCCGTGAGGGGAACGATGGGGGCGACGAAAGCGAGGGAACGATGACCGAGGAAAGGAGTGTGCCGGATTTCGCTCACTTCTGGGAGCAGTTCAAACGTTATCCGCTGCGCGACAAAGTGATCGCCGCGCTGGGGGTGATGCGCTGGGCGCTGCGGCTCTACAAGTTCGACTCACGCGAACCGTTCATCATCGAGCGCAAAGTGCAGGTGCTCAAATGGAAGGGCGGCATCATCGAGGTGGGACGCGGTGCCCGCTGGGCGATGGGGAGCAAGATCGTCGTCGGTGGTCATCTGCGCTTCGGTAGCCGCGCCATCCTCGGCCCTCATTCGACGCTGATGTGCGCCACCGAAGTCTCCATCGGCGATCGCTGCATGTTCGCCTGGAACGTGAGCATCTTCGATTCCATCGGCCACCGCCTCTGGATGGAGCGGGTGGGCGAGGTGGAGGTCGAGGCTCCCATCACCATCGGCAACGATGTGTGGGTTGGTCCGTACTCCATCATTATGAAGGGCGTAACCATCGGCAACAACGTCGTCATCGGGGCAGGTTCGGTCGTGAGGCGCGATGTGCCGCCGAACTCGTTAGTCTACGGCAACCCCGCGCGGCTGGCGGGGAAAGTGGAACGCTGGGAACGCTGAGAACAAGGAGGTCAGGGATGAAAGGAAGACGACTGTGGATGACGGTCGGCGCGCTGGCCGTTCTCGGCGCGGCAGCCCTCGTCCTGCTGCGGGGAAAGGGGCTGCGTATGCGTACCGTCCATCGCCTGCGGGCCCTTCTTCATCACGACGAAGCCATCGAGGAAGGCACGGCGGGGGCCTTCAGCAACGTCATCTTCCTCCACCACTCGGTGGGACGCTATCTCATCCAACAAGGCGGCGTGCGCGAGCGGCTGAGCGAGGCGGGCTACCGCTTCTGGGATCACGACTACAACTACATCGGCATCACCGATCCCTCGGGGGCGCTGACCGGCTACAGCTACGGCGTGCCGGACGACAACACCAATCCCGACGGGCTGGCGGCGCTCTTCGCGCAGCCGCTGCACGAACTGCCGCTCAACGCCTTCAGCGGGCTGATGCAGCACGAGGTCATCCTCTTCAAATCCTGCTTCCCCGTGAGCAACATCCGCAGCGACGAGCAACTGGAGCAGTACAAGCAGTGGTATCTGGCGATGCGCGAGGTGATGGACGACCATCCCGACCATCTCTTCATCGTCCTCACGCCGCCGCCACTCAACCCCTCGGCGACGACGCCGGAGGCAGCGGCGCGGGCGCGGGCCTTCGCCGACTGGCTGCTTTCCGACGAGTACCTGGAAGGGCACCCCAACGTGGCGACCTTCGACCTCTTCGGAGCGCTGGCGGAGGATGACCCCGACTCGCCGGAGGTGAATATGCTCCGCGCCGACTACCGCCGCGACGGGGAGGATTCGCATCCCAACGAGACGGCCAACCGCGAAGTCGGGCCGCGCCTGGCCGACTTCATCATCCGCACCGCGGAGGCGTACCGTGAGGAGGTGGCCAATGGCGAGTGAGACAACGGTACGCGCAGCGAGGCGATGGCGCGGCTGGATGGGGGTGGCGGCGGCGATGGCGCTGGCCGTGGCGACGCTCGTCCTCCTGCTCAGGGGCACCTCGGCACCGGCGCTCGCCACCCCTCCCGTCGAGGGCGACCCCTTCGTGCTGGCGGAGGCCGAACCGCTCCTCACGCCGACGGCGGCGGTGCGGGCGATGGCCTTCGCCGATCTGAGCGGCGACGGGAAGGGCGACCTCCTCTACGCCGAGGGGATGACGGTGCGCCTCGCGGAGGGGAGCGCCTTCACGCAGGTAACGACGCTGGGCAACTGCACCGGCACGGTCGTCGCGCTCGATGTGGCCGATCTCGACCGCGACGGTGATCTCGATGCCGCCGCCTTCTGCGAGGGCGAGGTGCGGCTCTGGCGCAACGACGGCACGGGCTGGACGACGTCGCTCATCACCGATGGTGGCACCTACACCGACGGCCTGCTGGCCGACCTCGACGGGGACGCCCGCCCCGACGCGGTGGCGATCGGCGCGGACGGGGTGCTGCACCTGTGGCGCAACGGCGGCGATCCTTTCGGCGGGGTGTGGACGACGACGCTTGCGATGCCCCTGGGCGGAGAAGGGTCGGCGCTCGTTTCGGCGGACTTCAACCGCGACGGGCGGCGGGATGTGGCGGCGTCGGTTGGTGCGGGCGTGCGCCTGTGGCAGGGGCGGGACGACCCCTTCGGCGGCGCGTGGAGCTATCTCGACTGGGCGGCGGCGGGCGACTCGCTGGCCGATCTGGCCGCCGCCGAGGTGAGCGGCGATGGCCTGCCCGACCTGCTGGCGGTTGACGCGGGGGGGCGCGTGCTCGGCTGGGCGATGCCCTTCGAGGCGGGCGGCGCGCTGAGCGGCACGGTCGCCGCCGTAACCCTGGGGACGGCGACGACGTCGCTGACCGCCCTCGCCGTCGCCGATTTCGACCGCGACGGCCGTCCCGACGTGGCGGCGGTGGGGGCGTACACGATGACGGCCTGGCGTAACGGCGGCGTTTGGGGGGGCTGGTCGGCCTCGACCGCGCGGGCGCTAAGCTCCACGCCGTCGGTGCTGCTTGCCGCCGACCTCGATGCCGACGGCGATCTCGACCTCGCCAGCGGCGGGGCGGGGGCGCTCGTGCGCTTCGACAACCGGCGGCTGCACTGCGCCGCCCGCTTCCGTGAGGGCGCTGCGGTTGCCGTCGCGGAGAGGCAGAGCGACATGCTGGCCGTGGCGGCGGGCGACCTCGACCGCGACGGCCGTCCCGACCTCGTCGGCGGGGATGCGGAGGGGCGGCTCGTCTGGTGGCAGGCCCCCGCCGACCCGTGGACGGAGCCGTGGATTTCGACGCCGGTGGGGAGCGGCGCGGCGGTGCTCGCCGTCGCGCTCATCGATGCCGACGGCGACGGCGCGCTCGACGTGGTGAGCGGACACGATGCGCCGCCCTACCTCCGCCTCTGGCACAATCCCGGCGACGGGAGCGGCAACTGGGAGTCGGTGGCCATCGACGGCCCTCAGCGTGCCGTTGCCGCCCTGGCCGTGGCCGACTTCGACGGCGACGGGCGGCCCGACCTCGCCTGCGGGACGGGGCGGACGAACGATGCGCCCAGCGCCGATCACGCCGTCCTCCTCTGGCACAATGACGGCGATCCGTGGCAGACGCCCCCAGCGGCGACGGTCGCCGCCGTCTTCACCTACCCCGTCAACGCGGTGGCGGCGGGCGACCTCGACCGCGACGGCCACCCCGATCTCGTCGTGGGGACGGATCACGCACCGGCGATCGGCACGCCGGACGATCCCCAAACCGATACCTGGCCGCTCGTCTGGGAGGTGATGGCGATGCGCAACCCCACCTCGCCCTTCGGCCTTCCCTGGCCGAAGAGCATCGTCGGGCGCGACGCGGCGAGCATCACCCTCTCGCTGGGGCACTACCACGGCTACTGGGGCGTTACCGTTTACGATGTGCGCATCGCCGACCTGGACGGGGACGGCTGGCTCGACGTGGAGACGGCGGATCACGTCAGCGCCGACTACCAGGTGAAAGTCTGGCGCAACGACGGAACGCCCTTCGACGAGCACCCCGACCACTTCCACTGGACGTGGGAGCCGACCGCCGTCTGGTACGGCAGCAGAGTCCCCTGGATGGGCGGTTCGGCGATAGCGCTGGCGGTGGCCGACTTCACGATGGACGCCCGCCCCGACTTGATGCCCGGCATCGATCTCTGGCAACGCATCTGGTTCGTGCAGGATGGCCCGCCCTTCGGCGAGACGCTGACCGATACGCACTGGGAAGCGCTCACCTTCGGCGTCAGCGCGGAGCGGGTGCAGCAGGTGGTGGCGGCGGATTTCGACGGCGACGGCGATGAGGATATCGCCGTGGCGGGCAAGGTCTGGGACGGGCCGGAGGTGGCCATCTGGCGGAACGGGACGGGCGAGGTTACGCTGGACAGCTTCCCGACCGATCCGCCGCCCATCCAGGAAGGGGCGATGGACGATGTGCTGCGCATCACCTTCGCCGACAACGGGCTGAGCGGAGAGGAGTCGGCGCGGCTGCTGCGGCTGCGGCTCCGCTTCACCACGCCCGACGGTGCGCCGATGCCCGATCTGAGCGACCGCGTCTCGCGGCTCTGGCTCTACCGCGATACGGGCAATCATCGCTGGGCGAGCAGCGATACGCCGGTGCTCACCATCACCGCGCCGATGCCCGACGCCGCCGGTTACCTGACGCTCACCCTCGCCGAGGACGATCCGCTCCTCGTCGTCGGGCCGCAGAGCGCGCGCGATTTCTTCATCGTGGTGGAAGCGGCCCCGGGAGCGATGAACAGCGTACCCAACGCTTTCGTCGTGCACTTCGACGGCGACGCCGACGGACTGGTGCGCGGCCTTGCAAGCGGAGCATCGTGCACGGTGCAGGATACGGAGCCAGCGGATTCCGGCGAAGTTACGCTGGTCGGCCCGCCTGCGAGCGTCGCGATCGAGTCGGCGGGCGACGGCAGCGGCGCGGAGGTGGAGACGGCGACGGTCGCCCTGGGGTATCAGCGCACCTTCTACGCCATCTCGCGCGATGCGTTAGGGCACTTCGTGGCCGCCGTGCCGGTTACCTGGGGGATGCAGGTGCACAGCGGCGGCATCCTCACGACGGACCTGGTCGTCGCCGGGGACAAGCGGGAGGCGACGTTCTACGCCCGCGCGACGGGCACGGCTTCGCTCTTCATCACGCACACGACGTTGGGGACGGATACGCTCCCGTTGCTGCGCGTGAGCGATGCACCGGTAACGCTTTCGATGAGCGCGGAGCCTGCGCAACTGGTGGCCGACGGGACCACGACGGCGGTCGTGCAGGCGGAGGTCTTCGACGCGGGCGGGCAGCCGGTGGCCGACGGGACGCCGGTAACCTTCACGCGCCTCAGTTCCATCCACTACGGAACGCTGGTCGGCGGTTCCCCCCTGGTGAGGGAGACGTCGGGCGGCGTCGCGACGGCGACGGTCGTCGCCGGTACGCGCACGGGTGAGGTGCTCATCGCGGCGGAGACGGGGGCTGTCTCCCGCGTGCTGACCATCCCCGTCGTCGCCGGTCCGCTGGCGGCTTTCCAGCTCGACGGCTACACGACCTGGACACCGGCGGGCGCACCACTCTACAACGGCCCTCGTCTCACGGCGCTGGATGCTTTCGGCAACGTGAAGCAGAACTACACGGGGACGGTTTACTTCCTCAGCAGCGATCCGCGGGCTGTCTTTTCCTACACGCCGACATCGCCGTACACCTTTACGCCCGCCGACGCGGGGATGCACACCTTCCCCGGCGCAGCTTTCGTCTTCTTCACGGCGGGCGATCAGGTCTTCACGGCGACGGATGGGCTGTTAGCGGCGACCTCCGACCCGATCGAGGTGCGCCCCGCGCTGGAGCCGTACACGATCGTCCTCTCGCTGAGCACAGAGGCGATCACGACCGGCCTGCCGGTTACGGCGACGGTCGTGGCCTACGATCGCTACGGTAACAGCAAGGGCGACTGGACGGACGGCTGCACCTTCAGCATCGAGCCGGAGGCGCGGGGCGAGTGGATTTCGCCGAACGTCTATCTCCCCGGTGCGCCGGGACGGTGGACGATCACGGCGCAGGCGGTGATGTCGCCGCGACCGGTGGACACGGCGACGTTGACCGTCCTGCCGAGCGATCTCGTCTACCTTCCGTTGGTGATGCGGAGCTGGTGATGCGCGTCGTCGTCGTCGTGCTCAATTGGCGGGCGCTGCGCGAGACGTTGGCCTGTCTCCAGGGATTGAAGCAGCAGGACTACGAGGAGTTCGCCGTCGTCGTGGTGGACAACGGCTCGGACGATGGTTCGCCCGCCGCGCTGCGGGCTGCCGTCCCCTGGGCGGAGGTGATCGAGACGGGGCGCAACCTGGGCTATGCGGGCGGGAACAACGTCGGCCTGCGGCGGGCGCTGGCGCTGGGGGCGGAGTTCGTCCTCATCCTCAACAACGACACCATCCTCCCGCCCGACCTGCTGCGCAAGCTGGTGGCGGCGGCGGAGGCCCATCCGCAGGCGGGGATGTTCGGCCCGACGATCTACTACGCCGACCGTCCGAGCCTCATCTGGTCGGCGGGCGGGCGGCTGGATCGCCGCGACGGGCGGACGTGGATGCTGACGGAGGCGACGACCGAGGTACGGCGGGTGGATTTCCTCAGCGGCTGCGCGCTCTTCGTCCGCCGCGCGGTGCTGGAGGAGGCCGGTCTGCTGGACGAGGACTTCTTCCTCTACTACGAGGATGTGGAATGGGGCGTGCGGGCGGCGCGGCACGGCTTCGTCTCGCTGCACCTGCCGCAAGTGATGCTCTGGCACGCCATTCCGCGCGACGGGCGGGAGAGTTCGCCGATGGTCCACTACTTTATGACGCGCAACCGCTACCTCTTCCTGCGGCGCAGCGGCGCGCCGTGGCAGGCGCAGGCGCGGGCGCTGCTGGAAGACCTGCGCCTCATCGCCGTCTGGACGGTGCGGCGACGGTGGCGACGCACCAAGCGGGCACAACGTCGGGCGCGGCTGCTGGGGCTGCGCGATGCCTTCCTCGGTCGCTGGGGGCCGGGGGCGATGCGGGAGGTGCTGGGAGGATGAGAATTCTGGCGCTGAGCGGCTGGTTCCCCACCCCGCCGGACAACGGGGCGCGGATTCGGACGTATGCGCTCCTGCGGGCGCTGGCGGAGGCGGGGCACGAGGTGGAGTTGATCGCCTTCCACCGCCGCCCATTGCCCGATGCGACGACGCTCGACCTGCCCTGCCGCCTGCGGGCGGCGATCCCCTACCCCGGAGAGGCGGGCGCGGCCTGGTGGCACTGGCTCTCGCCGCGTCCCCGCTCGCTGCGGGCCGGATACAGTCCGGCGATGGCGCGGGCGGTGGCGCAGGCGCTGGCCGAGGTGGACTACGACCGCATCGTCAGCTTCGAGATCGGGCCGGGGACGCTGACGAGCCACTACGTCCCGCGCCGGTACGCGGCGCGGCAGGTGGTGGAGGACCTGGAGTTGTGGATGCTCTGGGGGCAGGTACTCAACGCCTCCTCGGCGGGAGTGAGGCTGCGCCGCCGTCTGATGTGGGCGAAGGCGGCGAACTACACGCGGGCGCTGGTGGGGCGCGTGCGCGGCTGCACGGTCGCTTCGGAGCAGGAGGCGGCGCTGGTGCGGCGGCTCGTCCCGAAGGCGCGGCTGGCGGTCGTGCCGAACGGGGTGGATGCGGAAGCATGCACGCCCGCGCCGCCGGAAGCGGTGGAGCGGAGCACGCTCATCTTCCCCGGTGCGCTGACCTATGCGGCCAACTTCCGCGCGATGCGCTTCTTCCTCGCCGAGGTCTGGCCGCGCGTCCGCGCCCTCCACCCGGAGGCACGGCTGCGCATCACCGGCTCGACGCGCGGGGTGGACCTCGCCGCGCTCCCGCTGGATGAGGGGGTGGAACTGACCGGCTACGTGGCGCAGATCCATCCGCTCATCGCCCGCAGCACGCTCTGCGTCGTCCCCATCCTCGATGGAGGCGGGACGCGGCTGAAGGTGCTGGAGGCGATGGCCTGCGGGACGCCGGTCGTGGCGACGCCGAAGGGGGCGGAGGGGCTGGCGGTGCGCGATGGCGAGCATCTCCTGCTGGCGGAAGGGGCGGAACCCTTCGCGGCAGCGGTCATCCGCCTGCTGGAAGACGAAGCGCTGCGTCGGCGGCTTGGGGAGGCGGGGCGGGCGCTGGTGGTGCGCCGCTACGATTGGCGCACGATTGGCGCAACCTTCGAAGCCTTCGTGCGGGGGTAGGACGATGCTGCGACATAGCGATTGGCTGGAGACGGGACCGTGGAAGATATGGATGCGGCGTCTGCTGCCTCCCTTCGCGCTCTTCCTGACGCTGGTGCTCACCTACGCGGCGGGAAGGCGAGGGGTGCTGGTTCCCGTCGCCGCCGTGGCGCTGGTGGCGACGGCGGGGCTGATGGCTTTCCTCACCTGGCAAGGGAATGGCGAGGTGCAGATTCTCGGCATTCTCTGGGCGGCGGCCTTCGTCCGCTTCGCCATCCCCACGGGGACGCAGAGCAAAATCCCCATCAGTCTCGCGCTGGCGGGGGCCGTCGTCGCCTGGTGGGTGCTCAACGAGTTGCACGAGGTGCGGCGTTTGCGGCTCGTGCCTTCGCCCACGCGAACGCCGCTGCTCGGCTTTATGGCGGCCTGCGTCATCTCCTATCTGTGGAGCATCACCTTCCGCGATCCGCTGGTGCGCCCCTGGCGCACGTGGCCCGTCGTGCAGATCGGCGGCTTGACGGTGATGGAACTGCTGCCCGCCGTCTATCTCTTCGCGGCGAACAAGCTGCGCCATCGCCGCATCTTCGACGCGATGACCTATACCTTCCTCGTGATGGGGACGCTGGTGCTGGTGGATATCCACCTGCACCTGGGACGGCACCTCTTCGACTGGATTCAGACGCGCCCGCTCTTCCCGACGTGGCTCATCAGCACGGCGCTGGCGCTGGCGCTGACGCGCAAGCAGTGGCACTGGCTGGCCCGCCTGGGGATGTTGCTGCTCGTGCTCGGCTGGGGGATTCACGTCTTCATTTTCCAGTTCGAATGGGTGTCCGCCTGGTTCCCCGCGCTGCTGGCGATGGGGCTGATCGGGCTGCTGAAGTCGCGCAAGCTGCTGCTCCTCATCATCGTCCTCATCGTGATCTACGC